>NZ_JBFRFV010000004.1:0-322728 GCF_052115005.1 Massilia sp. 2TAF26
CCGCGCCTGCGGCCGCACCGGCGACGGCGGCCGCCGCGCCGGCCGCCAGGTCCGCGCCGTCCGAGCTCTCCGGCATCGCCGCCCTGCTGCAGGGCGGCCGCCTGCTCGCCATCATCCCCGCCTTCATCCTGCTCGGCCTCGGCCTGGCGTTCACGCCCTGCGTGCTGCCGATGGTGCCGATCCTGTCCTCGATCATCGTCGGCGAAGGCCAGCAGAGCGGGCGCGGGCGCGGCTTCGTGCTGTCGCTTTCGTATTCGATGGGGATGGCGATCGTCTACACCCTGCTGGGCGTGGCCGCCGGCCTGCTCGGCGAAGGCCTTGCCGCGGCCTTGCAGAATCCCTGGGTACTGGGTGCTTTTGCCCTCTTGATCGCGGCGATGTCGCTGTCGATGTTCGGTGTGTTCCAGCTGCAGGTGCCGGCCGCGCTGCAGACCCGCCTCGCCGACGCCTCCGGGCGCCAGGCTTCCGGCAAGCTGGCCGGGGTGTTCGTGATGGGCGCAATCTCGGCCCTGATCGTCGGCCCCTGCGTGGCCGCCCCGCTGGCCGGGGCCCTGGTCTACATCAGCCAGACCCGCGACGTGCTGATCGGCGGCGCCGCGCTGTTCGCGATGGCCGTCGGCATGAGCATCCCGCTGCTGCTGGTCGGCGTCTCGGCCGGCTCGCTGTTGCCGCGTGCCGGTTTGTGGATGGAGTCGGTCAAGCGCTTCTTCGGTGTGCTGATGCTGGCGATGGCCCTGTGGATGGTGGCGCCGGTGCTGCCTGGCCTGCTGCAGATGCTGCTGTGGGCCGCGCTGCTGCTGGGTTACGGCTTCTACCTCCTGCGCGCCGCCGGCAAGCCGCGCCACTGGGCCGGCATGGCCTTCGGCGCGGCGCTGGCCGTGCTCGGCGCGACCCAGCTGGTGGGCCTGGCCAGCGGCGCGCGCGATCCGCTCGCGCCGCTGTCGCGCTTCGCCGGAGGCGCCCCGGCCGAGGGTCTGGCCTTTACCCGCATCAAGACCGTCGAGCAGCTCGACGCCGCGCTGGCCGCCACCAACGGCAAGACCGCCATGCTCGACTTCTACGCCGACTGGTGCGTGTCCTGCAAGGAGATGGAAAAGCTGACCTTCATCGCCCCCAAGGTCAAGTCGCGCCTGGCGAACACCGTACTGCTGCAGGTGGACGTGACCGCCAACGATGCGGCCGACCGCGCGATGCTGAGGCGTTTCGGCCTGTTCGGGCCGCCGGGCATCATCCTGTTCGACCGGGCAGGGAAGGAGATTCCCGATGGGCGGGTGATCGGCTACCAGGACAGCGCCAAATTCCTGGCCTCGCTGGACCGGCTGCAGTAAAAAAAGGAGCGCCGCGGCGCTCCTTGTTCATGGTGCGGACCGATCAGCCGCGCGCGGTCTCGCCGCCGCGGTGCTGCCAGCCGCCGTGGCCGCCATGGCGGCCGAAGCGCGACTGCATCTGCGCCGCCTTCTCGTCGAAGACCTTCTTCTGGTCCGGCGACAGCACCGAATAGAAGCTGTTCAGGGCGCCCAGGCGCTGCTCCATGAAGGCGGTGCGCTGCTTCTGCAGTTCGATCATCTTCTGGGCGCGCTGCGGCGCCGTCAGACCGGCCCAGGCGGCGCGGTCATGCTGCCCGGGGCGCTGGGCCGGCTTCATCGAGGCGACGAAGCTGTTCCAGGCGTTTTCCTGGGCCGGCGTGATCTTGAGCTCGTCGTGCAGCTTGGCGATGCGCTCGGCGCGCATCTGCTCGCGCTTGGCCGCGAACTCGGCGCGCTTGGCCTGGTGCGCTTCCTTGCTCAGCTGCGCTTTCGGGTGCGCGTCGGGCGCCTGGGTTTGCGCCTGGGCGCCAATCATTGCGCCGCCCAGCGACAGGGCGGCCAGTCCGGTGAGGAGGGTTTTGCGTAAGGTGTTCATCTCTTTTTTCCTTATCCACTAGTGCGTTGAATGTGGCGGCTGCCACGGCGGCGTGCATCCGACTTCGGATAACTTCCGGGAACTTCGGAGAACATCTCCTTGCACGGTGATGTCATCATCGGTGAAAGATGTAAGCGCAGCGTGTCCGCTGTCTCGCCCTTTGTATCAATTTGTTTCCCTGTGCCATCCATATACATGCCGATACAAAGTCGCTGTTCAGGGGTACGCTAAGTCGCGATAATGATGTCATGGATACTCCATCTACCATTCTGATCGTCGACGACGACCGTGACATCCGCTCGCTGCTGGCCGATTACCTGGAAGCGAACGGCTACCGCGCGCTGGCTGCCGCCGACGGCACGGCAATGTGGAAGACGCTGGATGAGTCGCGTCCCGACCTGATCGTGCTCGACCTGAACCTGCCGGGCGACGACGGCCTGACCCTGTGCCGCAAGCTGCGCGCCACCTCGACCCTGCCGGTCATCATGCTCACCGCCCGCAACGAGCCGCTGGACCGTATCCTCGGCCTCGAGATGGGCGCCGACGACTACCTGCCGAAGCCCTTCGAGCCGCGCGAACTGCTGGCCCGCATCCGCAGCGTGCTGCGCCGCAGCCACGCGATGCCGCCCAATTCCCAGGCCGAGAACGTGCAGCAGATGAAGTTCTCGGGCTGGACCCTGGACCTGACCGCGCGCCACCTGGTCAACCCGCAGGGCGTGGTCATCATGCTGTCGGGCGCGGAGTTCCGCCTGCTGCGCGTATTCCTCGAACATCCGAACCGCGTGCTGAACCGCGACCAGCTGCTGAACCTGACCCAGGGCCGCGACGCCGATCCTTTCGACCGCTCGATCGACATCCAGATCAGCCGCCTGCGCCAGAAGCTGGGCGAGGACGCACGCATGCCCCAGATTATCAAGACAGTCCGTAACGGCGGCTATGTGCTCGCCGGCCAGGTGAGCGTGGAGCCCGGCGCGTGAAGGCATTCTTCGGCTCGATGACGGGCCGTGTGTTCATCACCCTGCTGCTGGGGATCCTGCTGACCGCCGCGCTGACCCAGCTGCTGGCCGATGCGGAGCGCCAGCGCGTGCTCGACGAGTTCCGCGACCTGCATTCGCTCGACCGCGCCGAACAGCTGATCGTGGCCACCGAGATCGTCCCCGAGTCCGCGCGCAGCGCCTACCTGCAGGTGGCGAACCGCCCCGGCATGCGCCTGGAGGCGGTCGGCCCGAACCCGCCGGCGCTGACCCCGACGCCGAGCGAGTTCGTCGCAGACCTCGACGCGCGCATGAACAAATCCCCCGGCAACAAGCCCTACCGCCTGCAGTCGCTGGCGGTGCGGCCGGAGTCCTGCGCGCGCGCGCGCGAGCAGCCGGTGGTGTTCGGCCTGCTGCGCATGAAGTGGCGCGGCACCTGCGAGAGCATCATGGTCAATCTGCGCGACGGCACTCCGCTGATCCTGTCGGTGCTGCCGCCGCGCTCGGCCACCTCGCCGGAGCGCACCGACTACCGCGGCACGATTTCGCTGTTCCTGGTCAGCATCGCCTTCCTGGCCTACCTGGTGGCGCGCATGACCACGCGTCCGCTCAAGCAGCTGGCTCAGGCCGCGAAAGACCTCGGTAACGACATCAACCACCCGCCGCTGGACCTGACCGGCGCCGACGAGATCCGCCAGGCCAGCGCCGCCTTCAACGCGATGCAGGCGCGGATCCGCCAGTACATCTTCCAGCGCACCCAGATGCTGGCCGCGATCACCCACGACCTGCAAACCCCGCTCACGCGCATGCGCCTGCGGCTGGAGAAGGTCAGCGAGGAAGAGCTGCAGCAGCGCCTGATCGGCGACCTGTCGGCGATGCAGGCGATGGTGAAGGAAGGCCTGGACCTGGCGCGCAGCATGGACACCACCGAGACCATGCAGATGATGGACCTCGATTCGCTGCTCGATTCGGTATGCGCCGACGCCGCCGACGCCAGCCAGCGCGTGACCCTGAGCGGCACCGCCAACATGGCGCTGCTGGGCCGTCCGATGGACCTGCGCCGCTGCCTGGTCAATCTGATCGACAACGCGGTCAAGTACGGCCACTCGGCCAAGGTGTCGGTGGACCGCATCAACGGCGCGGCGCGGATCCGCATCCGCGACGGCGGGCCCGGCATTCCGGGCGCCGAGCTGGCGCGCGTGTTCGATCCCTTCTACCGGGTCGAGGGCTCGCGTTCGCGCGAGTCGGGCGGCACCGGCCTGGGACTGACGATTGCGCGCAACATCGCCGAACAGCATGGCGGCAGCATCGTGCTGGCCAACCACCCGGAAGGCGGGCTCGAAGTGACGCTCATGCTGCCGGAGTATTACCCAGGGAAGTAACGACGCGGTCATCCCGATGTGCGAAAATCGCCGCGGGGACCACGTGTCGACTGCGTGTATCTCATCCTCATCGATAATCATAAAAATGAAGCCGCCGGCACTGGCGGCATAGGGAGTGGAATGAAAAGGAATCACCTCGGACTCATCGCCGCCGCCGTCATCATCGCGGGCGCCGGCGTCAGTGCTTGCAGCCAGGAGAAGGACGGCGCCAATGGCGGCGCCGGCGGCGGCGCCAAGGGAAAGGGCGGCCAGCCGCCCGCGGTCGTCAACGTGGTGGCGCTGCAGCGCCGCGACGTGCCGGTGGTCCAGCAGGCCAGCGGCACCGTCACCCCGATCCGCACCGTCGACCTGCATCCGCAGACCACCGCGACCATCCGCCAGGTCCACATCAAGGAAGGCCAGTTCGTGAAGGCCGGCGAGCTGCTGTTCTCGCTCGACGACCGCGCCGACCGCGCCAACCAGGACAAGGCCCAGGCCCAGGTCGAACGCGACCGCGCCCAACTGGCCGACCTCGAGCGCCAGTACAAGCGCAGCCAGGACCTGTTCGCCCAGAAATTCATCGCCCAGAGCGCGGTTGACACCCTGAAGGCCCAGGTCGACCAGGCGCGCGCGACCCTGCAGTCGGACATCGCGGCCGCGCGCGCGGCCGGCGTCTCCACCAGCTACACCGCGATCCGCGCGCCGATGTCCGGCCGCGTCGGCGGCATCGGCGTCTATCCGGGCAGCCTGGTGCAGCCGTCCACCTCGCTCACCACCATCACCCAGCTCGATCCGATCACGATCGCCTTCACGCTGCCGGAAGCCAGCCTGCCGTCCCTGCTGGCGGCGCAGAAGCGCGGCAAGATCGAGGTGCAGGCCATCCCCGGCGCCGGCCTGGAGCCGGTCACCGGCACCCTGAGCTTCATCGACAACACCGTCGACCCGACCGCCGGCACCATCAAGGTGAAGGCCGAGTTCGCGAACCGCGACACCACCCTGTGGCCGGGCCAGTACGTGAACACCAAGGTGACGGTGCAGACCATCAAGGATGCCGTGGTGGTGCCGCAGAGCGCCATCATCACCAATGCCCAGGGCACTTTCGTGTACGTGCTGGAGAAGGATCACTCGGCGCGCCAGGTGCCGGTGCAGCGCCTGTACGGCGCCGGCATCGATGCCGCTGTCAGCGGCCTGAGCGGCAACGAGCAGGTCATCACCGAGGGCAAGCAGAACGTGCGCCCGGGCGGCAAGGTGCGCCTGGCTTCCGAAATGGGCAAGGGCGAAGGCAAGGGTAACGGCGCGGGCGAAGGCAAGGGCGCCGGCGCGGGCAGCAAGGGCGGGGCCGCATGAACCTCTCCGAACTATGTATCCGCCGGCCGGTCATGGTCGTGCTGCTGTCGATCAGCCTGATCCTGGTCGGCGTGCTGGCCTACACGCACATCCCGGTCGCGGCGCTGCCCAGCTATAACACCCCGGTCATCAACGTCAACGCCAACCTGTCGGGCGCCAGCCCGGAGATCATGGCGTCGTCGGTCGCGCTGCCGCTCGAGAAGCAGTTCTCGACCATCGCCGGCATCAACCTGATCACCTCGACCAGCACCCAGGGCAATACCTCTCTGACGCTGGAATTCGATTCCTCGATCGACGTCAACAAGGCGGCGGTCGACGTCCAGGCCGCGCTGCTGGGCGCCCAGCGCCAGTTGCCGCAGGAGATGACGGACCTGCCGTCCTACCGCAAGGTCAATCCGGCCGACGCGCCGGTGCTGTTCATGACCATGACCTCGCCGTCGATGAACCTGTCGGAGCTGAACGACTACGCCGAGAACCTGGTGTCGCCGGCGATCTCGACCCTGCCGGGCGTGGCCCAGGTGCAGGTCAACGGCGGCAAGAAGTTTGCCGTGCGCGTGCGCGCCAAGACCGACCTGATGAACGCGCGTAACCTGACGATGGACGAGCTGGCGGCTTCGCTGCGCACGGCCAACTCGAACGCCGCCCTCGGTATCCTGGACGGTCCGCAGCAGACCCTGACCATCCAGGGCCCGCCGCAGATGATGAAGGCGGCCGACTTCGCCGAGCTGATCGTCGCCACCCGCGACGGCCAGCCGGTGCGCCTGAAGGACGTCGCCACCGTCGAGGACAGCTACCAGTCGACCAAGGCCTACGGCGCCTACAACGGCGAGCGCGCGATCGTGCTGCTGGTGCAGCGCCAGCCGGACGCCAACACCGTCGCCGTGGTCGACCACGTGCGCAAGCTGCTGCCGCGCTTCCAGTCGCAGCTGCCGGCCTCGATCAAGATCAACCTGGTCAACGACCGCTCGGTCTCGATCCGCGAGGCGATCCACGACGTCAACTTCACGCTGGCGCTGACGGTCGGCCTGGTGGTGCTGGTGATCTTCCTGTTCCTGCATCGCCTGTCGGCCACCTTCATCCCGGCGATCACGATGCCGATCTCGCTGCTGGGCGCCCTGAGCCTGCTGTACGCGCTCGGCTACAGTCTCGACAACATCTCGCTGCTCGGCATCACGCTGGCGGTGGGCCTGGTGGTCGACGATGCCATCGTGGTGCTGGAGAACATCGTGCGCCACATCGAGATGGGCAAGAAGCCGCTGCGCGCGGCGCTCGAAGGCTCGCGCGAGATGGGCTTCACCATCATCTCGATCTCGGTATCGCTGGTGGCGGTGTTCATCCCGATCTTCTTCATGCCGGGCGTGATCGGCCTGCTGTTCCACGAATTCGCGGTGATCGTCGGCCTGTCGATCCTGGTGTCGGCGGTCGTCTCGCTGACCCTGGTGCCGATGCTGTCCTCGCGATTGCTGCCCGCTCATGAGGCAAATGCGGGCCATGACCACAGCGAAGAGAAGAGCTTCATCGGCCGCCATTTCGAGCGCGCCTTCACCAAGGTCCGGAACGGCTACGAGAAGACCCTCGACCTGGCGCTGCGCTTCCGCTTCGTGGTGCTGCTGATCGCCTTCGGCACCTTCGCCCTGACCGTGGTGCTGTACACGACCATCCCGAAAGGCTTCTTCCCCGAAGAAGACATCGGCCAGCTGCGCGTGTCCACCGAAGCCTCCGAAGACATCTCGTCGACCGCCATGGTGGCGCTGCAGACCCAGATCGCGGCCATCATCCAGGCCGATCCGGCGGTGCAGGACACGACCTCGTTCTCGGGCGGCGGCAACAACGGCCGCATGTTCGTGGTGCTCAAGCCGCGCGACCAGCGCGACAAGATGCCGCAGATCATGGAGCGCCTGCGCAAGGCGACCCGCAAGGTCGCCGGCATCAACGTCTACATGTCGCCGGTGCAGAACCTGCAGCTGGGCGGCCGCCAGAGCAAGAGCCGCTACCAGTACACGCTGCAGAGCGTGTCGGGCGGCGACATCGGCCACTGGGCCAACGAGTTCCAGGAACGCATGCGCAACAACCCGCTGTTCCGCGACGTCACCAGCGACACCCAGGAGAAGGGCCTGCAGGCGACTCTCGACATCGACCGCGACAAGGCCAACCTGCTGGGCGTGCAGCTGGGCGACGTGCGCACCGCGCTGTACGCCGCCTTCGGCGAACGCCAGGTGTCGACCATCTACTCGACCGCGGCCAGCTACTACGTGATCCTGGAAACGGCCAACGAAGACCGCCAGTTCGAAGACGCGCTGTCGCGCCTGTCGGTGCGCAGCAAGAACGGCCAGCTGGTCCAGCTGTCCAGCCTGGCCACCGTCAAGCGCACGGTCGGCCCGATCGCCGTCAACCACCAGGGCCAGCTGCAGGCGATCACGCTGTCCTTCAACCTGGCGCCGGACGCCCCGTTGGGCGACGCCACAGCGGCGATCGACCAGATGGGCCGCGAGATGAAGATGCCGGCCTCGGTCATCACGAAATATGGCGGGGATGCCGCGGTTTTCCAGGATTCCCAGTCGAGTCAGCTGATCCTGATCATCGCGGCGGTGGGCGTGATCTACGTGCTGCTGGGCGTGCTGTACGAGAGCTTCATCCACCCGATCACGATCCTGGCCGGCCTGCCCTCGGCGGCCGTCGGTGCGCTGATCACGTTGCGCCTGTTTAACCTGGACCTGACGATGATCGCCATGATCGGCATCCTGATGCTGATCGGTATCGTGAAGAAGAACGCGATCATGATGATCGACTTCGCCCTGGACGCCCAGCGCAACCAGGGAATGACGCCGCAGCGGGCGATCCGCGAGGCCTGCATCCTGCGCTTCCGTCCGATCATGATGACGACCCTGGCCGCGTTGATGGGCGCGCTGCCGATCGCCCTCGGCCTGGGGGCCGGCGCCGAGCTGCGCCAGCCGCTGGGCCTGGTGGTGTGCGGCGGCCTGATCTTCTCGCAGGTGATCACGCTCTACATCACCCCGGTGATCTATCTCTATCTCGACAAGTACAGCGGCAAGGGTCCGATGACCGATGACCACCTGGCCGAGCTGGAGTTGCCTCACCATGAGGCGCCGAAGGTCGTCCTGACCAAGGCTGCCTGATCGAAACGATTACGTTGGTCACCCCCGGTGACCAACGCTCTGTCGCGCCGCTGATACACTCTGTAACATCCATTAATCCGACCAGCTTGTAAGCTGTTAGCGAAGGTCCAACAAACGTGCGCGGGCCGCCCGAAACAGGGTAGACTGCGGCCCTCGGATCATTCTTTGCTACTTCCCGGAAAGTTGTACAGCTATCTTGCGTGACCATTCCCATACTCCATCGGACGAGAGCGATGTGTGCGCACATTGCGGCCAGCCCTTGCCTGGACGAAAGGTAGCGACGTATGGGGAGCGCCGCCTCAATCGCACCGGCCTGATCGTCACGATCGGCCTGCACCTGCTGCTGGTGGCGATCTGGCTGTTCCATCCACAGCGCGACCAGCACGCGGCGCCGCCGAAAGGGGAAGAAGCGATCGTCTGGCTGCCGCCCGAGAAGCCGAGCAAGCCGGCGCCGAAAACCCCGCAGCAGGAATCGAAACAGAGCGCGAAGCCGGCGCCGTCGAAGCCGAGGCCGCGCGTGACCCAGGTCCAGCGCCTGCCCGACACGATCACCTTGCCGAACGAAAAGCCGGTCGAGCAACCCAAGCCGCAGCCGAAGGAAGAGACCAAGCTGCAGCCGGACGAGACCGACATGGCGGCCTATATCGAGAAACGCCGCCAGGCACGCGGCGCCCGCAGCGAGCAGCCGGCCGAGGAAAGCGACGCCCAGCGCGGCATGCGCAACGCCCTCGCCAACGTCGCCGCCATCAACGGCCGCGGCGGCCAGGATCCGAACGAGACCGGCGGCGTGTTCAGCGTCACCAACAAGAGCTTCAGCCACGCCGACCTGAAATTCCGCGGCTGGAACCCGAACTTCAAACGGCGCTGGCTGACCGCGGTGTCGGTGGAGCGCGGCAGCGATCCGGACATCGAGACCGCCATCGTCAAGAAGATGATCGAGCTGATCCGCAAGGAAAAGACTGGCGACTTCGAGTGGGATTCGCATCGTCTGAACAAGGTGGTGACCTTGTCGGCGCGGCCTCAGGATACGAAGGAGCTGATGGACTTCCTGTTCAAGGAAATGTTCCCGGATTACAAGCCACCAAAGTGATCGGCATCCGGCAACAAAAAACCGCGCCTCGGCGCGGTTTTTTCATTGTTCAATTTATTTAAACAATCAAGCCATCGCCTTCAAACGACGCGCCACATCCAGCGCGAAATAGGTCAGCACGCCATCGGCGCCGGCGCGCTTGAAGGACATCATGGTCTCCAGGATGATCTTGTCCGGATCCAGCCAGCCGTTCTGGAAAGCCGCCTGCAGCATCGCGTATTCGCCGCTGACCTGGTAGGCGAAGGTCGGCACCTTGAACTCGTCCTTCACGCGGCGCACCACGTCCAGGTAGGGCATGCCGGGCTTGACCATGACCATGTCGGCGCCTTCGGCGATGTCCAGCGCCACTTCGCGCAGGGCTTCGTCGCTGTTGGCCGGGTCCATCTGGTAGGTGTTCTTGTCGGCCTTGCCCAGGTTGGCGCTTGATCCGACCGCGTCGCGGAAGGGGCCGTAGTAGCCGGAGGCGTACTTGGCCGAGTAGGCCATGATGCGGGTGTGGATGAATTCCCTTTCTTCCAGCGCCATGCGGATCGCGCCGATGCGGCCGTCCATCATGTCCGAGGGGGCGATGATGTCGACGCCGGCCTCGGCCTGGGCCATCGCCTGGCGGGTCAGCATGGCGATGGTCTTCTCGTTGACGATGTAGCCGTTCTCGTCCGGCAGGCCATCCTGGCCATGGGTGGTATAGGGGTCGAGGGCGACGTCGGTCATGATGCCCAGCTGCGGGAAGTTGCGCTTGAGCTCACGGACCGCGCGCGGCACCAGGCCTTCCGGATTGGTCGCTTCGACGCCGTCATAGGTCTTCAGCGAGGCGTCGACCATCGGGAACAGGGCCAGTACCGGGATTCCCAGGCTCACGCACTCTTCCGCGACCTTCATCAGCAGATCGACCGACACGCGTTCCACGCCGGGCATCGAGGCGACCTGCTGGCGCTGGTTATGGCCGTCGATGATGAACACCGGGTAGATCAGGTCGGACGCGGTGACGGTGTTCTCGCGCATCAGGGCGCGCGAGAACGGGTCGCGGCGCATGCGGCGCATGCGCACGGCGGGGTACTGGGAAGGGGTAATGATCGGCATGTCTTTTCCTTGAAAGGTTCAGAGCGGAGCGTCCTGCGGGGCCTCGTCTTCTTCGGTACCGTCGTCGTCCAGGCCCAGCAGTTCGATGATCTTGTCGTTCGCTTCGTCGATGCCCACGCGCTTGAGGGCCGAGAACAGCTGCACCGTGAACGGGAAGCCATTGCCTTCCTCGTCGACGTAGCTGTCGAGCACCTGTTGCGCCTGGCGCAGCGCATTCGTCGACTCGTTGCGGTTCAGCTTGTCCACCTTGGTCAGGATGCAGTGGATCGGCTTGCCGGTCGGGGCGAACCATTCCAGCATCTGGATGTCGAGCTCGGTGAACGGGCGGCGCGAATCCATGATCAGGACCAGGGCCGCCAGCTGCTCGCGGCGCTGCACGTAGTCGCCCAGCAGCCTTTGCCAGTGCAGCTTGGCGTCGCCCGACACTTCCGCATAGCCATAGCCGGGCAGGTCGACCAGCAGGGCGCGGATTTCGTCGACATTGGTCGCGTCCTTGCGGTGCATGGCCACGTGGGCGCCGCCGATCGAGAAGAAGTTGATGTGCTGGGTGCGTCCCGGCGTCTTGGAGGCGAAGGCGAGTCCCTTCTGGTTGGTCAGGATATTGATCGCCGTCGACTTGCCCGCGTTGGAGCGTCCGGCGAAGGCGATTTCCGGCACCTGGGTGCGCGGCAGGTCGCGCAACTGGTTGACGGTCGTGAAGAAGCGGGCTTGCCAGAGTTTGGACATGGGTGGGGGCGCTTGTTGAAGCGAAAAAGACAACAAAAGAGGCGGTTCGGAAACAAAGCTATTGTACAATAGGGAGTTACCTGTCGTCGGCGCTAAGAACGCGAACGCTCTTCGATGGCAGGACACGAGCATGGCCGCTGCACTGTACGCAAGAATTATTGTCTTAATTTTTTCAGGGTGCTTGAATGAATCGTGTGTTTCTCCCGGCCGCCGGCGCGGCAATCGTAAAGTCCTTGCTGCTCGCGACCCTGGTGGTTGCCGGCAGCGCCTCCGCCGCCGATGCGGCGCATGGCTCCGCTCCGAAGCTTGACCCCGCGAAGGGCGGCTCCCTGTACGACTCCGGCGACAACGCACGCGGCCTGCCGGCCTGCGCTTCCTGCCATGGCGCGGGCGGCAACTCCACCATCGTCGCCAATCCCAAGCTGGCCGCCCAGCCGGCGGCCTACATCCACAAGCAGCTGGTCGACTTCACCACCCCGAACCGCCAGCAGCCGGTGATGACCACCTACGCCAAGATGCTGAGCGACGACGAGAAGTCCAATATCGCCGCCTGGCTGTCGACCCAGCAGGTCAAGCCGGGCGCGGCGAAAAACAAGGACACCGTCGAACTGGGCCGCAAGATCTATCGCGGCGGCATCGCCGACCGCGGCGTGGCCGCCTGCGCCAGCTGCCACGGCGCCACCGGTTCGGGCATCCCGGCCCAGTATCCGCGCCTGGCCGGCCAGCACCAGGACTACACCTTCACCCAGCTGCAGGCCTTCAAGAGCGGCGCCCGCAACAACAGCCCGCAGATGGGCACGCTGGCCAAGCGCATGTCGGACGAGGAAATGAAAGCCGTCGCCGACTATATCGCCGGCCTGAAATAATCCGCCTGCGCGGGAGCGCGACGGGCGGCCGCGGCTGCGGCCGCGTGTTATCTTAGGAAGCGATGAGTACCACCGGAATTGAACTGAAGACCCGCCGCCGCGGCCTGGCCGAGGCGGTCGAACTGGTATCGTCGATGCGCTTCGCGATCACGCTGCTGGTGATGGTGGCGATCGCGGCCATCATCGGCACCGTGATGAAGCAGAATCAGGCCTCGCCCGACTACGTGAACCAGTTCGGTCCGTTCTGGTTCGAGATCTTCCGCAAGCTGGGCCTGTACACCGTCTACAGCGCCTGGTGGTTCCTGGCGATGCTGGCGATCCTGATCGTCTCGACCAGCCTGTGCATCGCCCGCAATGCGCCCAAGATGCTGCGCGACATGCGCAGCTGGCGCGAAAGCGTGCGCGAGGAATCGCTGCGCAACTTCCACCACAAGACCGAATGGACGGCCGCGGGCAGCCCGGTGGCGCTGGCCAGCCGGACCGCCCAGCGCCTCGGCAATGCCGGCTACCGCGTGAAGCTGGTCGACAAGCCGAACGGCGTGCTGGTGGCGGCCAAGAAGGGCGCCGGCAACAAGTTCGGCTATATCTTCGCCCACTCGGCCATCGTCGTGATCCTGCTGGGCGGCCTGCTCGATTCCGACCTGCCCATCCGCTTCCAGCAATGGTTCATGGGCAAGACGCCGTATATGGGCGCCGGCCTGATTTCGCAGATCCCGCCCCAGCACCGCCTGGGCCTGGGCAATCCCAGCTTCCGCGGCAACACCATGATCCCGGAAGGGCAGAACAGCAGTACCGCCATCCTGCAGCAGGCGAACGGCGTGCTGGTGCAGGAGCTGCCGTTCACGATCCACCTGAACAAGTTCATCGTCGACTTCTACTCGACCGGCATGCCCAGGCTGTTCGCCAGCGAAGTCGTGATCCGCGATCACGAGACCGGCAAGAGCTTCCCGGCCAGCATCAAGGTCAACCAGCCGCTGATCTACCGCGGCGTCGCTGTCTACCAGTCCGGCATCGAGGATGGCGGCAGCAAGCTGAAACTGACCGGCTACCCGATGACGGGAAGTTCGGATAAGGCGTTCGCGATCGAGGGCGAAGTCGGCGGCGCGACCGAATTGAAACCCGCCGAACTCCAGCGGGCCGGCGGCGCCTACACGATCGAATGGTCGGGCTTCCGCGCCTTCAACGTCGAGAACACGAAGGAAGGCCAGGACACGCGGGACGTCAAGAAGGGCGAGTCGTTCAACGAGCAGTTCGCGCGCACCCTGTCCCAGCATACGGGCTCGGCCGCCAAGAACGCCAACAACAAGGACCTCAGGAACGTCGGCCCGAGCGTCCAGTACAAGCTGCGCGACAGCACCGGCCAGGCGCGCGAATTCATGAACTACATGCAGCCGGTGACGCTCGAAGGCGCCCAGGTCTACCTGGCCGGCGTACGCAACAACCCGGGCGACCAGTTCAGCTACCTGCGCATCCCGGCCGACGACCAGCACAGCGTGCGCGAATGGATGCGCCTGCGCGCCGCGCTGGCCGACCCCGCGCTGCGCGAGGAAGCCGCGCGCCGCTATGCCGAGCGGGCGATGCCGCAGTCGCGCGATGCGCAGTCAAAGCTCGATCCCGCCCTGGCGCGCCAGCTTGAGGAATCGGCGGCCAAGACCCTGGCGATCTTCGCCGGCGACGGCAAGGGCGGCAGTGGCGGTTATGTGGCGGTCTCGCAATTCCTCGAACGGATTCCGCCGGCCGAACAGGAAAAGGCGGCCAATGTCTTCATGAAGATGCTCAACGGCGTGATGTGGGAGCTGTGGCAGGCTGCGCACGTGCATGCGGGCGAGCCGCCGGTCGAGCCCAGCGAGGCCCACGGCCGCTTCCTGCAACTGGCCACGAACGCCTTGTCCGATAGTTTCTTCTACGGCGCACCGGTCTACCTCTCGCTCGAGGATTTCACGGAAGTGAAGGCTTCGGTGCTGCAGGTGACGCGCTCGCCGGGCAAGAAAGTGGTCTACCTGGGCTGCTTGCTGCTGGTGATGGGCATCTTCGCGATGTTCTACATCCGCGAGCGCCGCATCTGGGTCTGGGTCAAGGAACAGGACGGGGATGCACATGCGCTGATGGCGATGAGCACCCAGCGCAAGACGCTCGACTTCGAACGGGAGTTCGATGATTTGAAGAACAGGCTGCCGCAAGCGGAGCAAATCGGCGTAAGCTAGGCCTGGCACCGGAGATAGAGAGGACCTATGTCTCAAGCAACCCAACCACCCAGCACGCCTTCGCAGGCGGCATATACGCAGCCGCCGGGCTTCTTCAAGAGCCTGACCGTCATCGACTGGCTCTACGGCGCCGGCCTGATGGCGGCAGTGCTGTTCGCCCTGCAGCGTTTCGGCAGCTTCATGGACGTCTACGAGCAGGCGATCCTGGTGCTGGCGGCGCCCACCTTCGCCCTGCTGGGCTGGCACTGGAAGCCGGTGCGCTGGCTGATCCCGCTGATCGCCGTGCTGTCGCTGTGGGGCGTGTCGCTGTACGGCGGCTCGCTGGATGCCGCGAACCAGAAATTCTTCCTCAAGTACATGCTGTCGAGCCAGTCCGCGATCCTGTGGATGAGCGCCCTGTTCGTGTTCTCGACCGTGTTCTACTGGGG
Source organism: Massilia sp. 2TAF26 (assembly GCF_052115005.1). NCBI lineage: Bacteria > Pseudomonadati > Pseudomonadota > Betaproteobacteria > Burkholderiales > Oxalobacteraceae > Massilia > Massilia sp. 2TAF26. The sequence goes on from NZ_JBFRFV010000004.1 coordinate 15,116, forward strand.
CGGCCTGATCGCCAGGTCGCCGTTCGGCGCCAGCGTCGGCTCGACCCTGTGCCGGGCCGCCGTGGTGCTGGGCTTCACCGGCATGATGGTGCGCTGGTACGAGTCCTACCTGATCGGCAGCGACGTCGGCCACATCCCGGTATCGAACCTGTACGAAGTCTTCATCCTGTTCTCGATGATCACGGCGCTGTTCTACCTGTACTACGAACAGCGCTACAAGACCCGTCAACTGGGGCCGTTCGTGCTGCTGGTGATCTCGGCCGCGGTCGGCTTCCTGCTGTGGTACACGGTGGCGCGCGACGCCGCCGAGATCCAGCCGCTGGTGCCGGCCCTGCAGAGCTGGTGGATGAAGATCCACGTGCCGGCCAACTTCATCGGCTACGGCACCTTCGCGCTGGCGGCCATGGTCGGCTGCGCTTACCTGCTCAAGTCGCACGGCATCCTGGCCGACCGCCTGCCTGCGCTCGAGGTGCTGGACGACGTCATGTACAAGTCGATCTCGGTCGGCTTCGCGTTCTTCACGGTGGCGACCATCCTGGGCGCGCTGTGGGCGGCCGAGGCCTGGGGCGGCTACTGGTCCTGGGACCCGAAGGAGACCTGGGCCCTGATCGTCTGGCTGAACTACGCGGCCTGGCTGCACATGCGCCTGATGTCCGGCCTGCGCGGCCGCCCGGCCGCCTGGTGGGCCCTGATCGGCCTGCTGGTCACCACCTTCGCCTTCCTGGGCGTGAACATGTTCCTGTCGGGCTTGCACTCCTACGGCAAGCTTTGAATGACAGTCCGATTACAAATCTGTCAGAAGGCTCTACGGTAACAGCTAACCGGGAACAGATGGTGTAAGGTTGATATGTCCGGCGCATGTCGTGCGCCGGACATGCTTAGTGGAGCCAGCCATGCTGATCAAACGAAACCCGAACGGTATCGACTTGCCGTTTCCTTCCGAAATTACGCCGCGCGAGGTCTATGAAGGCCGGCGCAAGTTCATCGCGCAGATCGCCGCCACCGCCGCGGTCGGCTCCTCGCTGTGGGAGCTCGCCAACCGCGAAGCCTTTGCGCAGGGCGCTCCCGCCGCCAAGCTGGCCGCCACCCGCAACGCCGCCTTCTCGACCACCGAAAAGCCGACCTCCTTCGAGGATGCGACCCACTACAACAACTTCTACGAATTCGGCACCGATAAATCCGACCCGGCCCAGAACGCCCATACGCTGCGCACCCGGCCGTGGACGGTGCAGATCGACGGCGAAGTCAAGAAGCCGCTCACCCTCGACATCGACCACCTCACCAGGCTGGCGCCGCTGGAAGAGCGCATCTACCGCCTGCGCTGCGTCGAAGGCTGGTCGATGGTGATTCCCTGGGTCGGCTACTCGCTGGCCAACCTGATCAGGCAGGTCGAGCCGAACGGCAATGCGAAATACGTGGAGTTCACCACCCTGGCCGACAAGCGCCAGATGCCCGGCGTCGGCAGCCGCGTGCTGGAATGGCCCTATGTGGAAGGCTTGCGCATGGACGAAGCCATGCATCCGCTGGCCCTGCTCACGGTGGGCATGTATGGCCAGGTGTTGCCGAACCAGAACGGCGCGCCGGTGCGCGTGATCGTGCCCTGGAAATACGGCTTCAAATCGGCCAAGTCGATCGTGCGCATCCGTTTCGTGCGCGACCAGCCGCGCACCGCCTGGAACACGGTGGCGCCCGAGGAATACGGTTTCTATTCGAACGTGAACCCGAACGTCGACCACCCGCGCTGGTCCCAGGCCAGCGAGCGCCGCATCGGCGAAGGCGGCTTCTTCGCGCCGAAGCGCAAGACCCTGATGTTCAACGGCTATGATCAGGTGGCTTCCCTGTATAGTGGGATGGACTTGAAGAAATTTTTCTGACCAAGGAACGATGACAGCCAACGCGACCCAAAGACCGGCCATCAAAAAGCCGTCTCTCGGCCCGACGCCCAAGCAGCTCGCCGCGCTCAAGGCCGTGGTGTTCGTGCTGGCGCTGCTGCCGTTCGCGCGCATCGTCTGGCTGACGGTTCGGCAGGTGCCGGTCGACCCGGTCGAGTTCGTGACCCACGGGACCGGCGACTGGGCCCTCTACCTGCTGTGCGCCACCCTGGCGATCACGCCGCTGCGCCGCTTCACGGGCTGGAACTGGCTGATCCGCCTGCGGCGCATGCTGGGCTTGTATGCCTTCTTCTATGCGCTGATGCACTTCCTCACCTTCCTGTGGGCCGACCACCGCTTCGACTTCGGCGCCATGTGGAAGGACGTGATCAAGCGCCCCTTCATCACGGTCGGCTTCATCGCCTTCGTGCTGCTGCTGCCGCTGGCCGCCACCAGCACCAACGCCATGATCAAGCGCCTCGGCCGGCGCTGGGCCCAGTTGCACCGCCTGATCTACCTGATCGCGCCGCTGGCGATCCTGCATTACTGGTGGATGAAGGCGGGCAAGCACAACTTCGAGCAGCCCATCGTCTGGGGCCTGGTCGTCGCCGTGCTGCTCGGCCTGCGCGTGGTCTGGAGCTGGAACCGCGCGCGCAGTCCCGCTCCCTCGCGATCGGTGGGTTCCTGACGTGATGAAGGGGCCTTCCGTCATCGGCCTGCTGCTGGCACTGGTGCTCGTGCTGGTGCTGGCCGCGTCGCGCTTCCGTACCGGCTCGTCGGTCGACCGCTGCCTGGTGCTGGACGGACGCTGGAACGAGCAGGCCGCCGCCTGTGCACGCCAGGCCTGGCCGGAAGACCGTTCCCGCGGAAGAGATTAAGAGTTACAAATCGGCGCTGCAAACCGTGCAATCTGACCTAGAATTCAGTAAGGATCGCACTTGAGGACGTCGACATGGACACCCGTACGAAAGGCGCGGCGAAACGCCTGATTCTTTCGCTGGCGGCCGCAAGCCTGTCGGGCTGCGTCTACGCGCCGCCGCCCTATGCCGCCTACGATGCCTACGGCTCGGCGCCGGTGGCGGCTTCTCCCTATTATTACCCCTACAGCTACGGCTACCCGACCTATGTCGGGCCGCCGCTCTCGCTCAGTTTCGGCTTTTACGAGCACAGCTACCGCGGCGGCTATCGCGGCGGCTGGGGCGGCGGGCGCGGCTGGGGAGGCCGCGGCGGCTGGGGTGGACGGCACTGAGCGCTAGCGTACCAGCGAACGCGGCGTCGGCGCGAGGCGCAGGGTTTGCGGCGCCCCTTCCATGCGCGCCGCGGCGGCCGCCTGCATGGCGCGCCAGCGCTGGTCCGCCGCCAGCGCCTTCAGGTGCCTGTCGTAGGCGTCCGCATCGTCGAAGGCGGCAAAGCTGACGAACACGTTTTCCTTTTCCCGCACCGGCAGGCGCTCGAAGGTATTCCTGCTCCTGTCCGTCACATACTGGGCGAGGATGCGCGCGCCGCGGCCTTCGAGCAGCGGCGCCATCTCGCGCCGGAACGCGGCGGCGAATTCCGCCAGTGTGTCTTCCCGCAAGTAATAGATCGTCGCGACCACCAGGCGGCTGGCGGCAATGTCTCCCCTGGCCGGGCGGGCCAGGCCGTCGAGGGCGAAGCCGCTGCCGGCGAAGGCCGGGTGCAGCAGCAGCACGTTGTCGTTATCGGCCAGGGTGGCGTTGGCCTGGTTCCGGTTGGCCTGCCATACGGGACCGTAGTAGAAGGCGGTAAGGGCGTCGTGGCGCTTCTGCATGTCCGCAAAACCGCGCACCCACACGAAACGGTCGGGGTCGGCGAGGTCGCGGAAGGTGGCGGCGATGCGCATGCCGGTGGCTTCCTGGCTTTCGATGAAGCGGTCCTCGAACAGGGAGATGAGTTCGTCGCGCTTGCCCGGGTACATCGTGTACTGGCGCAGCTCGACGATCGGGCAGCAATCCTGGGCGGCCATGGCGGCGGACGAGCTCAGCGCGCAGGCCAGCGCCGCGCCGGAAAGGATACGGCGGCTCATGCCTGCCACCCTTGCACGACGGTGACGATGCCGGTGCCGACCAGCAGCATGCCGACCGCGCGCGTGGCCAGCCCGCTGGCGCCGAGCGAGCCGCCGGCCCTTTGCGCCAGCAGGGCGACGCCGCCGTAGACGCCGGCCTGGGTGCCGGCCGTGATCAGACCCAGCGAGGTGGCCTGGGCCCAGATCGGTCCCTGGGCCGGCTTCAGGAATTGCGGGAAGATCGCCAGCATGAACACATAGGCCTTCGGGTTCAGCAGGCAGGTCGCCATCCCCTTCAGGAACACGGACGACGCCGGCTGCGCGGGGGCGTCGGCGCGCACCTCGAGCGTGGTGGCGCCGGCGCGCGCCAGGTTCCAGCCGATCCAGGCGATATAGGCCGCGCCGGCCACCAGCAGCACATTGAACAGCGCGGGCCACAGCCGCACGATGGCGGCCACGCCGAGCGCGCCCATCGCGATATGGCAGACGCCGCCCGCGACGATGCCGCCCACCGCGGCCAGGCCTGCGCCGCGCCCGCCGGTCAGGGCATTGGCCAGCACATAGGCCATATCGAGCCCGGGCAGGGCGATGATGCCGAATACAAGGACAAAATACAGCCAGAGCGTGCCGCTGCCGTTCATGTTCGCCTCCATGGTCAAAATGTCAGCGTAAGCGGTATATAGGTCATAATCGGTCCTATGTACCATCCGACCACCCGCGTTCTCGCCTTGCTCGAACTGCTGCAGACCCATGGCCGCATGAGCGGCGCCGAATTGGCGCCGCGCCTGGGCGTGGACCGCCGCACCCTGCGCCGCTACGTCGGCAAGCTGGAAGACATCGGCATCCCCATCACGGCCGAGCGCGGACGGGCGGGCGGCTATGCGCTGATGCCCGGCTTCAAGCTGCCGCCGATGATGTTCACCGAGGACGAAACCCTGGCGCTCTCGCTCGGCCTGCTCGCCGCGCGCGGACTCGGGCTGGCCGAGGCGGCGCCGGCGGTGGCCAGCGCCCAGGCCAAGCTGGAGCGCATCATGCCCGACCAGCTCAGGCGCCGCGTGCGCGCCGTCGACGAAACCGTCAAGCTCGATGCGGCGCGCGCGCTGGCGCCGGCCAACAACCAGCCGCTGGTGCTGCTGACCGGTGCGGCCCAGGCTTGCCGCCGGGTGCTGCTGCGCTACCGCGACCAGCACGGCAACGAGTCCGTGCGCCGCTTCGATCCCTATGGCGTGGCGCTGCGCCACGGGCGCTGGTACGCGGCCGGCATGTGCCATCTGCGGCAGGAGTTGCGCACCTTCAGGCTGGACCGGGTCGCGGGCGTGGAGCCGCTGGAGGAAGATTTCGAGCGGCCGCCCGGCTTCGATCCGATGGCCCACGTCGTGCGTTCCATCGCGACCCTGCCGCGCGCCTTTTCCATTGAAGTGCTTTTGAAGGCCGACCTGGCCTCGGTGCGGGCCCACCTGTTTGCCGAAGCGGGGGTATTGGAGGAAACGGCCGGCGGCGTGGTGGTGCGCGCCCAGTCCGACGAACTGGACTGGTTCGCGCGCCAGCTGGCCAGCATGCCCTTCGAGTTCGAGATCCGTCACCCTCCAGAGCTGAGGGCGGCGGTGGGGGACTGCGTCCGGCGCCTGCTGCGCTGCGCCGAGAGCACCTGACAAATCCTCCATGGCAGCGTTGCATCGTCTCGCCGTACTAGCGTACTGTCTTCGCGGTCCGCCGCTGCGGCGATGCGCCTTGCCCTGAAGGTTTTGTCAGGCGCTCTTATTTGACGATGGTTTCCAGCGCAAACAGCTCTTCCGGCGTCTCGCGGCGGCGGATCAAATGGACCTGGTCGCCGTCGACCAGCACCTCGGCCGCGCGGCCGCGGGTGTTGTAGTTCGAGGCCATCGTGAAGCCGTAGGCGCCGGCCGCCATCATCGCCAGCACGTCGCCCGGCTCGACCGCCAGGTCGCGGTCGCGCGCCAGCCAGTCGCCCGATTCGCAAACCGGGCCGACCAGGTCGTACTTCACGGTGCCGCCTGCGCGCGGGACCACCGGCTTGACGTCCATCCAGGCCTGGTACAGGGCCGGACGGGCCATGTCGTTCATGGCGGCGTCGATCACGCAGAAGTTCTTTTCCTCGCCCGGCTTCAGGAATTCCACCGACATCAGCAGCACGCCGGTATTGCCGACGATCGAGCGGCCCGGTTCGAAGATCACCTTGATCGGCTTGCCCTCGTACTTCTCGGCGCGCCAGGCGTCCACGCGCGCGAACACGCGCGACACGTAATCGCCGATCGCCACCGGGGCGTTGTCGCCGGTGCCGTAGTCGATACCGAGGCCGCCGCCGACGTCCAGGTGGTGCAAGTGGATGCCTTCACCGGCCAGGGTGTCGATCAGCTCGATCAGCTTGTCCAGCGCTTCCAGCAGCGGTGCGTCATCCAGCAGCTGCGAACCGATGTGGCAGTCGATGCCGACCACTTCCAGGTGCGGCAGGGACGCTGCGGTACGGTAGGTGTCGAGCGCGTCCGAGAAGGCCACGCCGAACTTGCTGGCCTTCAGGCCGGTGGCGATGTAGGGGTGGGTCTTGGGATCGACGTTCGGGTTCACGCGCAGCGACACCGGCGCGCGCTTGCCGCGGCGGCCCGCCACCTCGTTGATGCGGTGCAGTTCGGGGATCGATTCGACGTTGAAGCACAGGATGCCCTGGTCGAGCGCCAGCTCGATCTCGGCCACGGTCTTGCCCACGCCCGAGAAGATCACCTTGCCGGGATCGCCGCCGGCCGCGATCACGCGCAGTAGTTCGCCGCCGGAGACGATGTCGAAGCCGGCGCCTTCGCGCGCCAGGATGTCGAGGATGGCCAGGTTCGAATTCGCCTTCATCGCATAGCAGACCAGGGCATCGCGGCCCTTGGCCGGCGCCGCATAGCCGCGGAAGTTCTGCAGCAGCTGGGCCTTCGAATACACGTAGGTCGGGGTGCCGAAGCCTTGGGCGATGGCGGACAGGGGGACGCTTTCGGCGTGCAGGACGCCGTCTTGGAACGAGAAGTGCGACATGGTTACTGTTGGCTGGCCGGGGTGGGCGGGTTGGTGGCTTGGGTATTGTTGGCGTTCGATCCCGCGCTCGGCGTGGTCGTGCCGGCGGCCGGCGCCGGCGGCGTGGCGGTGGTGGCCGGAACCACGGCGGCCGGGGCCGGAGCGGCGGGGCGGGCCGGCGGCTTGGGCATGTAGAGCGGGCCGGGCTGGCCGCAGGCGGACAGCAGGACCAGCGTGGCCACAGCAAAGGCCGGGAGCGCAAATGGGGACTTCACGATTAGAATCACGGTTTGATTAGCAGACCTTGGAGTGTAGCATGACCGAAACCGAATTTTTGGACCTCGCCGAGTCCACCCTGAACGAGATCGAACTGGCCTTCGATCGCCTGTTCGAGCAGGACGTCGTTGACGTCGAATGCAAGCGCAGCGGCAATGTGCTTGAGATCGAATTCGTCGACAACGGTTCGAAAATCATCGTCAACAGCCAGGCCCCGCTGCAGGAGATGTGGGTGGCAGCGCGTGCCGGCGGCTTCCACTACAAGCGCGTCGGCGACGAATGGCGCAATACCCGCGACGACAGCGAGCTGTTCACCTCGCTGTCCGACTACGCCACCCAGCAGGGCGGGGCGCCGGTCAAATTGCGCTGAGGACGCCCAGCAGGGCTTCCATGTCCACCGGCTTGACGAAATGGTGGTCGAAGCCGGCGGCGCTGGTCCTGGCGCGGTCTGCATCCTGTCCATAGCCGGTGATGGCGATCAGGGTCGCCTGCGCCATCCGTGGCAATTGGCGCAGGCGCTGCGCCAGCTCGTTGCCGTCCATGTCCGGCAAGCCGATGTCGAGCAGGCAGGCGTCGAAGGGCTCCGCGGCGGCGGATGCCAGTGCCGCGTGGGCGCTCTGCACGACCACGACCCGGTAGCCGGCGGTTTCCAGGAACAGGCCGAGCATCTGGCCGGCATCGTCGTTATCGTCGACGACCAGCAGGCGCAGTCCATGGGTGTCGCTCGGCGCCTCGCCGTGCTGCGCAGGGGCGGCGCCGGCGCCGGGCGTCTCGACCCGCGGCAGGCTGACCGTGAAGCGGCTGCCCTTGCCGGCGCCCTCGCTGAACGCCGAGACCCTGCCGCCATGACGCGCCACCAGGTTCCGGACCAGCGCCAGGCCGATGCCGAGCCCGCCCTGGGAACGGTCGGAGCTGCGTTCAGCCTGTGCGAACAGGTCGAACACCCGGTCGAGCATCTCGGGGGCGATGCCGATGCCGTTGTCGGTGACGGTATAGTCAACGCTGTCGCTAGTGGCGTGCAGCGCCACCGCGATCTCGCCGCCCTCGGGCGTGTATTTCGCGGCGTTGTTCAGGATATTCGCGACCACCTGCACCAGGCGCTTCTGGTCGCCGTGCACGAAGGCGGTGTCGCGCGGCAACTGGATCGAGACGCGGTGCCGCCGGCTCTCGATCAGCGGGCGCACCTGCTCGACGGCGGCGGTGACGATCTGCCTGGCGTCCAGCAGGGTTTCGTCGAGCGTGACCAGGCCGCGCGATACCCGCGACAGGTCGAGCAGGTCGTCGATCAGGCCCGTCATGTGCTTCACCTGGCGCGCAATGATCTCGCTGGTCTGGCGGATCTTTTCGCGGTCGAGGTCGGGGATGCGGAGCAGGTCGGAGGCCGCGCGGATTGGCGCCAGCGGATTGCGCAGCTCATGCCCCAGCATGGCCAGGAACTCGTCCTTGCGCTGGTCGACTTCGCGCATCGCATACTGCCTGCGGCGGGCGCGCAGGGCCGACTGCGCGGCGCTCACCAGGGTCACGCCCTGCGCCGGACGCTCCAGCAGCGAGACATTGCCCAGTTCCAGGTAGCGGTGCTGCGGGCCGGGCGCCGCGGCGCCGCGCCGGCTCATGATCAGGACCGGCAGGTCGGACCAGTCCGGTTGGTGGTCGATGAAGTGCCTGAGGACGCGCACGAAGTCCGGCGTGACCGCTTCGTCGCCGACCAGCACCGCACCGGCGCCGCGCCCGAGTTCGTCGATCAGCTGGCCAGGCTGGGCGCACACGCCGCAGGCGATGCCGGCGCGCCCGAACAGCTCCTCGATCAGGCGCGCGTCCTTGCCCACCGGTGCATGGATCAGGATGCGCTCTTCGAGATCGTTGGCCTGCATCAGTTCGCAGAAGCGGGATCGTGCCGTCCGCCGTCCGGGTCCAGGATGGTCGGTACGCCCGTCAGGACACCCTGGAAATTCCTGAGCACGGCGCCGACGACGATGCCGTTTTGGGTGATGTCGAACTGCCGAAGCGTGGTCTCGTGCGCGCTRCCGCGCTTCTTGAACACGGAGATCGCCTTCTGGACGGCGCCCTGGGCTTCGAAATAACGCAGGATCAGGACATTGTCCGCCATGTAGCTGACATCCATTCCGGTCGACATGCTGCTGCCGACGATGCCCTGCTGGACACCGACCAGGAAGGTCGCCACCCCGCGCTGCCCCAGGTAGGTCAGCACTTCGTGCAAATGGGTCGACAGGAAACCGGCTTCCGGCATGGCGTTCATGTAGCCGTTCAGGCTGTCGATCACGATCACCCTGGCGCCCTGGTCCGCCGCGCCGCATACGGCATGGGTGAATTCGCCGGGCGACATCTCTGCCGGATCGATCTGGTGGACGTTCAGCAGGCCGGATTCGAAAGGCGTGTGCAGGTCGAGGCCGATGCCTTCGCTGCGGTTCAGCAGGGTATTGAAGGATTCCTCGAACAGGAACATGGCGGCGCGCTGGCCGCGGTCGGTCACCGCCTTCACGAACTGGATGGCGACGCTGGACTTGCCGGTGCCCGGCGGCCCCGACACGAGGGTGCTCGATCCTTCCTCGATCCCGCCGCCCAGCAGCTGGTCCAGCTTGGCAAGGCCGCTGCCGAGCTGGGCGCGCCGGCCGATCTCGCGCGACTCGGCGGCGACGATGCGCGGGTAGACCACCAGGCCGCCGGTGACGATCGAATAGTCGTGCGGGCCGCGCCGGAAGGCGACCCCGCGGTATTTCAGGACCCGCACCAGGCGCCGTTCGGCGCCGTACTCGGAATCGGTGTGCTGCAGCGAGATAACGCAATGGGCGATACTGCGCACCTGCTGGTCGCCCTTGAGCGAGGTCTTGTCGTCGAGTAGCAGGGCGGTGCAGGAACGCTTCGAGAAGTACTGCTTGAGCGCCAGCACATGGCGCCGGTAGCGCAAGGGAGTGCCCGACAGGAGCTGCAGCTCGGACAGCGAATCGAGCACGACCCTGCTCGGATTGAGCTTCTCGACCAGCCTGATGATCATGTTGTTGGTTTCGCCCAGCTCGACTTCGGACGGATCCATCACCGTGTACTGCTCGCTGGGGTCGAGCAGGCTTTCATCCGGTATCACTTCCTGGACGGAGATGCCGTCCAGCGACATGCCGTGCGTCTCGGCGACCGCGCGCAATTCGACTTCGGTCTCGGCCAGGGTGATGTACAGCACGGTCTCGCCGCGCGCCGCGCCTTCCGCCAGGAATTGCAGCGCGAGTGTCGTCTTGCCGGCGCCGGGATCGCCTTCGACCAGGTAGAGCCTGTCCCTGGTGAGGCCGCCGCCGAGGACGTTGTCGAGACCCGGGATGCCGGTCGAGATGAATGCGGTGCTGGAAGTGTTCTGGGTGCTCATGACAATGTCTTGCGCAGAGGGTGCCGCATTGTTCCTAAACCATCATGATTACATAGTTTTTGCAACAATACGTGCACCGTAGACCAGTCCTCAGAACAGCTCGTTCCTCACCGCGTCGCGGGTCTTCTGCTGGTCCGCCGGCGGCTGCGCGCCGACGTCCAGCGACTGCACGCCGGTACCCGGCGGGTTTTCCACGTAATAGTACTCGTCGCCATATTGCACCAGGCCGGCCGGCACCTGGCGCTCCGCCACCGGCACGTCCTTCAGCGCCTTCTGCATGAAGCCGATCCAGATCGGCAGCGCCAGGCCGCCGCCGGTTTCGCGGTTGCCCAGGTTGCGCGGCTGGTCGTAGCCCATCCAGGCGATGCCCACCAGGTGCGGCTGGTAGCCGGCGAACCAGGCGTCGATCGAGTCGTTGGTGGTGCCGGTCTTGCCCGCCAGGTCGGGGCGTTTCAGCATCTGCTGGGCCTTGGCGGCGGTGCCGAAGCGGGCCACGTCGCGCAGCATGCTGTCCATCAGGTAGGCATTGCGTTCGTCGATCACGCGGTTGGCGTCGACGCCGGCGCGTTCCGGACGCGCTTCCGACAGCACCTTGCCGTCCGCGTCCGTCACCTTCGAAATAATGTAGGGCATCACGCGGAAGCCGCCGTTCGCGAACACGGAATACGCGCCCGCCATCTGCAGCGGCGTGGTGGCGCCCGCACCCAGCGCCAGGGTCAGGTAGGGCGGGTTCTTGTCGGCGTCGAAGCCGAAGCGGGTCGCGTATTCCTGGCCGTAGCGGGCGCCGATCTTGTTCAGGATGCGGATCGAGATCATGTTCTTCGACTTCATCAGGCCGCGCCGCATCGTCATCGGGCCCTCGTACTTGCCGTCGTAGTTCTTCGGCTCCCAGGCCTGGCCGCCGGTCGAGCCGGCATCGAAGGAAATCGGAGCGTCGTTGATCAGGGTCGCCGGCGAGAAGCCGCGCTCCAGCGAGGCCGAATAGATGAAGGGCTTGAACGAGGAACCCGGCTGGCGCCAGGCCTGCGTGACGTGGTTGAACTTGCTGCGGTTGAAGTCGAAGCCGCCGATCAGGGCGCGGATCGCGCCGTCGTCCGGGCTCACCGCCACGAAGGCCGATTCCACCTGCGGCATCTGGGTGATGCTCCAGGCCGAGCCGCCGTCCTGGGTCACGCGGATCACGGCGCCGCGGCGCAGGCGGCGGGTCTCGGCCGCTTTCGGCGACAGCCATTCGCGCGCGAAGGCCAGGCCGGGTCCGGTGATCCTGATCTCTTCGCCGGAGGCCAGCACCGCCGTCACCTGGGTGGGTGAGGCCTGCTGCACGATGGCGGCGAGGATGTCGTCGGAATCGGGATGCTCGGCCAGCTCGGCCTCGATGGCTTCATCGGCCTCGGCCTTGGTTGAAGGGATCTCGATGTATTTTTCCGGGCCGCGGTAGGGGTGGCGGCGCTCGTAGTCCATCACGCCGCGGCGCAGCGCCAGGTAGGCGGCGTCCTGGTCGGCCTTGGTGATGGTGGTGAACACGTTCAGGCCGCGCGTATAGGTGTCTTCCTTGAACTGCTCGTAGACCAGCTGGCGCGCCATCTCGGCCACGTACTCGGCGTGCACGCCGAAGGCCGTGCTGTCGGTCTTGATCTTCAGTTCCTCGTTTTTCGCGGTCTCGTACTGCGCATCGGTGATGTAGCCGAGGTTGTGCATGCGCTGCAGGATGTACTGCTGGCGCAGGCGCGCGCGCTTCGGATTCACCACCGGGTTGTAGGCCGAGGGCGCCTTCGGCAGGCCGGCCAGCATGGCCGCTTCGGCCACCGTAATGTCCTTCAGGTCCTTGCCGAAGTAGATCTGGGCCGCCGACGAGAAGCCGAAGGCGCGCTGGCCCAGGTAGATCTGGTTCATGTAGACCTCGAGGATCTGGTCCTTGCTCAGGTTCTTCTCGATCTTCCAGGCCAGCAGGGCCTCATAAGCCTTGCGCTTCAGGGTCTGTTCCGACGACAGGAAGAAGTTGCGCGCCACCTGCTGGGTGATGGTCGAGGCGCCCTGGCGCGCGCCGCCGGTGGCGTTGTGCAGGGCCGCGCGCAGGATGCCCCAGTAGTCGACGCCGCCGTGCTCGTAGAAGCGGTCGTCCTCGATCGCCAGCACGGCCTTCTTCATCACGTCCGGGATGTCCTTGAAGTGCACCAGGGTGCGGCGCTCCTCGCCGAATTCGCCGATCAGGACGTTATCGGCGGTGAAGATCCTTAATGGCATCTTCGGCCGGTAGTCGGTCAGGGTATCGAGGGCGGGCAGGTTGGGGTAGGCCATCGCCAGCGCGAACACGACCACCAGCACGCCGCACACCGCCAGGCCGGACAGGGCCGCCAGCAGGGTCAGGACGATACGCTTCGGGCTGTGCTTGCTGGAAGGCGGCGGGGAGGGCGGGGGCGGCGCCCCGTTCGGAGATGCTTTCATGCGCATGAATGGTTCGCTGTGTTGATCAGATTCATTATAAGGCAGGGGCGATATCGAAACACTGCTGGTCAAGTCGATAACAGGTGTGTAAACGGTGACAATATTGATCTACGACAGGGAAAAACCAACTGTCGTTTTCCTGCTTCGGACCAAAGTGTTCCCATGTAGAAATATCTTGTCTGAGGTCATCCTTATTGCTACGATTTAACACAGTGCCTTCAGTATGCACATAAATAAGGCGCACTAAGTCGCTGGTTTTTCTAAACAAATAATTCCCCAACGCGGGCGTTCAATAGCCGTTCTTCAGGAACGCAAAGAAGCAAAGAGGGAGCAACGCTCGTGATCAGTCTAGGTTCCTTGTTCGGACAGTCCAACCCGCCCTTGATCGGGATCGACATCAGTACGTCCGGCGTGCGACTGGTGGAGCTGGCGGACGCCGGCAAGGGTGCGCTGCGGCTGGAGCGCTATGCTTCCGAGCCGTTGCCGCGCGGTACCGTGGTCGACGGTAACATCGAGAATATCGAAGCCGTATCGGAAGCGGTGCTGCGCGTCTGGAAGAAGAGCGGCAGCAGGGTCAGGCATGTCGCGCTCGGCATGCCGCCGGCCGCCGTCATCACCAAGAAAATCATCCTGCCCGCGGGCCTGGCCGAAGACCAGCTCGAAGTGCAGGTGGAGTCCGAGGCCAGCCAGTATATCCCGTTTGCATTGGACGAGGTCAGCCTGGACTTCGACGTCATCGGCGCGGCGCCGAACTCGCCGGAAGACATGGAAGTGATGCTGGCGGCGGCGCGCCGCGAGAAGGTCGAGGACCGGGTCGCGATCGCCGAGGCGGCCGGCCTCACCGCCACCGTGATGGACATCGAATCGTATGCGGCGCGTTCGGCGGCCCAGCGCGCGATCGAAGAGGAGGGCGGCGCCAGGGAGGGGCAGATCGTGGCCCTGTTCCAGATCGGCGCCCAGGCCACCCATATCTCGGTGCTGCAGAACGGCGAGACCATCTACGAACGCGAACAGCCCTTCGGCGGCATCCAGCTGACCCAGGACATCGTGCGCGCCTACGGCCTGTCCTTCGAGGAGGCGGAAGCGCGCAAGAAGGCCGGCGACCTGCCGGATAACTACGGCGCCGACCTGCTGACGCCCTTCCTGGAAAACGCCGCGCTGGAAATCACGCGCGCGATCCAGTTCTTCTTCACCTCGACCCCGTACACCCGCATCGACCAGATCTACCTGGCCGGCGGCTGCGCACAGGTGGCCGGCCTGCCCGACATCATCGCCAGCCGCACCCGGATCAGCTGCAGCGTGATCTCGCCGTTCAAGGGCATGCAGCTGGCGCCCTCGGTGCGCGAACAGCAGCTGCGTCACGAAGCGCCGGCCTACCTGGTCGCCTGCGGCCTGGCACTGCGGAGGTTTGGCTGATGATCCGGATTAACCTGCTTCCCCACCGGGAAGCGAAACGCAAGCAGAAGCAGGCGGCGTTTGCCGCGCTGCTGGCCCTCGGCGGCGTGCTCGGCGGGGCCCTGGTGCTGATGGTGGGCGGCTATAACGCCAGCGTCATCGCCACGCAGAACCAGCGCAACGAGGTGCTCAAGCAGGCCAACGCGGAACTCGACGTCAAGATCAAGAAGATCGCCAACCTGAAGTCCGAGATCGAGGCGCTGAAGGCGCGCCAGCAGGCGGTCGAAGACCTGCAGGGCGACCGCAACCAGCCGGTCTACCTGCTCGACGAACTGGTGCGCCAGACGCCGGAAGGGGTCTACCTGAAGAGCTTCAAGCAGGATGGCCAGAAGGTGCTGCTGACGGGCGTGGCGCAGTCGCAGGAACGGGTCGCCGAACTGCTGCGCAACCTGTCGGGCAATTCGCCGTGGCTGGAGCGCCCGGAACTGGCCGAGGTGCGCGCCGCCACCCTGGCCCAGAGCAAGACCGGACGCAAGGTCGTCGAATTCACGCTGAACGTGTCGATCAAGCGCGTGCGTGAAAAAGAAGAGATCGCCAAAGAGAACGCGAAGCCGGGACCGAAAAAATGAACATCGATCTGAAACAGCTGGGTGCCGACATCGCCTCCCAGTTCGAAGGCCTGCAGGGCCGCCATCCCGGCCTGTGGCCGCTGGCGCCGCGCCTGCTGTGCGCGGCCGGCGTGATGGCCGCCGCGATCGGCCTCGGCTACTTCTTCTACTGGAGCGGCCAGTTCGAGGAGCAGCAGGCCCTGGCCGCGCAGGAGCAGACCCTGCGCGACGCCTACAAGGCCAAGATGGCGCAGGCGATCAACCTGGACGCGCTCGAAGCCCAGCAGCAGCAGGTCAACCGCTACGTTGAACGCCTCGAGAAGCAGTTGCCGAGCAAGGCCGAGATGGCGGCCCTGCTGTCGGACATCAACCAGGCGGGCCTCGGCCGCGGCCTGCAGTTCGAGCTGTTCCGGCCGGGCCAGGCGGTGGTGAAGGATTACTATGCCGAGCAGCCGATCGACATCAAGGTTACCGGCAGCTACCACGACATCGGCGAATTCGCCGCCGACGTGGCGAAGATGCCGCGCATCGTCACCCTGAACAACCTGGCGCTCAGCACCGGCAAGGACGGCATGCTGTCGCTCGACGCCATCGCCAAGACCTTCCGCTACCTCGACCAGGACGAGCTGGACGCGCAATCGAAGGCCAGGAAGAAAAAGAAGAAGGAGGCCAAGGCGTGAGCGGGTACATGATGAAGCGGGCCGGCGCCCTGGCGGCTGCGGCGCTGCTGCTGGCCGGCTGCGGCGACAGCGACGTCAAGGAAGTGCGCGACTGGATGGACCAGGTCAAGCACGACACCCGGCCGGCCGTGAAGCCGCTGGCCGAACCGAAGGATTTCATCCCCTTCGCCTACGGCGACAGGGAAGCGGTGGATCCCTTCAATCCGAACAAGCTGCTGAACCAGCTGGCCAAGGCGGCGGAGACGTCGCCGGACCCGAACAAGCCCGACCTGAAGCGCCCGCGCGAACTGCTCGAGAACTTCCCGCTCGACACCATGCGCATGGTGGGCACGATGCAGAAGGGCGGCGCGAACTATGCGCTGCTGCAGGTCGACCGCGCGGTCTACCAGGTCCGCGCCGGCCAGCGCATCGGCCAGAATTTCGGCATCGTCACCCGCGTGGGCGACGACGCCATCAATATCCGTGAAGTGGTGCAGGACGCTGCCGGCGAGTGGGTCGAGCGCATCGCGAAGCTTGAGCTGCAAAGCAAGGAGAATCATAAATGACCCGACTTGGAAGCATCGCCCTCGGCCTGGTGCTGGCCTTCGGCGCCGGCAGCGTCTTCGCACAGGACAACGCGATCGAATCGATCAGCGCCAACCAGCAAGGCAATAACGTCGTCATCAACGTGGCGATGAAGGAGGCCCCGGCCAGGTTGCCGATCGGCTTTTCGATCACCAACCCGGCGCGCATCGCGCTCGATTTCGGCTCTACCGCCAACGCCACCGGCAGGAGCGCCCAGGACATCAACCTGGGCGACGTGCGCGGCGTGAACGTGGTGCAGGCCGGTGAGCGCACCCGCCTGGTGCTGAACCTGAAGCGTCCGCTGAGCTATGCCGCCGCGATCTACGGCAAGTCGGTGATCCTGACCGTCGAAGGCTCGGGCGGCGTGGCGCAGGCGGTCAACGCGGCCGGCCTGCCGGCCCATCCGGCGGCCCCGGCGGCGGTGCGCCAGAACCTGCGCGACCTCGATTTCCGCCGCGGCGCCAATGGCGAAGGCCGCATCGTGGTCGACCTGCCGAACAGCCAGGTGCCGGTGGACGTGCGCCAGGCCGGCAACCAGATCACGGTCGACTTCCTGCGCACCGGCCTGCCGGCCACGCTGCGCCGCCGCCTCGACGTGACCGATTTCGGCACCCCGGTCACGAAGATCACCACCACGCCGCAAGGCGAGAACGTGCGCATGACGATCGACGCCCAGGGCAACTGGGAACAGAGCGTGTACCAGAGCGACACCCAGCTGGTCATCGACGTCAAGCCGGTCAAGGAAGACCCGAACCGCCTGGCCCAGGGAGCGCAGGGCTACAAGGGCGAGAAGATCTCGTTCAACTTCCAGAACGTCGAAGTGCGCGCCGCCCTGCAGGCGGTGGCCGACATCTCGGGCCTGAACATCATCGCCAGCGATTCCGTCAGCGGCAGCCTGACCCTGCAGCTGAAGCAGGTGCCGTGGGACCAGGCGCTGGACGTGATCATGCAGGCCAAGGGCCTCGACATGCGCAAGAACGGCAACGTGCTGTGGATCGCGCCGAAGGAAGAGATGCTGACCAAGGAAAAGCTGGAGCTCGAGCAGAAGGCCCAGATCGCCGACCTCGAGCCGCTGCGCTCCGAGATCTTCCAGCTGAACTACCAGAAGGCCGAAGCCTTCCGCACCGTGTTCGGCCTGGATGGGGGCGGCGCTGCCGGCGCCAGCAACCGCGTGCTGTCGAAGCGCGGCAGCGCCACCATCGATCCGCGCACCAACCAGGTGTTCGTGACCGACATCGCGTCCAGGCTGGAAGAGGTGCGCAAGCTGATCCAGAAGGTCGACATCCCGACCAAGCAGGTGCTGGTCGAGGCGCGCCTGGTCGAGGCCAACGACGGCTTCTCGCGCAACCTCGGCGCCAAGCTGGGCTTCGCCGACATGCGCACCATCCGCGGCGGCGACTCCGGCTACCAGGTCAGCGGCAACCAGCGCGTGGCGGTCGGCGGCAACCTGAACGGCATCGGCCAGACCACCGGTCAGCTGGCCCTGACCAGCGATTCCTACAACAACACCCAGCTGGTCAACCTGCCGGCGGCGCCGATCAACGGCGTCAATGCGCCGACCATCGCCTTCTCGCTGTTCTCGTCGGCGGCCAACCGCTTCCTGAACCTGGAGCTGTCGGCGCTGGAAGCGGACGGCAAGGGCAAGATCATCTCCAGCCCGCGCGTGGTCACCGAGGACAACGTGGCGGCCGTGATCGAGCAGGGCGTCGAGCTGCCGTACCAGCAGGCCACCAGCAGCGGCGCGACCTCGGTCACCTTCAAGAAGGCCAACCTGCGCCTGGAAGTGACGCCGCAGGTCACGCCGGACGGCAACGTGGTGCTGGAAGTCGACGTCAACAAGGATTCGAAAGGCGAGAGCACCGCCTCCGGCTTCGCCATCAACACCCAGCACGTGAAGACCAAGGTGATGGTCGAGAACGGCGGCACCGTGGTGCTCGGCGGTATCTACCAGCAGACCGAGACCTCGAACGACTCCAAGGTGCCGCTGTTCGGCGACCTGCCGGTGGTCGGCTACCTGTTCAAGACCACGGCGCGCTCGACCTCGAAGACCGAGTTGCTGGTATTCATCACCCCGAAGATCGTGACCGAGCACCTGCAGAACGCGGCACACTGAACCAGTCAACACAATCGACAAGAAGAAGGCAGACATGAGCAATACCAACATCGCGCGCCGCGGCGCGCCCGTCGCCACCGCGCTGCTGATGGCGCTGGTACTGAGCGCCTGCGGCGGTGGCGGCGGCAGTCCTGGCGCCGTGACCGGCGGCGGCAGCGGTTCCACCGGCAGCGGCAGCGGCGGCACCGGCACCGGCGGCACCACCGTGACCGCCAGCCCGAGCGTGAGCGTGGGCTTTACCGGCGCCGGCGGCGCCGCATCGAACGCCCTGTCGAGCGCGACCCCGCTGACGGTCAAGGCGACCGTGCTCGACGCAAACAAGAAGCCGGTGCCGAACGCGATCGTCACCTTCGCCACCGACAATAGCCTGGCGGTATTCTCGCCCTCGTCGGGCACCGCGCTGACCGACGTGAACGGCGTCGCCAGCGTCACCATGCGTCCCGCCAGCGCAGCCTCGGGCGGCGCCGGCACCGTCACCGCCACCAGCACCGTGGCCGGCAGCGCCGTGACGGGCAACTCCAACTTCTCGGTCGGCGCCACCGCGCTGTCCTTCGGCGCCCTGAGCGCTTCCTCCGCCTCCATCCAGGCCTACGAATCGACCGACCTGTCGGTGAGCGTGATGAGCGGCGGCGCCGCCTACACCGCGCAGCCGGTCAACGTGAGCTTCAGGTCGGACTGTGCCGACAAGGGCAAGGCGACCCTGGCCGCCACCGTGGCGACCAACAACGGCGTCGCCAAGACCGTCTACCGCGACAAGGGCTGCGGCACCAGCGATGTGATCACCGTGTCGGCGGACGGCATCTCCACCCAGTCCACGCTGTCGCTGACGATCGCGCCGCCGCGCGCGGCCTCCGTGCAGTTCGCATCGGCATCGCCGACCAGCCAGTCGCTGGTGGTCCAGGGGCAGGGCGGCATCAACCGTACCGAAACCGCGCTGCTCACCTTCAAGGTGGTCGATACCTTCGGCAACCCGCTGGCCGGCCAGCAGGTCACCTTCCAGCGTTACCCGGACACTGCCGACGTCACGATCAACAAGCTCAGCGATACCACCGACGCCAGCGGCAACGTCGTGACCACCGTGAATTCGGGCTCGACCGCCACCTCGTTCAAGGTGCGCGCCACCTTGCCGAACACGGGCGCCAACGGCAATCCGGATATCTCGACCCTGTCGGACTCGATCGTCGTGACCACCGGCAAGCCGGTGCAGCGCGCGTTCTCGATCGCGACCGACAAGTTCAATTTCGAAGGCTGGAATGTCCAGAGTTCGCCGACCAATCCGGCCGCCACGGTCTCGGTCAGCCTGGGCGACGCCTTCTCCAACCCGGTGCCGGACGGTACCCCGGTGGTCTTCCAGACCAACCTGGGCATCATCGGCACGTCCGACAAGGGCGGCTGCAACACCACCAACGGCACTTGCGCGGTGCCGCTGCGCGCCCAGGCGCCGTTCACCGCCACCCCCGGCGTGCCGGCCACGGCATGCAACAGCATCACGCCCGACAGCACCCGTGCCGGCCTGGCGACGATCTGCGCCAGCACCACCGACGGCACCAACTTCCTGACTGCGCGGACCGCGGTGTTCTTCAGCGGCGGCACGGCCATCAACACCTTCATGAACGGCAGCAGGGTCTCGTTCAATGCACTGACGCCGAATGACCTCGGATCGATCAGCGCCAGCGCCACCAAGGTGTTCCAGCTGCAGTTCAATGACGTGAACTTCAACCCCTTGCCGGCAGGCAGTACGGTGGCGATCACGAGCATGCTCAACGGTAACGCGGCGGCGGTCCAGCCGGCCACCGTGCCGAACATCGCGCCGCATAGCAGCAGCAACGTGGACGATCCGAGCGGGATCGCGGTCGGCGGCAACCAGGGCTCGACCCACACCTTCAGTATTTCGGGCTCGAATCCGACCAACTGCACGACCACCGTACAGTCCTCGTTCAACGTCACCGTCACCACGCCGGCGCCGTTCAATACGGTAACGACCATTCCTTTTAAACTCACGTTCACCTGCCCGTAATACAATGCACTGAAACCGGTAGCAACTGAACGAATCACGCGGCGGCCAGGTTATCCTGGCCGTTTGCTTTTTGAGCGATCGAGAATAGTGCCTCACTGCAAGAACAACAACATCTTCCTCGTCGGCCTGATGGGCGCCGGCAAGACGACCATCGGGCGCATGCTGGCGCGCCGGCTGGGCATGCACTTCGTCGATTCGGACCATGAGATCGAAGCCCGCACCGGCGCCTCGGTGCCCTGGATCTTCGAGATCGAAGGCGAGCCCAGCTTCCGCCGGCGCGAAGCCGACATGATCCGCGAACTGACGGCCGGCAGCGGCCTGGTGCTCGCCACCGGCGGCGGCGCGGTGCTGAATCCGGACAGCCGGCGCCTGCTGTCCGAGCGCGGCACCGTGATCTACCTGCGGGCCAGCGTCAACAGCATCCTGGCGCGCACCTCGCACGACAAGAACCGTCCGCTGCTGCAGACCGCCGATCCGCGCAAGAAACTGGAAGACCTGACCGCCCAGCGCGAACCCCTGTACCGCGAGATCGCCGACCTCGTCATCGACACCGGCCGGCCTAACGTACAATCGATGGTTCAGACAATACTGGACCAGCTGGCCGCGCTGGATGCGGCGCGCCAGCGGACCAAGGCACGCACACACATGAACGAACAAGCCTTTACTACCCTTAACGTCGACCTGGGCGAACGCAGCTATCCGATCCTGATCGGACGCGGACTTTTAGAGGACAGCGAACTGCTGACCCGCTATATCGGCACAAGCAGCGGCGCCGGCGGAAAAGTCGCGATCGTCACCAACACCACGATCGCGCCGCTGTACCTGGAAAAGGTGGCGGCGCCGCTGCGCGCGAGCGGACGCGACATCGTCACCATCGTGCTGCCGGACGGCGAGGAATATAAAAACTGGCAGAGCCTGAACCTGGTGTTCGACGCCCTGCTGGCCAACAAATGCGACCGCAAGACCACCCTGGTGGCGCTGGGCGGCGGCGTGATCGGCGACCTGACCGGTTACGCGGCCGCCAGCTATATGCGCGGCGTGCCCTTCGTGCAGATCCCGACCACCCTGCTGTCCCAGGTCGATTCCTCGGTCGGCGGCAAGACCGGCATCAACCACCCGCTCGGCAAGAACATGATCGGCGCCTTCTACCAGCCGCGCGCCGTGATTGCCGACACCGCCACTCTCGACACCCTGCCGGCCAGGGAACTGTCGGCCGGCCTGGCCGAGGTGATCAAGCATGGCGCCATCCTCGACCTGTCCTTCTTCGAGTGGATCGAGGCGAATATCGGCAAGCTGGTCGCGCGCGATCCGGCCGCGCTGGCCCACGCCATCCTGCGCTCCTGCGAGATCAAGGCCGACGTGGTCCGCCGCGACGAACGCGAAGGCGGCCTGCGCGCGGTGCTGAACTTCGGCCACACCTTCGGCCACGCGATCGAGAACGGCCTCGGCTACGGCGCGTGGCTGCACGGCGAGGCGGTCGGCTGCGGCATGGTGATGGCGGCCGACCTCTCGCACCGCCTTGGCCTGCTGGGCGCCGACGAAGCCCTGCGCGTGCGCCGGCTGGTGAAGGCGGCCGGGCTGCCGGTCGAAGCGCCGGACCTGGGCGCCGATCGCTGGATCGAGCTGATGGAAGTCGACAAGAAGAACGAGGGCGGCGCCATCAAGTTCATCCTGCTGAAACCCCTGGGCAGCCCGAGCATCACCGGGGCGCCGCGCGAGCAGCTGCTGGCGACCCTGGACGCCAACGTCGCGACTGTCGGGAGAGGGCGGGGATGATCGATTTCGACGCCCACCTGGCACCCTATGCGGCGCACTCGTCGAAGTCCCGTGGGCGTCGCCATCCCGAACCCGCGGCCGGCTCGCGCAGCGAATTCCAGCGCGACCGCGACCGCATCATCCACTCCACCGCCTTCCGCCGGCTGGAATACAAGACCCAGGTCTTCCTGAACCACGAGGGCGACCTGTTCCGCACCCGCCTGACCCACTCGATCGAAGTCGCCCAGATCGCGCGCACCTTGGCGCGCAGCCTGCGCCTGAACGAGGACCTGGTCGAAGCGGTCTCGCTGGCCCACGACCTCGGCCACACGCCCTTCGGCCACGTCGGCCAGGACGTGCTGAACGAATGCATGAAGGACCATGGCGGCTTCGAGCACAATCTGCAGAGCCTGCGCGTGGTCGACCACCTCGAGGAGCACTACGGCGCCTTCGACGGCCTGAACCTGACCTTCGAAACGCGCGAAGGCATCCTGAAGCACTGCTCGCTGACGAATGCGCGCCAGCTGGGGGAACTCGGCCAGCGCTTCATCGACAGGCACCAGCCCAGCCTGGAAGCCCAGCTGGCCAACCTGGCCGACGAGATCGCGTACAACAACCACGACATCGACGACGGCCTGCGCTCCGGCCTGCTGACCATGAAGCAGATGGAAGAGGTGGAACTGTTCGCGCGCCTGCACCACCAGGTCGTGCAGCAGTACCCCGGCCTGCCGGGCCGGCGCGAGCTGTACGAGACGATCCGCCTGATGATCACGGCGATGACGGCCGACCTGGTCGAGACCTCGGCGGCACTGCTGCTCGAGGCGGCCCCGAAGAGCATCGACGAGGTGCGCGCCGGACCGCCCCTGGTCCGCTTCTCGCCGAAGATGCGCGAAGAGACCACGGCCCTGAAACGCTTCCTGTACGCCAACCTCTACCGCCACTACAAGGTCAACCGCATGCGCGTGAAAGCCAGCCGCATCGTGCGCGAACTCTTCGACGCCTTCATGACGGACCCGGTGCTGCTCCCCTTCGACTACCAGGTAGCATCCGGCGACACCATGAAGCAGGCCCGCAAGATCGCCGACTACATCGCGGGCATGACGGACCGCTACGCGATCCGCGAACACAAGCGGATTTTCTCTCTGGATGAGTTGTAAAAATTCGGGGTCAGAGCACTCTTCGGCCCAAATTCGGGGTCAGAGCACTTTTTCGAACAATTCCTCGCGCTCAACACCATCAGGGCCAAGCTGGCGGCTCTCGTGGTGGGCTTGCGCAATCTGCCTAAAAAGATGGCAGCAGGACGTTGCCCAGAAAAGTGCTCTGACCCCGAATTTGTTCAGCCGAACAGGGAGGGCTGGCCGAGCTGGCCCAGCAGTTTCTTGATGGGTGCCGGCAGTGCGGCTTCTTCGATTCGGGCCAGGTCCCACCACACGTGGCTAGCAGGGAGCTCGGCGCGCGACGCCAGCCCGATCCGGTAGGGGTGGATGTGCAGCTTGTAGTGCGTGAAGCCGTGTTCCAGCGGCAGCAGCGTTTCCGTCTCGTCGACCATGCCGAACCTGGCGGCCGCCTCCGACGCCGCGCCCCGGTCGAGTTCTTCGTCCTCATCCAGCGCCACATGCCCGTCGACTTCCGGCAGCGACAGCAGGCCGCCCCAGATCCCGGTGCCGGGCCGCTGCTCGAGCAGCACCTGGCCGCGGTCGATCACGACCAGCATCTGCGCGCGCTTTTCCGGCGTCGCCTTTTTCGGTTTGCGCACCGGCAGTTCGGCGGTGCGCCTCAGGGCGTGGGCCACGCAGCGATCCTGCAGCGGACAGCGGCCGCAGTCGGGTTTCGAGCGCGTGCACAGGGTCGCGCCCAGGTCCATCAGGCCCTGGGTATAGGATTCGATCCCCTCGCCACCTTCGGGCAGCAGCGCCTCGGCACGGCGCCACAAGGCGTCTTCGACCGGCTTCAGGCCGGGATACTGGTCGATGCCGAACACGCGCGCGAACACGCGCTTGACGTTCCCGTCCAGGATCGCGGCCCGCGTACCGCTGGAAAACGCGGAGATGGCGGCGGCGGTCGAGCGCCCGATGCCGGGCAGGTCGGCCAGCAGCGCCGGATCGGACGGGAACACGCCGCCATACTCGGCGACCACGCGGCGCGCGCAGGCGTGCAGGTTGCGCGCCCGGGTGTAGTAGCCCAGGCCCGCCCAATACGCCATCACCTCGTCGACGGGGGCGTCGGCCAGCGCCTGCACGGTCGGGAAGCGCTCCAGGAAACGCGCGTAATAGCCCAGCACCGCGGCCACCTGGGTCTGCTGCAGCATGATCTCGGACAGCCAGATGCGGTAGGCGTCGCGCGTGTTCTGCCAGGGCAGGGCGTGGCGGCCGTGCTGGCGCTGCCAGTCGATCACGGCGCGTGAAAAGCCGGGGTCTTCCAGCGCGCTCAAATCAAATTCGGTCAATCGTTTCATGCTATTTCCAAAACCTGCGATGCCGATGCCGGCGCCGCGTCCTGCGAAGCCTCCAGCACCTGCGTCACCGCGCCCGTCAGTGCGGACAATTTCGTCTTGACCTGCTCGAGTGCCTGCTGGGCCGATTCGAAGGCGGCGATCTTCTGTTCCAGGCTTTCGGTGGCGTCGTGGATGCGCTGGATCGACGATTGCCGGTGCCGCAGCTGTTCGCGGTGCTGGCGGATCTGCGCTTCCAGCGGCGCCATGATCACCTTCAGCCAGGCCTCGACATCGGCATTCGCGGCGCGGAACGTGTGTTTGACGCGCGCGGCGATGGTGTCGACGAAGCGCTCCAGCATCGTGCCGCGGCTGGTGATCAGCAGGGTCGCGGTGCCGGACTGCTTCTGCCAGATCGCTTCGACGGCGTCGACTTCGCTGCGGTAGCGCGCCAGCGACAGGGGCATCGGCATCGCCAGCGCCAGGCCGTGTTCGGCCGAGAAGCGGCGGTACATGGTCTCCATCATCGCGCCGATCTCGCCGATCTTGGCGGTGGAGGCGTCCAGCCTGGCGCGCGCCTCGTCGAAGAAGGTCCGTACCGGCGCGCGCATGCCGGTGGCGAACAGCACGCCTTCCATCGCGGAGCGCACCGCATCGACCTGCTCCTGCAGCACGTCCATGCCGATGCTGCTGTACAGCTCCGTCGACAGGGTCGCGAACACGGCGCGCGTGCCCTGCAGCTTGAACAGGCTGGCGTCGAATTCCTTTTTCTCCATCTCGACGCGGCGCATCATGTGGGCGATCACGCCCTGGTTCTTGCCGCGCAGGCTTTGCAGCTCCTG
Organism: Massilia sp. 2TAF26; assembly: GCF_052115005.1. NCBI lineage: Bacteria > Pseudomonadati > Pseudomonadota > Betaproteobacteria > Burkholderiales > Oxalobacteraceae > Massilia > Massilia sp. 2TAF26. Next base: position 40,521 of record NZ_JBFRFV010000004.1, read on the forward strand.
CAGCTGCTCGACCAGGTCGCGGATGCGCGCCCCCAGCAGCGCCTGCTGGCCGGCCGTGATGGCGTCCATGTCTTCGCGCAGCTGGCGGCGCAGGATGTCCTGGCGCGCCGGAATGAGTTCGTTGAACAGGGCCGATTCCAGCAGCCCGATGCGGCTCTTCTCGAACAGCGCCATGTCCTGGTTGACGCGCCCGACCAGGCCCTTCTGGGCCGATACCGGGAACACCCGGGATGTTTCGAGGCCGAGCAGCTGGGCCGCGCCGGCCTGCTGGCGCGCGATCGCGGCCTCGTTCTCCGCTTCCGTGCGCAGCTCGTCCCACAGGGCGTCGATCTTGTTCAGCACGACGATACGCCCCGGGCCGGCGCCGATGTGGGTGCGCCAGACTTCGATGTCGCTCTTCGTCACGCCGGTCTCGGCGGCCAGGATGAACAGCACCGCGTGCGCGTTCGGGATCAGGTTGAGGGTCAGTTCCGGCTCGGTGCCGATCGCGTTCAGGCCCGGCGTGTCGAGGATGACCAGGCCCTGCTTGAGCAGCGGATGCGGGAAGTTGATCAGCGCATGCCGCCATTGCGGGATCTCGACCAGGCCATCGTCGCCGAGGGCACCAGCCAGATCGGGGTCTTCCGGATCGTAGAGGCCGTAGCTGCGCGCATCGGTGACGCTCACGCGGCGCGTCAGGCTGACCTGGCGGAAGGTCTCGATCATGCGCTCGGGCGATTCGAGCTCGAGCGGCAGCACGGTCCAGGCGGCGGGATCCTCGCGGTAGTCGCTGGTGGCCAGGCGCCCGGCGCGGGTCTCGATCGGCAGCAGGCGGATGCAGGCCGGCAGCTGCGGATCCCATGCCAGCTCGGTCGGGCACATGGTGGTGCGGCCGGGACTGGACGGCACGATGCGCTGGCCGTAGTCGGCAAAGAAGATCGCATTGATCAGCTCCGATTTACCGCGCGAGAATTCGGCCACGAAGGCCACCGACAGGCGGTCGTCGCGCACCCGGGCCAGGGCCCGCGCCAGCCGCTGTTCGGCCGCGCCGTCCAGCAGTTCGGCCGCTTGCACCCAGCCGCGGTAGCGTTCCAGCGCCTCGGCGACACTGGCGCGCCAGGCCCCGTATTGTTGAATATCTTGCATTGTTGTGCCGCCTATCTTTGGCTTACTTCTGGCAGGTCGCGCAGTAGAACGTCGACCGCTGGCCTTGGACGATCTGGCGCACGGGCGCGCCACAGTTTCTGCAAGGCACTCCTGCACGATCATAGACGAAATATGTCTGCTGGAAATATCCGGACTGCCCATTTACTGCAATAAAGTCACGCAGGGTACTGCCACCCTGCACAATCGCGGCGGCAAGGATCTCGCGGATGGCCTCGGCCAGCTTGTCATAGCGGGCGCGGCTGATGCGCGACGCCGCCGTCTTCGGATTGATGCCGGCGCGGAACAGGCTCTCGCAGGCGTAGATATTGCCGACGCCGACCACGATGTCGCCGGCCAGCAGCACCTGCTTGATGGGCGCGTTGCGGCGCCTCGTCTCGCGGTGGAGCAGGGCGCCCGAGAAGCCGTCCTCGAGCGGTTCGACGCCCAGGCCGCGCAGCAGGATGTGCTGCTCGAGTTCGCCGTCGTCGTTGCCGTGCCAGAGCACGGCGCCGAAGCGGCGCGGATCGTGCAGGCGCAGCACGCGCCGGCCTTCGGGGCCCGCATTTTTCTCTCGGACGATCAGGTCGACATGGTCGTGTTTTTTCAGCTCGACCCCCTCCGGCAGCACCCGCAGGTGGCCGGACATGCCGAGGTGGATGATCAGGGTGCCGTGCTCGAAATGGATCAGCAAATACTTGCCGCGGCGGCTGGTCGACAGGATTTCGCGTCCTGCCAGCAGCGCGTCCAGGTTCGGCGGAAACGGCCAGCGCAGGCCTTCGCGCCGCAGCACGACCTGTTCGACGACACGGCCTTCCAGGTGCGGAGCGACGCCGCGCCGAGTGACTTCTACTTCCGGGAGTTCGGGCATATCAGGGAAAGATGCAGGGAAGAACAGTGGAAAAGTATGTAAATTCGTGTTGCAACGGCGCACGCGCGGCAGGCGTTAAGCGTAGAATCGGTCCATCTTGTTGATGCGGGATCGACCTTGAAAAACACTTTCGCCATTGTAACCCTCTCGGCCCTGCTGTCTGCATGCGCTGTGGCGCCCAAGCAGCAGCCGGCCAGCCAGGCCGACCATTCCGACCAGCCGCTCGCCGCCGCCGAGGCGCAACGCCGCGCCGCCGCCGGCGAGCCGGCCCAGGACAGCGCCCAGCAGGGGGACGAGCAACTGCCGAATGTGACGATGACGCCCCAGATGATGTCCCAGCTCATGGGTGCCGAGCTGGCATACAAGAAGGGCGACTGGCAGGGGCCCTACCTCACGCTGATGAGCCTGGCCCAGCAGACCAGGGATCCGCGCCTGGCCAAGCGCGCCGCCGAGATGGCGCTGTCGGCCAAGCAGCCCGACGACGCCCTCGCCGCGGTGAAGCTGTGGCGCCAGTACGCACCCAACTCCGACGAGGCCAACCAGTACTATCTGGGGCTGGTGGTCCTGTCCGACAACCTCTCCGAAGCGGAAAATGTGCTGAAGCAGCGCCTTGCCGACGCCACCCCGGGCGCCCGCGGCCTGATGATGTTCCAGATGCAGCAGCTGGTGATGCGCGCCAAGGACAAGGACGCCGCCATCGCCATGCTCGATCGCCTGGTCGCGCCCTACGGCAACATGATGGAAACCCACGTGGTGCTGGCCCAGTCCGCCCTGGCGCGCGGCGCCAAGGAAGATGCCTTGCGCGAAGCCCGCGCCGCGCTGCAGATCAAGCCGGATTCCGAGATCGCCGTCCTGACCCTGGCCCAGGTGACGGAGGGCGACGAACAGTCGGCGAAGGTGCTGGCCGACTTCCTGGCCACCCATCCGGACGCCAGGGAAGTGCGCACCGCCTACGCCCGCATACTGGTCAACGCCAAGCAGTACGAGGCCGCGCGCAGCGAATTCCTGGCGCTCGACAAGGCCCAGCCGAACAATCCAGGCACCCTGTACGCGCTCGGCATCCTGTCGATGCAGATGAACGACAACCAGGGCGCCGAGCAGTACTTCACGCGCTTCGTCGACGTCATGGAAAAGGCCCCGGAAGAGGAGCGCGACCCGACCAAGGCCGTGCTGATCCTGTCCCAGCTGGCCGAGGACCGCGGCGACATCCCGGGCGCGCTGGCCTGGCTCGACCGCCTCGACACGAACGACCCGAAGCTCCAGTTCGGCTCCGACCTGCGCCGCGCCCAGCTGACCGCCAAGCAGGGCGACCTGGCCGGCGCCCGGAAGCTGCTGGGTACGCTCAAGCCCGCGGAGCCGGCCGAGCAGGCCCAGGTCCTGCTGGTCGAAGCCCAGCTGCTGCGCGATGCCGGCAAGAACCAGGAAGCCTTCAAACTGATGGAGCAGGGCCTCAAGCGCTTCCCGGAAAACACGGATTTCCTTTACGACTACGCCCTGATGGCCGAGAAGATGGGCAAGCCCGCGGTAATGGAGAAAGCGCTGCGCCAGGTGATCGCCAAGGCGCCCGACAACCAGCATGCGTACAACGCCCTCGGCTATTCGCTGGCGGAGCGCAACGTGCGCCTGAAGGAAGCCTACCAGCTGATCGACAAGGCCCAGAAGATGGCGCCGAGCGATCCCTTCATCATGGACAGCATGGGCTGGGTGCAATACCGCATGGGCAAGCTGGACGAGGCCGAAGCCCAGCTGCGCAAGGCCTACGCGCTGCGCAACGATCCGGAGATCGCCGTCCACCTGGGCGAGGTCCTGTGGAAGAAGGGCCAGCACGACGATGCGCGCAAGCTGTGGCGCGAGGCGCGGGCCAAGGATCCGAAGAACGATGCGCTCAAAAGCACGCTGACCCGCTTGCGCGCATCGCTCTGACAGAATCTTTCAAAAAATGGCTATTTTTGAAATAATATTTCATCAATTCGCCAGCTTTTATTAACGTCGTCCCCGCGCAGGCGGGGACCCAAGTTCGTACCGATGCCGATCAAGTTTCCATTTCGCCTGCTAGCAGCCGCCACCATCGCCTTCACCTTGGCCGGCTGCGCCACCTCCACCGCCAATCTGTCCACCGCCTCGGTCGCCGCCTACCGCGACACCATCGACCTGAACGGCAAGATCGCGGTGACCTACCAGAACAATAACGAGACGAACCGGGTCGGCGGCAAATTCAGCTGGACCCAGCGTCCGGGGCACGTCGAGGTATCGATGTTCGACCCCTTCGGCCAGACCGTTGCCGAGATCAGCGTTACGCCGGACTCTGCCACGCTGACCCAGCCCAAGCGCGAACCGCGCACGGAAAAGGACATCGACACGCTGACCCGGCAGGCGCTCGGTTATTCCCTGCCGGTGGCCGGCCTGCGCGACTGGCTGCAAGGCTATGCCACGGATGCCCAGGGCAAACGCTTCGTGGCATCGCCGGCCAACAACAATGTGTTCACGCGCGATGGCTGGAACCTGCGCTTTGCCGAGTGGCAGGACAAGCCGGGCCCAAACGGCGCGCCACTGCCCAAGCTCATCCAGGCGAACCGCGGCGCCACCGCCGATAGCGGCGACCTGTCGATCAGCATCACGATCTTCCCGGAAAGCTGAGATGGCGCTGTCTTCCCTGCACGGCTGCCCCGCGCCAGCCAAGCTCAACCTGTTCCTGCACGTGACCGGCCGCCGCCCGGACGGCTATCACCTGCTGCAATCGGTGTTCCAGCTGATCGATAAAAGCGACACCCTCGACTTCGACCTGCGCGCCGACGACCGCATCGTGCGCGTCAACGACGTGCCCGGCGTGCCGGAAGAGCAGGATTTGATCGTGCGTGCCCTGCGCGCGCTGCAGGCCGAGTTTCAGCGCCGCCACGGCAGGCTGCCGCCCGGCATCAGCGTGCGCATCGACAAGCGCCTGCCGATGGGCGGCGGGCTGGGTGGCGGATCGTCGGACGCCGCCACCGCGCTGATGGCCGCGAATCATTTGTGGCAGGCCGGCCTGAGCGATGCGGAACTGATGGCGATCGGCCTGCCGCTGGGCGCCGACATTCCTTTCTTCCTGTTCGGCGAGACCGCGTTTGCCGAGGGAGTAGGGGAGGCGCTGCAGGCGGTGCCGGGGCCGGATTGCTGGTATGTGGTGATCGAGCCGGGTGTTTCTGTGCCCACTGCGGCAATTTTTACGGCGCCCGATTTGACAAGAAACACTAAACCCGTCAGAATAGCGGACTTCCTAGGGCATCAAGCCGAATCGAAAGATTCAGCGGGGTTCGGGAAAAATGATTTGCAGGACGTGGCAATTCGCCTGTTCCCGCCGGTAGCAGAGGCGGTCGAATGGTTGAGCGGTCATGGGGCGGCCAGGATGACTGGCTCCGGAGCGTGCGTGTTCAGCGCGTTTTCCACAGAGCAAGAAGCAGAGCAGGTGCTGAAGCAGGTACCGGCGAAGTGGACAGCGTGGAAAGCAAGTTCGCTAACGAAACATCCGATGAAATCGCTCTTGCAAATCAACGAGTTGTAGAATAAAATTTTGCCTGTCAGCGCAACGGCAACAAGCTAAAGCGGTGATAAGAAGCAAAAGCAGTACAAGTTTCAGTGTAGGGGAATCGCCAAGCTGGTTAAGGCACCGGATTTTGATTCCGGCATACCAAGGTTCGAATCCTTGTTCCCCTGCCAAAGATTTTGCCTGAGCTGTGGATGACTAGTGCTCCAGCAGGCAATGGAAGTGGGAGCCGCCTAGAGCGGCCCATTTTTTTTGTAGTCCAAGCGTTAATCTTCTTGCATTAACGTCTTTTCAGTTTCTTTCAACGCTTACTCTTCTGGGACTCCCCATGGCTTACGAAAACCTGATGGTTTTTACCGGCAATGCCAATCCGGCGCTAGCAGAAGGGGTCGCAAAAAACCTCGGCATCCCGCTTGGCAAGGCCGTGGTCTCGAAGTTCTCCGATGGCGAAGTAATGGTCGAAATCAACGAGAACGTTCGTGGCAAGGACGTCTTCGTTCTGCAATCGACCTGCGCTCCCACCAATGACAACCTGATGGAAATCATGCTGATGGTCGACGCTCTCAAGCGCGCATCGGCAGGCCGCATCACCGCGGCGATTCCCTACTTCGGCTATGCCCGCCAGGACCGTCGCCCGCGCTCGGCGCGTGTTGCGATCTCGGCCAAGGTCGTCGCCAACATGCTGCAGGAAGCTGGCGTGGAACGTGTGCTGATCATGGATCTGCACGCCGACCAGATCCAGGGCTTCTTCGACATCCCGGTCGACAACATCTACGCATCGCCGATCCTGCTGGGCGACCTGCAGAAGCGCAACTACGACGACCTGCTGGTCGTGTCGCCGGACGTCGGCGGCGTGGTGCGCGCGCGTGCGCTGGCAAAGCGCCTCGGCTGCGACCTGGCGATCATCGACAAGCGCCGCCCGAAGGCGAACGTATCGGAAGTCATGAACATCATCGGTGAAGTCCAGGGCCGTAACTGCGTGATCATGGATGACATGGTCGACACCGCGGGCACCCTGTGCAAGGCCGCCGAAGTCCTGAAAGAGCGTGGCGCCAAGAAAGTCGTGGCGTACTGCACGCACCCGGTCCTGTCCGGCCCGGCCATCGAGCGTATCGCGAATTCGCCGCTGGACGAACTGGTCGTCACCGACACGATCCCGCTGAGCCCGGCAGGCCAGGCTTGCAGCAAGATCCGTCAACTGACCAGCGCGCCGCTGCTGGCCGAAACCTTCAAGCGTATCGTGAAGGGTGACTCGGTCATTTCGCTGTTCGTCGACTAAGAGAATAAGAACGTGGGCACCCGTGCCCACGTCCATGCGTTGTCGATTTCTTGAGTGCGTAGCAATGCGCTCATTCCACGGACACTCCTGGTCGCGGGGGTGTTCACAATTCGGGCAACCGGGCCGGAGCTTTCCGGCATTCGTGCCCATTTATTTTTGGAGTTTCACATGAAAGTAGTCGCATTCAAACGCGAACAGCAAGGTACCGGAGCGAGCCGCCGCCTGCGCAACGCTGGCCAGACCCCTGGCATCATCTACGGTGGCGCCGCTGCCCCGGAACTGATCGCCGTTGACGGCAACGCGTTGTTCCACGCGCTCAAGAAAGAAGCTTTCCACGGTGCCGTTCTGGACCTGGAACTGGATGGCAAGGCTCAGCAAGTGCTGCTGCGTGACTTCCAGATGCACGCATACAAGCAACTGGTCCTGCACGTCGACTTCCAGCGCGTCGATGCTTCGCAAAAGATCCACACCAAGGTCGCCCTGCACTTCGTCAACGCCGAGATCTCGCCGGCAGTCAAGCTGGGCGGCGCCATCGTGTCGCACGTGCTGAACGAACTGGAAGTGTCCTGCCTGCCGGGCAAACTGCCGGAATTCATCACCGTCGACCTGAGCAAGCTGGAAACCGGCGCATCGGTCCACGTGTCCGACCTGACCCTGCCGGAAGGCGTGACCGTGGTTGCTCACGGCAAAGACCAGACCATCGCCACCTCGTCGGTGCCGCGTGGTGCCGCTACGGCCGAAGCCGCTGCCGAGTAATTTGTACTCGCTACCGCTCTTTCGGGAGCGGTTTGACAAAAACCCGCCCGACTCGCGTCCGGCGGGTTTTTTGTTTTGTTCAGCCATTCGCGGTTTTCCGCGATAATCGAGTTTTACGCGAACTTGACCGTTTTATGCACATCCGCCTGATCGTCGGCCTCGGCAACCCCGGCCCGGAATATGAACAAACCCGCCACAACGCCGGCTTCTGGCTGGTCGACAACCTTGCCAACACCTTGCCCAACTGCCGCCTGCAGCGCGAATCGCGCTTCAACGCCATGGTCGCCAAGACCTCGATCTCGGGCAATGAGGTGTGGCTGCTGGAACCGCTGACCTTCATGAACCGCTCCGGCCAGTCGGTCGGCAGCCTGGCGCGCTTCTTCAAGATCGCCCCGGAAGAGATCCTGGTGGTGCACGACGAACTCGACCTTCCTCCCGGTGCAGCCAAGCTCAAACGAGGCGGCTCCTCGGGCGGCCATAACGGCCTGAAGGACATTACCTCGGCGCTCGGTACCCAGGACTACTGGCGCCTGCGCCTCGGCATCGGCCATCCGCGCACCCTCAACCTGCAGCAGGGCGTGGCCGACTTCGTGCTGCACCGTCCGCGCCGCGAGGAGCAGACCCTGATCGAAGAGGCGATCGACAAGTCGCTGCGCATCATTCCGATGGTTTGCGAGGGCAAGCTGAACCAGGCCACGACGCAACTCCACACCGATTGATGTAGGGTGGGCGCGGCCGGCGTAGGCTCACCGAGCCCACCCTGCCTAGATCAATCCGCGTGCCAGCGCTTTTAAAGTCGCCGCCGGCCGCGAACTCGCCTCCAGTTTTTCGAAGATATGGTCGACGTGGGTGCGCACGCTGGCCGGACTGATCTTCATGGCGCGCGCCGCTTCCCGGCTCGTTTCTCCCAGGCTGATGTGGCGCAGCACCTCGATCTCGCGCGGCGACAGCAGGGGATCGCGGACCGGCTTCACCTTGCCGGGCTTCGGTGCCATCGCCCGCGCCGCCTCGATCACGGCGGCAACTGCTTGGCGGTCGAAGCGTCCGGCGCCGGCCTGGGCGACGAGGAGGGTCCCGGCGGCGGCCTCGCCATGGGCCGGACGCCAGGGGCGCGGCGAGCACATCGCCGTGTAGGCGGCCGCCACCGCCAGCACCCTTTCCTGCATCCCGATCGCTTCCCCGCGCGCCTTGCGGAAGTATCCGCTGCCGTCCACGCGCTCGTAGACGAAGGAGGCCAGGGTCGCATCCTGGACGATGGCGGGCACCTGGTCGCCGGCGCGCGCGGTCCAGAACGGCACTCGCCGCACCTGGTCCCACTCCAGCACGGACAGTTTTCCCGGGCGCTGCCACACCGCGTTCGGCACCGCCACCCGCCCGATCCCATGCAGCAGGGCGGCCCGCACCAGCGGCTTTTCCTCGAGCGCGATCAGGCCCGCCGGCACCGCGCTGCGTTTCGCCAGCTCGGCCACGCGGCGCGAGTAGCCGGCCAGCCAGGGCAGCTTCAGCTCGATCACGTCGGCGATGATGGTGAGCGGCACGCGGCGGTCGTGGCCGGGATAGTCGGCCGCGCAGGAGGGCTCGTCCAGCGCCGCCAGCCAGTCCTGGGCGTGGGGCAGCAGGCGCTGCACCAGCGTCGCCGGATATTTGACGCCGGCCCGTTCGCCGATCAGCTTCAAGGCACCGTCCGTGCCGTGGGCCGGCGCCAGCACCTCAAGGTCGCCGGCCAGGCGCACGTAGTACACGGCGCGCGGGATGTTCGGCGCGAACAGCGCATCCTGCATGTCGCCGCGGTGGTGGCTGCCGAACAGGTGGCGCAGGGCTTCCTCGACATCGTTCGACAGGCCCAGCAGCGCCGCGATGTCGCCCGCGACTTCGCACTGCATCTGGGCCAGCGGCAGCACATTGGGCAGGGTCAGGTTGGGATTGCCGGACATGGTGCGCGTTACCATCGCGTGGCGGCCGAGGACGTCGTCGCCGAGCAGGTTGGCGAAGCCGGCCGCCGTCGCCGTGCTGCCCGACCAGCGCAGCAGCCCGACCAGGCGGGTGCTGGTGCAGGCGTCCGCGGCGTCGCCGTTTTCTTCCGCCAGCCGCGCGGCCAGGCGCGCCGTCCGGATCGAGTGGTCGGGCGGCAGGCCCATGCTCAGGTCGCCGACCATGGCCAGCACCTGCACGGCATCTTCCACGCTGATGGTTTCGTCGAGTTGCATGGCCATAATGTAACGGCCAACATGAGAGTCAACAAGGAGCACGCATGAAACTACGCATCAGGCGCTATCGCCCGGCCGACCGCAAGGCGGTGCTGGCCGCTTTCCGCAGCAATGTCCCCGACCATTTTCCGGCATCCGAAGAGGCCTGGCTGCGTTCGGCCCTGGACGAGCCGGACGGTCCCTTCTTCGTCGCGGTCGAGGGGGAGGAGGTGGTCGCCTTCGGCGGCTATGAACTCTCGGCGTTCTACGACCTGGGCACGCTGGTGTTCGGCCTGGTGCGCGCCGACCGCCACGGTAGCGGCATCGGCCGTCTTCTGCTGAACTACCGCCTGCTGCACATGGCGGGACGCAAGCTGAGGCCGCGCTGGGTGACGGTCGACACGCATCCGCACACGGCCGGCTTCTTCCAGCGCTGCGGCTTCGAGGTGATCGCGCGCTGGCCCGGCGGCTACCGCTCGGGACGCGAGCGGGTGGACCTGCGTTTCGAACTGAGCGACGAGGCGGTGGCGCGGCTGCGCACTTAGAGCGCCTGCTTGCCGGCGACGACGATCTGGCTGCGCAGGTCGCGGATGATGCGCTCCAGCGCCGGCTGCATGGCACGGAAGTCGGCCGGGGTGCAGGTGGCGCGGCCATGGCGGAAGGTCAGGCGGCGCCTGACCACGACCTCGCTGCCGCGCCGCGCGTAACTGGCGCGATAGGTGATGCCGCCGTCCATCAGCTGCACCGGGCGCGGCATGGCGAGGATGCGCACCCCCTTCGGGAAGCGGAATCCGGTTTCGTCGTCGATGTCGATGGCCGGGCAGACGAAGTCCTGGCGCCGCTCGCTCTCCTCGCCGAGCTTGAACACGGCCTCGCCGAGCCCTCCCCAGAGATCGTAGGTGGTGGCCAGCCCGCTCGGGCCGGGCAGGTCGAGGAAACCGTCGCTGGTGCCGGAAAAGGACAACCGGACCTCGTCGCCGCTGCCGGCGCCATCGCCCGGGACCGCATCGAAGACGCCGCGGCTTTTCCGCCCCAGGCCTTGCAGCATGCGCTGGGCGAAGGCGTCGCGCTCGGCCTGGCGCGAATCCTTCATGGCGCTACGCCAGGGCTCGGCCATCGCGCCGCTGGCCGTCTTGCTCAGCCTGAAGCGGCTCTGGCCGTCGCGGCGGATGTCGAACCAGGTCGTGGTGCGCTTGCGCTCGGGCTGGAGGATCGGCGTCATCGCGAAGGTTCCGGTCTTCAGCAGCAGTACCGGCTTGCCGAGGATGCCGGCCGGCAGATAGCCCGCGCCCACCGTCTCCGCCGTCGGATCCAGGTAGAGGCCGAGGCTTGGCACCCAGGTGATCATGTGGTTGAACACGCCCAGGGTCGGCGCATCCGGCAGGCGGTAGGCGTTGCCGTTGTTGACCAGCGCGCCGCTGCTCTCGATGCCGACCGCGGCCAGCAGGGCTTCCAGCAGGCCGGCGTGGTCCTTGCAGTGGCCGCGGATGTTGTGCCTGACCCAGTCCGACAGCGCCAGTGCACGGGCGCGCGCGTCCGGCAGCCCGGCCGTCAGCTGGCGCGCCAGGGCCGTGATGGCCGCCGACGGCTGGGCCTTGCCGGCGGCGCGCGCGGCACCGAGGCGGAAGGCGCGCGCGAAGGCGGTGTAATCGGGAAAGGTCGAGACCGCCAACCGTTTGCCGTAGTCGAGGTAGCTGACCGAGCCGGCCTCGAGGCGATCGTTGTCGCCGTTCACGTAGCGCCACTGGTAGCGCCGGCGCCCCGGCGGACTGTCGCCCGGCACCGGGACGAAGCCGACCGCGTCCGCATGCAGCGGCATCGAGGCCGGCATGTCGTAGACCAGCAGGTAATGTTTGTTGAGGTAGAAGGGCGCGGACGACAGGTCTTCGAAGTGACCGGGGAACAGCGCCGCCTTGCGCCTCAGCACGTAGCGCACCGCCAGCTGGTCGCCTACCGCGGCCTCGGGAAACACCACGACTTTCAGGCGCGTGTCCTGGAACATCGGCGCTTCGCCGCTTGCACTCGCCGCTTCCTGCTGGTCCTGCACCTGGCCCGGCTGCACCGGCACCCGCCGGCCGTCCGGCTTGATGGTCCAGGCCTCGAGCGACAGCACCTCGTCCAGGCTGCGGTTGTAGCTGATCGTGGCCTGGCCGTGGGCACGCAGGGCGCGCTGCTGGACGATGGTCTTGGCAAGATCGACGCTGAGCCGGTAACTGCCGTCGGGCTCGACCACGTAGTGCTGGATGAAGCGGTCGATCACCACCGCCGGATCGGTGCCGGTGTCGCGCGCCCGCGCAGGGGCGCTGGCAAACACCAGGGCCAGCAGCACCAGCAGGGCGGCAAGCGCCGGCAAGCCCGGAAGCCAGGCCGGGCAGGGCGCGATAGCGGACTGTGCTGTGCAGCGGCGGGTGGCCATGCGGCTTCCATGAAGTGAGCGATCGGACCATGTTACGAAGGCCGACCTGTTGACCCTTGAGCGAACGCAAGCGCGCTCTTCCTGCGATAATTTCGGGATGAGCGCACTAAGCTTCCACGCCGGGCCGCTGGCCCTGGCCCAGATCCGCGCGCATGGCCTGCGCGCCCGCGACATCGCGGTCGTTCCCGCCGCCGCCGGCGGCCCCAAGGGACTGATCTTCCGCTCGCTCGACCAATGGGTGTTCGGCGAGTGGTTCCCAATCGCACCGCGCGAGCGCACCCTGATCGGCTCCTCGATCGGCGCCTGGCGCATGGCGGCCGCCTGCCAGAAGGATCCGGTGAAGGCTTTCGCCCGCCTGGGCGAGCTCTACAGCGGCCAGCGCTATACCAGCACGAAGCCCTCGCAGGAACAGATCGACGAAGTGGTGCAGGGTTTGCTGGGAGAATTCGTGCGCGGCCACGAGGACGATATCGTCAACCACCCCCAGCACCGCCTGCACCTGCTGACCGTGCGCGGCAAGCGCTCACTGGCAGCGCCCGGGCACCGGTATGCGGAAATGAAGGGATTCGCGGCGGCGGCGCTGCACAACCTGGCGTCGCGCGACCGCCTGGCCCGGCTGATGGACCGGGTGGTGATCGGCGACGTGCGCAGCGCTGCAAGCTGGCTGGGCGAGAAGTTCGACAGCTTCGCCACCCACTTTTCGCCGCTGACGCGCGAGAACCTGGCGTCCGGCCTGCTGGCTTCCGGCACCCTGCCGATGCTGATGAAGCCGGTGCGCGACATCGCCGGGGCGCCGCAGGGCCACTACTGGGATGGCGGCATCATCGACTACAACCTGGCGCTGCCTTACACGCGCCTTTCACAGCAGGAGCAGGGCGCGATTGTCCTGTATCCGCACTTTAGCGAGCACATCGTGCCGGGCTGGCTGGACAAGGCGCTGCCCTGGCGCCGCGCCGCACGCGGACCGAACCGCGGCTGGCTGGACAATGTGCTCATCGTGGCGCCGAGCCCCGAATTCCTCGCCAAACTGCCGCGCGGGAAACTGATCGACCGTAGCGACTTCAAGTTCTACGGCCTCAACCACGATGCGAGGATTCTTGCCTGGAAACAGGCGATGGACGAGGGCGGGCGGCTGCGCGACGAGTTCGCCTCTTTCGTCGAAAAGCCGGATCTGTCGCGCATTCGTCCCCTTTGATCAGGCATTTGCAGTCTTCGGGGGCAAGCGGGGTTACAATATGAGGTTTCGTAAATTCGACCCCTGAAAGCTTCCCATGAGTCTCAAATGCGGCATCGTCGGCCTGCCCAACGTCGGCAAGTCCACCCTGTTCAACGCCCTGACCAAGGCCGGCATCCCGGCTGAAAACTATCCGTTCTGCACCATCGAGCCGAACGTCGGCGTGGTCGAGGTGCCGGATCCGCGCATGCAGGCGCTGGCCGACATCGTCAAGCCGGAACGCATGGTCAACGCGATCGTCGAATTTGTCGACATCGCCGGCCTGGTGGCGGGTGCGTCGAAAGGCGAGGGCCTGGGCAACCAGTTCCTGTCCCACATCCGCGAGACCGACGCGATCGTCAACGTGGTGCGCTGCTTCGAAGACGACAACGTCATCCACGTTGCCGGCAAGGTCAGCCCGCTGGACGACATCGAAGTGATCCAGACCGAACTGGCGCTGGCCGACATGGGCGCCGTCGAAAAGGCGATCCACCGCGAGAACAAGAAGGCGCGCTCGGGCGACAAGGATGCGGCCAAGCTGGTCGCGATCTGCGAGCGCCTGATGCCGCACCTGAACGAAGGCAAGCCGGTGCGCACCGCCGGCCTCGATGCGGACGAGATGGCCATGATCAAGACGCTGTGCCTGATCACCGCCAAGCCGGCCATGTTCGTGGCCAACGTGTCCGACACCGGCTTCACCAACAACCCGCTGCTCGACCAGTTGACCGAATACGCGAAAGCGCAGAACGCGCCGATCGTGGCGATTTCCGCCGCCATCGAAGCAGAAATCGCCGACCTCGACGACGCCGACAAGGCTGCCTTCCTGTCCGACATGGGCATGGAAGAGCCGGGTCTGGACCGTTTGATCCGCGCCGCCTACAAGCTGCTCGGCCTGCAGACCTACTTCACGGCCGGCGTCAAGGAAGTGCGCGCCTGGACCATCCATGTCGGCGATACCGCCCCGCAGGCGGCTGGTGTGATCCACACCGACTTCGAACGCGGCTTCATCCGCGCGCAGACGATTTCCTACGATGACTACATTGCCTACAAAGGCGAGGCGGGTGCGAAAGAAGCCGGCAAGATGCGCGCCGAGGGCAAGGAATATGTGGTCAAGGATGGCGATGTGCTGAACTTCCTGTTCAACGTCTAAGCAAGCCCCCGCACCAAAGAAAAAGCCGCATACCCATGCGGCTTTTTTTCCATTTGGCAAAAACGAACGCTCAAATCGCCTCGGCAATCGCCTTCCCAACCTCCGTCGTATTCGCCGACCCACCCAGGTCCGGCGTCTTCGGCCCCTGCGCCAGCACCAGTTCGATCGCCTTCATGATGGCGTCGTTCGCAGCCTGGTAACGCTCATCGCCGTTGCCGAGGAATTCCAGCATCATGGCGCCGGACCAGATCATGCCGATCGGATTGGCGATGTTCTTGCCGTAGATGTCGGGCGCGGAACCGTGCACCGGCTCGAACAGCGAGGGGAAGCTGCGGTCCGGGTTCAGGTTGGCCGACGGTGCGATGCCGATGGTGCCGGTGCAGGCCGGGCCCAGGTCCGACAGGATGTCGCCGAACAGGTTGGAGGCGACCACGACGTCGAAGCGCTCCGGCGACAGCACGAAGCGGGCGCACAGGATGTCGATGTGGTACTTGTCCCACTTCACGTCCGGATAGGATTCGGCCATCGCTTCGACCCGCTGGTCCCAGTAGGGCATGCTGATCGAGATGCCGTTCGACTTGGTGGCGGAGGTCAGGTGTTTTTTCGGACGGCTCTGGGCCAGGTCGAAGGCGTACTTCAGGATGCGGTCCGTGCCCTTGCGGGTGAATACGGCGTCCTGCACCACGAATTCGCGGTCGGTGCCTTCGAACATCTTGCCGCCCACGGAAGAGTATTCGCCCTCGGTGTTTTCGCGCACCACATAAAAGTCGATGTCGCCGGGCTTGCGGTTGGCCAGCGGGCTCGGTACGCCGGGCATCAGGCGCACCGGGCGCAGGTTGACGTACTGGTCGAATTCGCGGCGGAACTTCAGCAGCGAGCCCCACAGGGAGATATGGTCGGGAACCAGGTTGGGCATGCCGGCGGCGCCGAAATAGATGGCGTCGAAGCCTTCGAGCTGCTGGCGCCAGTCGTCCGGCATCATCTGGCCATGCTTGAGGTAGTAGTCGCAGTTGGCCCAGGCCATGGTCGTGAATTCGAGGTCGAGGCCGAAGCGGGCGGCGGCGGCTTCCAGCACGCGCAGGCCTTCCGGCATCACTTCGTTGCCGATGCCGTCGCCGGCGATGACTGCAATCTTCTGCTTCTTCATGGTGGTTCCTTGAACATGGGTTGACGTTGGCTAACATCATATCGAATACGATCAGGCATATAATCGGTAGATTCGTGAATCGAAAAGACACGAAACGTAAATAATCTTGCCGATGCTTCCTCTTCCCATGCGCCCAGATCTCCATGCCAGCCGTTCCCTGCTGGAAGACCTCAAGCTGTTCTGTACCGTCGTCAGGAAGCACAGCTTTTCCGCGACGGCGGCTGAGCTCGGGGTCTCGAATGCCTTCGTCAGCAAGCGCATCGCGGTGCTGGAACAGACCCTCGGGGTGCGCCTGCTGCACCGGACCACGCGCACGCTGGCCCTGACCGACCATGGCACGGTGGTCCACCAGTGGGCGCTGCGGATCCAGGAAGACGTCGACCAGCTGGGCGAGGCCATCTCGCAGAAGGGGAGTACGCCGCGCGGGCTGCTGCGCCTGTGTACCAGTTCCGGATTCGGGCGCAACCGCGTCGGCCAGGCTGTCTCCGCGCTGGCCCGCAAGTATCCCGAGCTGGAAGTGCAGCTCGAACTGCTGGACCGGCCGATCGACCTGATCGCCGAAGGCTTCCACCTCGACATCCGGGTGGGACAGGTGCAGGAGCCGCACCTGATCGCGCGCCGCATCGCCAGGAACCAGCGCGTGCTGTGCGCCGCGCCGGCCTATCTCGAGCGCCACGGCATGCCGCGGCAGCTGGCCGAGCTGGCGCAGCACCAGTGCATCGTGATCCGCGAGCGCGACCAGGACTTCGGCCGCTGGAAGCTGAGCGGGCCGGCCGGCGAGGAAACCGTGCGCGTCAAGGGGGCGCTCTCGACCAATAACGGCGAACTGGTACACCAGTGGGCGATCGACGGCCACGGCATCATCCTGCGCTCGATCTGGGACGTCGGCCGCAGCCTGGACGATGGGCGCCTGGCGAGGGTGCTGCCGGACTACGCGCAGGAAGCCGACGTCTGGGCCATCTATCCGGCGCGGCTGGGAACGACGGCCAATGTGCGGGTTTGCGTCGCCTTTCTGGAAGAATGGCTGAACGCGTCTTGAGTTTATAAGGGCTGGATCGCGACGACCACCCAGGCCGGCCCGCCATCGTCGCGCCGTCCGGCAGTCACGCGCACTTGCGCCGGCAGCGCTTCGCCGCGGCTGTCCTGCAGGACGGTCTCGAAGGGAGAGGGCGACTTGGCGCGCGCACTGCGCCGCAGGCGCGCGCCGCCGTCCGTGAACAGCTTCAGCAAGGCTTCGCCTTCCAGTTCCGCCTTCGGCCAGCCGAGCCAGGCCGCCAGCGCATCGTTGACGGACTCGCAGCGCAGGTCCGCATCCAGCAGGGCCATGCAACCGGCACTCAGCTCGAGCACCGCGCGGCAGCGCGCCCGTTCTTCGCGCAAGGACTGCTCGACCAGCTTTTGCGCGGTGTTCTCCATGCTGATGCCGACGAACTTGATGACTCTTCCGTCGAACTCGCGCACCGGCGTGGCGCGGGAGCTGATCCAGCGGACGGTGCCGTCGGGCTGGATCAGGCGGAAATCGAATTCGTGCGGGCTGCCGAGACGGATCGACTCCTCGTAGATCCGCTGCATCATCGGGATGTCGTCCGGGTGCACGTGGGTATAGAAGGTTTCGTTGCTCTCGACCTGCCAGCCGTAGACCGACTCCACGTTCGACGAGTACTTGACGTCGTCGGTGATGAGGTCCCATTCCCAGGTCACGATGCGGGCACCTTCCTGGGCCAGCTTCATGCGCGCTTCGTTGGCCACCACCTCGGCGGTGTAGCGGCGGCGCACGTCGGTCATCGGCAGGTCGACCGTCGTCGCGCTTTCCATTTCGTGCTGCGCCTGTTCGCCGTAGCGCAGCCAGACCCAGTTCACGCCCAGGAAGGCGGCCAGCTTGCGCAGCTTCTCGTAATCGATCTCGCCGCCTTTGGTCCACTTGTGCACCGCCGGTCGGGACACGCCTAACACAGTCGCGACTGCCTGCAAGGTCAGGTTCTTATGTTCGAGCAGCTCCTTGAGGCGGAACGCAAAACTGTTTTCTGTCATAAATCGATCCAAGTTGGCGGTATGGCAAGGTGCCGTTCGAAAGTATAGCTCAGCGACCCGGTGCGTAAAAAACTCGCAAATTCTGCTTGTACACGGCTCGCAAATTCCCTAGAATGAATTCGTAAACCATAGTTTTACCGTAAACCAGTAGTTTACATAACTCCGCAGATGAGTGCCAGTACTGGACCAGACATGCGGAACAAATAAATAATCCATGTGCGAGCGCACAGGAGGAGACAGTATGAAAAACACCTCGCTACGCAGCGACGGGTTTCTGACCGGCTGCACCATCGCGGCCGTGCTGGTGACCGTCGTCGCCCTGGCGGAATGGCCTGCCCAGGCAGCCGCCACCGCTTCCCACCTCTTCGAATGGTCGACGCGTTCCTTCGGGGCGCTGGTCCAGGTACTCGCCTTCGGCTGCGTGCTGGCCTGCCTGGCCCTCGCGTTCAGCAAGTACGGCAACGTGCGGCTGGGCGAAGACAAGCCGGAATATTCGACCCTCTCCTGGATCTTCATGTTCATCTGCGCCGGCATGGGTTCGTCCACCATGTACTGGGGCGTGATGGAGTGGGTCTACTACTACCAGACGCCGGGCCTGAACATCGCCAGCGGCAGCCGCGACGCGCTGGAGTACAGCATCAGCTACTCCTTCTTCCACTGGGGCCTGAGTGCGTGGGCGATCTATGCGCTGCCGTCGCTGGCCATGGCCTACCACTTCCACGTCCGCAAGAACAAGGGGCTGAACCTGGCTTCCATCGTCGAGGCCATCACGGGCTTCCGCGCTTCCGGCCCGGTCGGGCGGGTGGTCGACCTGATCTTCCTGCTGACGATGTTCGGCGCACTCACCGTCTCGATCGCGCTGACCGCATCGACCCTGACGCGCGGCCTGGCGAGCCTGACCGGCGTGCCCGATACCTTCACCACCCAGCTGGTCATCATCGTCGGCGTGTCGATCCTGTTCTCGCTGAGCGCCTACGTGGGCATCGACGGCGGCATGCAGCGCCTGAGCCATATGGTCTGCTGGGGCGCGCTGCTGCTGGCCGCGGTGGTGTTCGTGATCGGTCCGACCCAGTTCACCGGTAATAACATCGTGAACGGTTTGGGGCGCATGCTGCAGGACTATGTGCACATGAGCCTCTTCACCGACCCGGCCGGCGACGGTTCCTTCAGCCGCAGCTGGACCGTGTTCTACTGGCTCTGGTGGGTCTCGTATTCGCCCGGCGTCGCGATGTTCGTCGCCCGCGTGTCGAAGGGCCGCAAGATCCGCGAAGTGATCATGGCCCTCCTGCTGGGCGGCAGCGTCGGATGCTGGTTCTTCTTCGGCGCCCTCGAAAGCTACAGCATGCACCAGTTCCTGTCGGGCGCCATCGACGTCCCGCGCATCCTGAAGGAACACGGCGGCGAGGAGGCGGTCCAGATTCTGCTGAACGCCATGCCGGCCGGTCAGTTCTTCCTCGGCGTCTACCTGGCCATCATGGTCGTCTTCCTGGCCGCCCACGTCGACGCCGTCGCCTACGCAGTGGCCGCCACCACCACCCGCAACCTGCGCGAAGGCGAGGATCCGACGCCGACCAGCCGCGTGTTCTGGTGCGTGATGCTGACCCTGGTGCCGCTGGCCATGCTGTTCACCAAGGCATCGCTGGAGACCATGAAGACCGCCGTGGTGCTGACCGCGATTCCCTTCCTGGCCATCCTCGCCATTAAGCTGTTCGGCCTGTTCCGCTGGCTGAGCCAGGACTACGGCAATATACCGGCCCACCTGATCGAGTCGTCCACGATGCCGCCGCCGCATGCGAAGCCTGCATCGCCGGACCGGGACGCCGGCAGCAAGCAGGCCGCGATCGCGGAGTGAGTTCCCCGGCACCGTCGCCCCGCACCCGGCACGTCGAATTCTTTTTATATTTTTTTACCGTTATGTTAACCAGCGGTTACCTGTTAAATGTGAGGATACAATGAATCAAACCGTCAAGCTGCCGGCCGAATTCTGCGCCGATACCGAAAACGCCTGGACGCTGCCGGCGTCCTGCTACACCGACCCTGCCGTCTTCGAGTACGAGAAGGAAAAGATCTTCGCCCACAGCTGGATCTGCGTCGCCCACCGCAGCGAGCTGGCGGAGAAGAACGACTACATCACCCGCGAGGTGATCGGTGAGAACATCGTGGTGCTGCGCGACCGCGACGGCGTGCTGCGCGCTTTCTACAACGTCTGCCCGCACCGCGGCCACCAGCTGCTGAGCGGCAGCGGCCGGGCGCGCAACGTGATCACCTGTCCGTATCACGCCTGGACCTTCAAGCTGGACGGCGAGCTGGCCCATGCGCGCAACTGCGACAACGTGCCGAACTTCGACAAGGACAAGTCCAGCCTGGTGCCGGTCAAGGTCGAAGAGTATGCCGGCTTCGTCTTCGTCAACATGGATCCCGAGGCCGGCACCGTGGAACAGCAGCTACCCGGCCTGGAAAGCCGTCTGCGCGCCGCCTGCCCGGTGATCGACCAGCTGCAGCTGGGCGCCCGCTTCGTCACCGAGACGGCGGCCAACTGGAAGAGCATCGTCGACAACTACATGGAGTGCTATCACTGCGGACCGGCCCACCCGGGCTTTTCCGACTCCGTGCAGGTCGACAAATACGTCCACACCCTGCACGGTAACTGGACCCTGCAGTTCGGCCTGGCCAAGTCCTCGGAAAAATCGTTCAAGCTCGACCCGTCGATCAAGGACCCGAGCTTCGCCGGCTTCTGGGCCTGGCCCTGCACCATGTTCAACGTGCCGCCGGGCGCCGACTTCATGACCGTCATCTACGAGCTGCCGGTCAGCACCGAAGTCACGCTGCAGCACTACGACATCTACTTCCTCAACAAGGAGCTGACCGAGGAGCAGACCAAGCTGGTCGAGTGGTACCGCAACGTATTCCGCCCGGAAGACCTGAACCTGGTCGAAAGCGTGCAGCGCGGCCTGAAGTCGCGCGGCTATCGCGGCCAGGGCCGCATCATGGTCGACCGCGAACGCAGCGGCATCAGCGAGCACGGCATCGTCCACTTCCACCGCAAGATGGCGAACGAGTACGGCGATGAATGAGCGCGGCCACCTGGAAGGCGCACCGCGCCTGAACGACGAGACCCTGTTGCGCCAGCAGGCCTGCATCGGCGGCGAATGGCGCGACGCGGCCAACGGCGCCACCGTGCAGGTGTTCGATCCGGCCGGCGCCGGACGCATCGGGACCGTGCCCTGCATGGGCGAGGCCGAGACAGTGGCGGCGATCGAAGCCGCCCACGCCGCCCTGCCGGCCTGGCGCGCCCGCACCGCGAAGGAACGCGCGGCGCTGCTGCGCGCATGGTACGAACTGGTCCTGCGGCATGAAGACGACCTGGCCGCCATCATGACCTGGGAGCAGGGCAAGCCCCTGCACGAGGCGCGCGGCGAGATCCGCTACGCCGCCTCCTTCATCGAGTGGTTTGCCGAGGAAGGCAAGCGCGTCTACGGCGACGTGATCCCTTCGCCGAGCGCCGACAAGCGCCTGCTGGTGGTGCGCGAGCCGATCGGCGTGTGCGCCGCCATCACGCCGTGGAACTTCCCGGCCGCGATGATCGCCCGCAAGGCCGGGCCGGCGCTGGCCGCCGGCTGCACCATGGTCGTCAAGCCCGCCAACGAGACGCCGTTCAGCGCGCTGGCGCTGGCCGAACTCGCGCTGCGGGCCGGCATTCCAGCCGGCGTGCTGAACGTCGTCACCGGCGATGCCGTCGCCATCGGCAGCCAGCTCACCGGCCACCCGCTGGTGCGCAAGCTGTCCTTCACCGGCTCGACGCCGGTCGGACGCCTCTTGGCGCAGCAATGCGCCGCCACCGTCAAGAAGGTCTCGCTCGAACTGGGCGGCAATGCACCCTTCATCGTGTTCGAGGATGCCGACATCGACGCCGCCGTCGACGGCGCGCTGCAGGCCAAGTACCGCAACGCCGGCCAGACCTGCGTCTGCGTCAACCGCCTCTACGTGCACGACGCCGTCTACGAACGCTTCGTCGAGCGCTTCTCGGCCAGGGTCGCGCAGCTGCGCGTCGGGAGCGGCTTCGACGCCGCGTCCGAGATCGGCCCGCTCATCAGCGGCAAGGCGATCGACAAGGTGGCCGAGCTGGTGGCCGATGCGGTCGGCAAGGGCGCCCGGGTGGCGGTCGGCGGCGCCATGCATGCCGCCGGCCCCGGCTTCTATGCGCCGACGGTGCTGACGGAAGTCGCGCCCGGCATGCGCATCCTCGACGAGGAGGTGTTCGGACCGGTGGCGCCGATCGTGCGCTTCCGTTCCGAGGACGAGGTCGTGCGCATGGCCAACGACACCATCTACGGGCTCGCCGCCTACTTCTACAGCCGGGACATCGGCCGCGCCTGGCGCGTGGCGGAGCAGCTCGAATATGGCATGGTCGGCATCAACACCGGCCTGATCTCGAACGAAGTCGCGCCCTTCGGCGGCGTGAAACAGTCGGGGCTCGGCCGCGAAGGCTCGCGCTACGGCATCGAAGACTATATGGAAATGAAGTACCTCTGCATGGCCGTCCAGGCGTAGCGGAGGAAAGACGAGATCGCAGCAATGGAAAATTCATATCGGACCATCCCGGTCAGGGTGGCGCGTATCGACACCGTCACCCCGCTGATCAAGCGTTTCACCCTCGAAGCCGCCGACGGCGGCACGCTGCCCGCGTTCACCGGCGGCAGCCACGTCATCGTGCAGATGCGTGACGGCGACCGGCGCTACAGCAATGCCTATTCGCTGATGAGTTCACCGGAAGCCCTGGGCGCCTACCAGATCGGGGTGCGCCGCGAGACGCCGTCGAAAGGCGGCTCGGCCTTCCTTCACGACCGCGTGAAGGAGGGCGACCTGCTCGACATCACCACGCCGAACAATCTGTTCGCGCTGTCGGACGAGGCGCGGCATCACGTGCTGATCGCGGGCGGCATCGGCATCACGCCCTTCATGTCGCAGATGCACGAGCTGCGCCGGCGCGGCGGCTCCCACGAGCTGCACTACGCCTTCCGCGGGCCCGAGCATGGCGCCTTCAGCGAGGAGCTGGAAGAACTGGCCGGACAGTCCTCGGGCAAGGTCCGCTTCTACGTCGACCGCCTCGGCCAGCAGCTCGACCTGGGCGGCCTGTTCGGCGGCCTGGCCGAAGGCGCGCACGTCTACGTCTGCGGCCCGGCGGGGCTGATCGAGGCGGTGCGCAAGGCGGCGCAGGCGGCCGGGGTCGATCCCGGAAGAGTGCACTGGGAGCAGTTTGCGGCTTCCACGTCCGCGAACGACGGTGCTTTCACGGTGGTGCTGGCGAAATCCGGCAAGACCGTCGAAGTGGGCGCCGGCGAATCGATCCTGAAGGCGATCGAACGGGACAAGGCCGTACAGGTGGAATGCCTGTGCCGCGAGGGCGTGTGCGGGACCTGCGAGACCCGCATCCTCGAAGGCGAAGCCGAACACCTCGACCAATACCTCAGCAATGCCGAAAAGGACGCCCAGCAGACCATGATGATCTGCGTGTCGCGCGCCCGCAGCGGCAAGCTGGTGCTGGACCTATAAGCCCCTCGAAAAAGAGCGAGAGACGCCATGGAGGAGACAATGATGACAAATGCAGGTTCGTGGAAGCGGGCGGCCGTCGTGTGCCTGGGCGCAGGCATGCTGATGCCGCTGGCGCCGCTGGCGATAGCCGCCGAGTCGGGCGTGACGGTGTACGGCGTGATCAGCTCGGCGTTGCGATATACCTCGAACATCGACGGCAAGGGCGGCAACAAGACCGAAGTGGTGGCCAGCGGGATCGGCGGCAGCCGCCTGGGCATCTCGGGGACCGAAGACCTCGGCGGCGGCAACAAGGCCATTTTCCAGCTCGAGAGCGGCTTCGGCACCGATACCGGCCAGCCGGAATACGGCATCCTGTTCGGCAGGCAGGCCTTCGTGGGCCTGAGCGGTTCCTGGGGCAGCCTGACCTTCGGCCGCCAGTACAACGCCGTGAACAACGTCGGCTGGTCCTTCAATCCGCTCGACCAGAGCTGGGGCAACTACTGGTCCGATCCCTACTACACGGGCGGCGACATCTTCATGCAGGGCTACCGCATCGACAACAGCGTCATCTACAAGCGCAGCGTCGGCCCGGTCAGCCTGCAGCTCGACTACGGGGCGGGCGAGCAGACGGGCGGCGGCACGCGCGGTTCGACCTTCGGCGGCGGCATCATGTATTCGAAGGACGGCCTCGGGCTGGGCGCGGCCTACGACGAGCGCCGTGCGTCATCGGAAGGTGGCAATACGATCAGCAACTACACCCTGGGCGCGTCCTGGGCCGCCGGCAAGGCGACCACCTATGTCGGTCGGATGGGGCGCCACGAAAGCGCCGGCGATGCGCGCTTCCTCATCTCCTACATCGGCCTGGGCTACCAGCTCACGCCGGCCCTGCACCTGTCGGGCGCCTTCTACCGCTACGTCCAGAGCGGCGGCGTGACGACCCAGTTCCAGGCGGCGCCGATCCTGCTCGGCAGCGGCCGCACGAATGTGTTCGCCGCCGTGGCCGACTATGCGCTGTCCAGGCGCACCAGCCTGTTCCTGGAAGCGGATGTGAACGATGCGCACGACGGCGCGGTGGGACGCGAGACCGAATACTGGGGCTCGGGACCGGTCCTTGGGCTCGGCCACGCGGCCCGCAAGGGTGTGATGGTCGGCTTGCGCCACCAGTTCTGACGACCGGTGTCAGGCCTGGGCCGCGACCCAGGCCGCGATGCCCTTCACGCTGCGGAAATCCGCCACCGAGCGGCAGGCGATCTGCGGATGCCGTTCGCGCAGCATGCGCGACAGCGCGCTGCCGGGACCCAGCTCCAGGGCGACGTCGATGCGCGCCTCGAGCATCGCGTCCAGGCACTCGGTCCAGCGGATCGTGGTTGCCGTCTGCAGCGCGAGCAGCTCGGCCGCCTGTGCGGCGTCGTGCACGGCGGACGCGCTCACGCCCGCCAGCAGCGGCAGGGCAGGGGCGGCGGCATGCTCCCCCAGCAGGCTGCGCAGCGGATCGACCGCGCTCGCCAGCAGGCCGGTATGCGAAGCCACCGTGATCGGCAAGGGTTTATATGTTGCCCCCATCGAAGGCGCGAGTGCCGCCAGGCGGTCCAGGTTTGCGCGCAGGCCGCCGGCAACCAGGGCGCCGGGCGTGTCGATGGCCGCTTCGCAGCCGGCTTGCCGGACGAGGTCCAGCGCGGCTTGCGATGTGAGCCCGGAGACCGCCGCCATGCCCTGTTCGCCGGCGCTGGCCGCGGCTTCGCTCATGATCGCGGCGCGCCGCGAGGCAATGGCGACCGCCCGCTCCAGCGGCAGGGCGCTGGCGATCGCATAGGCGCTGACTTCGCCGACGCTATAGCCGGCCACCAGAGCCGGGCGCGGCAGGCGTTCGGCCAGCATGGTCCAGGCCATCAGGGTGGCGGCCACCACCAGCGGCTGGGCGCAGAGGTTGTCGAACATGGCCGAGGGGTGAGAGAGCAGGTCCCGCAATGGCTTCTCCGCCACCGGACCGTCCGCATCGCGCAGCCAGGCTTCGGCCTGGCCGAAGGCTGCCTGGTCGCCGCTTGCGAGGCCGAACATCGCCGGGCTTTGCGCGCCCTGTCCGGGGCAGAGGATGGCCAGCCGCATCGTCAGGGCGCTCCCTCGGTCGCCAGGGAATGGACGAAGCAGGTCGCGGCCAGCAGGTCGGCCGCGCCGCCGGGCGACAGGCGGTGCGCGACGAAGCGGCGGTGCGCCGCCACCGCGTCCTCCTCCCAGTCGCCGGCCGCGGTGCCGCCGCGCTCCAGGAAACGCAGGGAGGTGTCGCGCACGATGCGCGCCCCTGCGGCGCCGCCGCGGTGATACACGTTCGTATCGGACAGCCCGGCCATCAGCGTGAACAGGGTGTCGATGCGGGCGCAGCGCAGGCCGCGCCCGGCCGCCAGCGTACGGCGCAGGGTGGGCAGGGCCAGTTCGAAAATCGCGGGAAAGCCGGCCGCCGCCTGTTCGCGCGCGCCCGGCGCCGCATGACGGCTGCGGACCAGCGCACCGTTCGATGCGGCAGGGCCCCGGTGGCCGGCCAGCGCTTCACCCCAGCAGTCCGCCAGCGTGGCGCGCAGCACCTCCGGCTGCCAGGACGAGGACGCCGCACGCCCGGCCGCCGCGCACAGCAGGCCGAGCGAAAAGATCGCCCCGCGATGCGTGTTGATGCCGCCGGTGGCAAGCAGCATGCGCCGCTCCGCTTCGATGCCCAGCCGGCGCAGGGTCTCGAATCCGCTTCGTCTGGTGCCGGCCAGCGCGATGTCGAGGAAGTAGCGGCGCAGCGAGAACAGGCTGCGTACGAAGGTCGAGGCATCCATGTCGTCGTGGCTGCCGGTATCCACCAGCGACACCAGGCCGGGCTTGGGATACAGCGCGAGTTCCTGGTACAGGCTGCGCACCGCGTGGCGCGCGACGATGGCGCCGGCTGCGGCGGCATCGTCGGCATCGGCGGCCGCGTGGCCGCGCTCGCGCAGGCAGGCCTCAGCCATGACGGCCACCGTCCGTGCCGAACTGGGCGAGCAGGGCGTCGCGTCGCAGCAGCGCCACGGAATTCAGGTGCTTGGCCAGCACGCGATCGAGTTTGCCGGCCTCCTGCGTGTCAGTGCCCAGCCATTCTTTCCAGGACACCGCATGACCGAAGGGGAATTCGATCTCGCCGTCCAGCGGCAGGCTTTGCGCATGGCGCGCCAGCAGCGCCAGGCCGGTCTCGAGCTGGGCCTCGTCGAGGGGACGCAGCAGCAGGTCGATGTCCGAGCCGGCGCCGAGATAGCAATCGCCGGTCAGCGTCTGCATCGCCATCGAGCCGAACACCCGGCAGTCCACGCCCGCGGCGCGCAGTGCGATGCGCAGGTTGCGCAGGCCTGGCTGCCAGGCGGCCGGCGCCTCGGCTTCGTCCAGCGCCAGCGCGCCCCGCGTTGCCGCGACTTCGCTGCGTTCGACGGCAAAGCCGAGCCTGACCTTCCGGCCGCTGTGCGGATCGGGCGGGGCGGGGATGCCCAGGCAGAGCAGGCCGGGCGGTGTGTCCGGCTCGAGCCGGCGCACCACGGCCGGCAAGCCGCGCGCCTGCCAGCCGAGGGCCAGCTCGCGCGCCGCGCCGTCCAGGCCGCCCAGGGCCGACGCCCAGCCCTGCGGCGTCAGCCAGACCAGGTCATGCCGCCTGTACATCGGATCCCGTGCGTACCGCCTGCGCGACCGCGAAGGCCAGCTTGCGGCCGCCGCGTTCCAGCCCGAGTTCGGCGCGGCGGTCTCCAGGTCCCGCCTGGGCCAGCGCATCCTCCAGCGCCGCCGCCAAGTTCTCGTGCCAGATCCCGGCCACGCCGCCCATGCGCAGGTAGTTTTCCGCACCGGGCGCGAACACCGGGTTGTCCTGGGCCAGCGCTTCCAGCCGTTCGAGCGGCACCTTGGTGATGCGCGCCATGGCCGGCAGGCCCATCACGCGGATGGTGGCCTCGGGCAGGGCATAGCAGGCATCGGCGATCAGGCCACTGGTGATGAAGCCGCCCGACAGCGCCTGGTCGTACACCAGGCCGACGATGCGGTGGCCGCTCCGCCGCGCCAGCTCGACGCATTTGCCCAGGTGGGCCATGTAGCTGTTAATGCCCAACATCTCGTCGCGGCGGCGCAGGCGCTGGCCTTCGGTGTCGACCAGGATCACGATCGCCCTGCCGGGATGGCGCCTGACCGTGTCGAGGATGGCACTGGCCTGCGCCAGCGCGATCTCGACGCCGATCGGCGTGTGCCCGGTGGTGCCGATCACGGTCACCGTCTTTCCGTTCACCTGGGCTTCGCCGCTCAGGAAGCAGTCGCGTTCGACGATGCGGTGGCCCTGCGGGAACAGGGCGTCCGCCACTTGTTGCCAGTTCATGATGCGGCTCCTTCACGGTGGCTGTCGGCCAGTTCGCGGAATGCGTCGATCTCCAGCAGCGGCACCGATTGCGGCTCGCCGATGCCGAGGTCTTCCCAGATCTCCAGCGGATCGTCGAGCTTGCCGAAGCGTTCGAGGCGGCTGCCGAGCATGCGCTGCTCGGCTTCCAGCGCTTCGAGCGTCAGCCCGGTCCCCGCGCCGCGCGCCGCATCGGCCAGCCGCAGCGCCGCATCGCGGAAGGCCGCGACGTCGTCGGCCACGATGGCCTGGGCGTCGCCGATCAGGTAGCGGTGCTTGCCGCCGGTGACGCGCCAGACCAGGGCGCGGTCGCGGGCGTCGAATTCCTCGACGCCGCCGGCGGTCTCGATGACTTCCGGCCCCGACATCGCCAGCCGGCTTTCTTCGGAGATCACGACACCGTTGGTGCAGCGGGCCACGATGCCCATGCCGCCGAAGCAGCCGTTCGAGCCGCCCACCAGGGCGATCACCGGAATACCGGCGGCGCGGGTGTCGAGCACGGCGCGCATGACTTCCGATACGGCGATCAGGCCGGCGTTCGCTTCGTGCAGGCGCACGCCGCCGGTCTCCAGCAGCAGCAGCACGGCGCCGGCGCTTTCGTCGACGGCGCGGCGCAGCATGCCCACCAGCTTGGCGCCATGGACTTCGCCGACCGCGCCGCCCATGAAGCCGCCTTCCTGGGCGGCGATGAACACCTGCCTGCCCTGGATACTGCCCTTGCCGACCACCACGCCATCGTCGAAGGACACCGGCGCATCGAGCTGGTGCAGGTGAGGACTCACCACGCGCAGCTGCGGCGGCAGGAATTCCGTAAAGCTGCCTTCATCCAGCATGCCGGCGATGCGCTGGCGCGCGGTGGCTTCCTGGTAGCTGCTCATGAGGCCTCTCCTGTGATGGATTCGGCCGCCTGGTCGAGCCGCAGGCTGACCACCGCCGGGGTCGCGCCCATGTCGTTGATGGACACGCGCACGTCGGCCAGCTGCCAGCGCTGGTGGAAGTCACGCACCACCGCTTCCCAGATCGGACCGAAGCCGTGGGCGGCGGTGCTGATCTCGATCGCGCAGGCGCCGTCCAGCGGCTGGCGCTCGATCAGGATCTCCAGGTTGCCGGAGCCGACCACGCCCACCAGGCGGGCACCAATGATCCGGCGTTGGCCGCCGTTGAAATTGAATCGTAGGGTTTCCATGATTACCAGTTCCTGAACTGTTTGGGCGGCTTGTACAGGCCGTGGGATGCCCGCACCAGGTCCTTCATGTTCCTGGCCGCCAGCAGGTCGCGCGTGGCGAGCCGCTTGTCGATGCCGAGGTCCTCGGGACGCTGGACGATGCCGCGGTCGCGCAGGTTTTCCACCATGCGCCGGTCGCGCGCCAGCCCGACCGGCGTGTAGCCGGCCACGCCGCGGATCGCCTGTTCGCGCTCCTCGTCGGTACGGCACAGCAGCAGGTTGGCGATGCCTTCTTCTGTCAGGATGTGGGTGACGTCGTCGCCGTAGATCATCACCGGCGGGATCGCCATCTTCGCCTGCTCGGCCAGCTGCCAGGCATCGAGGGTTTCGACGAAGGCCGGCTGCATGTGCTCGCGGAAGGTCTCGACCATCTGCACCACCAGCTTTCGGCCACGCGGGATGGCTGGCGTGCCGCGCCGCGCCTGTTCGCCGGCCTTCAGCCAGGCCGGGCTGGCGTGACGGCGGCCGCGCGCGTCGGCACCCATGTTCGGCGCGCCGCCGAAGCCGGAGATGCGGCCCAGGGTCGCCGTCGACGAGTTGCCCTGCAGGTCGATCTGCAGGGTCGAGCCGATGAACATGTCGCAGGCGTAGTGACCGGCCACCTGGGAGAAGGCGCGGTTGCTGCGCATGCTGCCGTCCGGGCCGACGAAGAACACGTCGGGACGCGAGCGCACATAGTCTTCCATGCCGAGCTCGGAGCCGAAGGAGTGCACGGTCTCGACGAAGCCGGCCTCGATCGCGGGAATCAGGGCCGGGTGCGGGTTCAGCGCCCAGTTGCGGCCGATCTTGCCCTTCAGGCCCAGCGAGGCCGCATAGGTCGGCAGCAGCAGTTCGATGGCGGCGGTGTCGAAGCCGATGCCGTGGTTCAGGCGCTCGACCTGGTACTCGGCATAGATGCCCTTGATGGCCATCATCGCCATCAGGACCTGGATCTCGGAGATCAATGCCGGGTCGCGCGTGAACAGCGGCTCGATGTAGTGCGGGGTCGGCGCCGCCACCGTGAAGTCGACCCAGTCGGCCGGGATGTCGACGCGCGGCAGCACGTCGACGATCTCGTTCACCTGGGCGATCACGATGCCGCTCTTGAAGGCGGTGGCCTCGACGATGGCCGGCGTGTCCTCGGTGTTCGGGCCGGTGTACAGGTTGCCGTGGCGGTCGGCCGCCTGGGCCGCCACCAGCGCCACCTGTGGCGTCAGGTCGATGAAGTAGCGGCCGAACAGCTCCAGGTAGGTATGGATCGCGCCGATGTTGATCTTCCCGTTTGAAACCAGCTTGGCGAGGCGGCCGGCCTGCGGTCCGGAAAACGAGAAGTCGACGCGCGCGGCGATGCCCTTGTCGAACACGTCCAGGTGCTCGGGCAGGGCCAGCACCGACTGCAGCATGTGCAAGTTATTGACGCGGCCGGGGTCGAGCGCGGCCAGGGTCCTGGCCAGGAAGTCGGCCTGCTTCTGGTTGTTCCCTTCCAGGCAGACGCGGTCGCCGCATTCGATCACCTGGTGCAGCAGTTCGCGCGCCAGGCCGGTATCGACGATCTTGCCCCGCAGGCCAGCGCCCAGTTGCTCGCGCGCCCGCGCCAGGCGCCGCTCGCGGTTGGCGCGCTGGCGGTCCCAGCTTCTTTCCTTGTTACCCATCTAGCGCGCTCCCATGATCATGTCGGGCAGGGTGGTCGAGATCTGCGGGAACACGCACAGCAGGATCACCGCCACGAACATCAGCACCACGAAGGGCATCACACCCCAGATCACGTCGGACAGCGGGATGTCGGGCGCGATGTTCTTGATGACGAAGATGTTCAGGCCCACCGGCGGGTGGATCAGGCCCATCTCCATCACGATGGTCATCACCACGCCGAACCAGATCAGGTCGAAGCCGGCTTCGCGCAGCGGCGGCAGGATGATGGGCGCGGTCATCAGGATGATCGATACCGGCGGCAGGAAGAAGCCGAACACGATCACCATCAGCAGGATCACCGACAACAGCACCCATTTCGACAGGTGCAGCCCGACCACCCACTGCGCCGCCGACTGGCTGATGTGCAGGTAGCTCATCACGTAGGAGTAGAGCAGGGACATGCCGATGATCATGAGGAGCATGGTCGACTCCTTGATCGTCGAACTCAGGATCGGCCCGAGTTCCTTCGGCCGCCAGATGCCGTACACGACGGCCATCAGCACGATGGCCAGCAGGGCGCCCAGGCCGGCGGTTTCCGACGGCGTCGCATAGCCGCCGTACAGCGCGATCATCACGCCGGTCAGCAGCACCAGGAAGGGCAGCACGCGCGGCAGCATCTCGACCTTTTCCGCCAGCGTGTAGGTGTGGGCGTCCAGGTAGGCCGACTTCTCGCCGCCGCGCTGGTAGAGCTCATGGGCCAGGCGGTATTCCTTGCGCGCCCGGTGAACGGCATAGCCGGCGAACAGCAGGACCAGCATCAGGCCGGGGCCGATACCGGCCAGGAACAGGCGGCCCAGCGACTGCTCGGCGGCCACCGCGTACAGGATCATCGTGATCGACGGCGGCAGCAGGATCCCGAGGGTGCCGCCGGCGGCGATGATGCCGGCCGCGAAACCGGGCGAATAGCCGCGCTTGCGCATTTCCGGAATGCCGGCCGAGCCGATCGCCGAGCAGGTGGCGGGCGAGGAGCCGGCCATGGCGGCGAACAGCGCGCAGGCGAACACGTTGGCGATGCCGAGGCCGCCGGGCACCTTGTTCAGCCAGGCGTGGATGGCCGAGTACAGGTCGCGCCCGGCCGGCGACTTGCCGATCGCCGCGCCCTTCATGATGAAGAGCGGGATCGACAGCAGCGTGATCGATGCCATTTCCTCGTACACGTTCTGGGTGATCGTGTCGAGCGAGGAAGCCGGCATGAAGAAATACATGAACACGGTGGCGACCGCGCCCAGCGCGAAGGCGATCGGCATGCCCGAAAACATGACGACGAGCGTGGCGGCGGCGTAGCCGACGCCGAGGGAAAGTGCGCTCATGGGTTTATTCCTTTTCGGTGAGGCGGCCGATCAGCTGGACCAGGATCTGCAGCGTCAGCAAGGTCATCCCGAACGCCATCAGCGAGTACGGGATCCACAGCGGCGGCGCCAAGGTCGACGAGGTGGTCTGGCCTTCGACCAGGGCTTCGTGGAACAGGGTCCACGATTTCCAGGAGAAGAAGGCGCAGAACAGGAAGGACAGCAGGTCCACCAGGATCAGGCGGACCCGGTTCACCCTCGCCGGCAGCAGGCCGGCCAGCGCTTCGATGCCGATGTGACCGCGGAAGGACTGCACGTAGGCGGCGCAGAAGAAAGTGGCGCCGACCAGCATGAAGACCGCGGCCTCGTCCTGCCAGTCGGTGGCGACCTTGAAGAAGTAGCGCATCACCACCGAGTAGCTCAGCACCAGCGCGGTGAGGATCATGGCAAGCATGGAGATCACCAGCAGCAGGTGGTTGACCCTGTTGAGGAACACCGCCAGGGTGGCCACCCCGCGGTGCGAGGGCAGCGCAGGTGCTTGCGGCGCCTGGGCCTCGTAACCGTGGGCACTCATCACTTCACCTGTTCGGCGAGCTGCAGCAGCCTGGCGGTGTTGGGGTTCTTGGCGGCGAAGTCCTTCCAGGCGGTACGGCGGGCGATGTCCTGCCATTTCTTGACGGTGGCGTCGCTCAGGTCGACGGTCTTGGCGCCGGCCTTGGCGAACACCTTGGCCACTTCTTCATCGTCTTCCTTGGCGGCCTTCAGCGCGAAGGCTTCCATTTCGGCGCCGACCTGCAGGATGACGGCCTGCTGTTCCTTGCTCAGGCGGTCGAAGGCGGCCTTCGACATCATCAGCGGCTCCAGCATGAACCAGTAGGACTTGCCGCGGCCGGTGGTGAGGGCCTTCGACACTTCTTCCAGGCGGAACGAGATCAGCGAGGTCGAGGAGGTCAGTGCCGCATCCATGGCGCCGGTCTGCATGCCGGCATAGATTTCGTTCGACGGCAGGGTCACGACGGCGGCGCCGGCTTCCTTCAGGATCAGGTCCATCTCGCGCGAGCCGCCGCGGATCTTCATGCCCTTCGCGTCTTCCGGCTCGACGATCGGCTTGCCGCGCGATGCCATGCCGCCGGCCTGCCAGATCCAGCTGACCATCACCACGCCCTTGTCGGCGAGGATCTTCGTGAGCTCCTTGCCGACCGCGGCATTTTTCCATGCGGCGCTCTGCTCGTAGGAGGTCACCAGGCCGGGCATCAGGCCGATATTGGTCTCGGGGACTTCGCCGCCGGCATACGACAGCGGCACCAGCGACATGTCGAGCGCGCCCTTGCGCATCGCGGAGAACTGGGCATTGGTCTTCATCAGCGACGAGCCGGGGTAGATCTCGAACTTGACGCTGCCCTTGGTGCGTTTTTCGACCTCGGCGGCAAACATGCGCACCAGGCGGTCACGGAAATCGCCCTTGTCGATGGTCCCGCCGGGGAACTGGTGCGAAATCTTGATGACCGTGTTCTGGGCCGATGCCGGCAATGCGGCCAGGACCATGCTCATGCCGAGTGCCAGGGCGCCCAGGGTGCTGCGTCGCTTGATTGATACCATGTCTATCTCCTCAGTTCTCTTCACGGGAACACATGCTGGTGCATGCAAGTTTTTTGTTTGTGTATACAAGATGACGTAGAAAAAATACAATGT
The DNA here is from genome assembly GCF_052115005.1 of Massilia sp. 2TAF26. Taxonomy (NCBI): domain Bacteria; kingdom Pseudomonadati; phylum Pseudomonadota; class Betaproteobacteria; order Burkholderiales; family Oxalobacteraceae; genus Massilia; species Massilia sp. 2TAF26. The sequence goes on from NZ_JBFRFV010000004.1 coordinate 74,002, forward strand.
CAATCTGGTTACTATGATTTTTTTGAGCGGGAAGCAGCACCATGAAAAAGCTCTCTGATCGGCTACGCGAACAGATTGAAGAGAAGATCGCCACCGGGAAATTACTCCCCGGACAGCATTTGGATGAGACGGAACTGGCCACCGAATTCGGGGCGTCGCGTACCCCGATCCGCGAAGCCCTGATCCAGCTGGCGTCGGCGGGACTGGTGCAGATCCGTCCGCGCCGCGGGGCGGTGGTGGCGACGGTGTCGCCGCATCAGATCGTGGAGATGTTCGAGGTGATGGCCGAGCTGGAAGCCATGTGCGCACGCCTGGCGGCGCGGCGCATGTCGGCCGCCGAGCACGGCAAGCTGCTGGAAGCGCACCGGGCCTGCAGCAGCGCCTACGAGGCGCGCGACCCGGACGAGTACTACTACCGCAACGAGGTGTTCCACCAGACGATCTTTGCGGGCAGCCACAACCATTTTCTGGCGGAACAGGCGGGCGCCCTGTCGCGCCGGCTCCGTCCTTACCGGCGCCTGCAGCTCAGGGTGCGCGACCGCATGAAGCACTCGTTCAGCGAGCACGATGCGGTGGTGAATGCGATCATCGAGGGTGACGGCCAGAAGGCGGCCGACCTGCTGCGTAGCCATGTGGCGGTGCAGGGCCAGCGCTTTACGGACCTGGTCGCCTCCCTCGACGCGCTGAATGTCGCGGCGGCTTAGAAACCGTACTTCACGCCGGCGCTGAAGACCTTGTTGTCCGCGCCGTTGCGCAGCTGCTTGCCGTTACGCTCGTATTCGGCGAACAGGGACACGTTCTCGGTCAATCTGGTCTGCACGCCCACCGCGGCATACACGCCGTTGGTGTTGTCCTTGAAGTTCCATCCCTTGAACGGGCTCGAGTACTTGGCCTCGGTATGGGCCAGGCCGAGCTTGCCGTACATCGCGGTGCGCTCGGTCAGCGGGAAGGTGTATTTGGCGGCCGCGTAGAAGCTCTGGCTCTTCACGCCGACGTGGTAAATATCGTTCTCCAGCGGCACATAGAAGCCGCTCTTGCCCAGGTAGCTGTAGCCGCCCTCGACGGCCCAGTTCTGGTCGAACTCGTAGCCGCCGAAGATCGTGGTGCTGCGCTTGTGGTCGCCGGTGATGGAATCCTTGACGGCGCCCACGCCGATGCCCAGGTAGGTGCGCGGCGCGTCATTGGCGGTGGACTGGGCCTGGGCGGCGCCCATGGCGAGGAACCCTGTGAGCACTGCGAAAATCGTCTTTTTCATCGTTCTTCCTTTTGTTTTGGTTTTCACTTTGCCGGGATGCAGCGGGCATCGCGGCGTGAAAAACGATAGCAGCTTGTTTCTTTTTAAAAACTGTCGAGTTGGTAAGAAACTGTTACCCGTGTGCATATAAATGACTGAAAAGTCAGATATGCATGTGTTTATGATCGGAAAGATGAGTGAAGTTGGCAGGGGTATCGCTGCAAATTGGCGGCAGATGGTAAATGCGTTTCTGTTGCGAATACTTACAAGTTTGAAGAGCGAACGGAAAACGCTGTTACGCGGCCTGGCTGCGCGTGTCACAGAACCGTTAAATTTCCGTCATCTTCCTGACATACGTCTCCACTATCCTGCCCAGCGTTCTCCGTGCCATCGGCGCGGTCCCAATGACCTGATCCTGGAGTGTTGACGTATGAATGCGAATACCGACCTGTCCCGCCGCCGCCTGCTGCGCCTTCTCGGCGCAACCCCGATGCTGCCGATCGGCGCCGGCACCGTGGGCGCCATGCTTGCCGGCTGCGGTGGCGGTGACGACGGCCCGGTGACCACGGCGCCGACCACCCCGGGCCAGACCACGCCGCCGGCCGTGACCCTGTCCAGCGTCTCGTTCGGCTCGATGAATGCGCCGACCCTGCTTGATGCCGCCGCGATGGCCACCACCTCGGTCGCCTCGACCATGACGGTCAGCTTCAGCGACAGCAGCAAGCTCGATTTCAAGCTGTCGTATAAGCCCTTCTTCATCACCGGCGACATGGTCCCGAACGGCAGCGGCGGCACCATCCTGGCCGGCGGCTACTACGACATCGCTAACCGCCCGATCGTCGACACCACCGTGGCCGGCAAGGAACGCCAGTTCTTCTCGGACTCGCCGGACGGCACCTCGCTGCTGACGGTCCCGAATGCGAAAGTGGCGGGCGTGAAGGGCAATACCGTGTTCGCCGTGGTGCAGTTCGAATACACCACCTGGGCCCAGGACGGCACCAGCGACATGTACGGCAAGCTGCCGTCGCCGATCGCCGTGCTGACCCTGGACCAGGACCCGGCCAATGGCAAGCTGAGCCTGGTGAAATACCACAACGTCGACACCTCGGGCGTGAACGGCCTGTGGATCACCTGCGGCGCCAGCCTGTCGCCCTGGGGCACCCACCTGTCGAGCGAGGAGTACGAGCCGAACGCCTTCACCGCCGCCACCGATGCCCAGTTCAAGGGCTTCAGCAAGAACCTGTACGGCGACGAGACCCGCGCCAACCCCTACAACTACGGCCACCTGCCGGAAGTGACCGTCAATGCCGACGGCACCGGCAGCATCAGGAAGCATTACTGCATGGGCCGTATCTCGCACGAGCTGGTGCAGGTGCTGGGCGACAACCGCACCGTGATCATGGGCGACGACGCCACCAACAGCGGCTACTTCGTGTTCGTCGCCGACAAGGAAAAAGACCTGTCCTCGGGCACCCTGTACGTGGCCAAGGTGGGCGCCGGCTTCTCGCTGGATCCGGCCGCCGCCGCCGCGCCGCTCAGCTGGATCAAGCTGGGTTCCGCCACCAGCGACGAGATCCGCTCGCTGGCCGCCTCGCTCAAGCCGACCGACATCATGGACGTCAAGAGCAGCGATCCGCAGGATGCCAGCTACACCAAGGTTGCCGCCAACGGCCGCACCGAGTGGCTCAAGCTGAAGCCGGGCATGGAAAAGGCCGCCGCCTTCCTCGAGACCCACCGCTACGCCGCGCTGGTCGGCGCTTCGATGGGCTTCACCAAGATGGAAGGCACGACCGTCAACCTGAAGGACAAGATCGCCTACTCGGCCCTGCAGAACTGCCAGAGCTCGATGGTGGCCGGTAACGCCCTGAACGTGCCGGGCAACGGCGTCTCGATCCCGAAAGCGATCGTTGCCGGCGCCGTCATGATGCTGAGCCTGAAGGGCGGCCAGAAGGATACCGCGGGCAACGCCATCAACAGCGAGTGGATGCCGGCCGACACCAAGGCCCTGCTGGTGGGCGAAGACATCGCCGCCGACGCACTGGGCAATACCGCCAACCCGAACAAGGTCGCGAATCCGGACAACCTGAAGTTCTCGGAAAAGATGCGCACCCTGTTCATCGGCGAGGACAGCAGCCAGCACGTCAACAACTACCTGTGGGCCTACAACATCGACACCAAGCAGCTCTCGCGCCTGCTGTCGGTGCCGGCCGGCGGCGAGTCGACCGGCCTGCACGCGGTCGACGACATCAACGGCTGGACCTACATCATGAGCAACTTCCAGCACGCCGGCGACTGGGGCGGCATCCACGCCAACGTGAAGACCACGCTGGATCCGCTGATCCGCGCGAACTACAAGGACAAGTTCGGTGCGGCGGTGGGTTACCTGACCGGCGAGCTGACCCAGTTCAAGCTGGCCAAGGCTTGATAATGCAGGGTGGGCACGGGGTGCCTACGCAGGCCGCGCCCACCCTATGAACAGGTTCGCGAACTCCCGCACAGCCGCAGCCGGATCCTCCGCCAGGTACACGCTGCTGATCGCCGCCACCATATCCGCCCCGCGCGCCACCAGCGGCCGCGCATTCTCCGCCGTCATCCCGCCGATCACCACCACCGGCACCGCCAGCCGCGCCCTGGCGCCGACGACGATGTCCGGCGGCGTGCTCACCTCGTACACCTTCACCTTCGACGGATAGAAGCCGCCGAAGGCCACATAGCTGGCGCCCGCCTCCTGCGCCGCCAGAGCCAGCGGAAACTGGCCATAGCAGGAAGCGCCGACGATCCTGCCCGGCCCGAGCGCCGCGCGCACGGCGGCCACCGGCGCGTCGGTGCCGCCGACGTGCACGCCGTCGGCATCCAGGCGCAGGCACAGCTCCAGATGATCGTTGATCACCAGCGGCACGCCATGCCGGCGGCACAGGGCGAGCAGGGCGGCCGCCTGTTCCTCGCGCAGCGCCTCGCTTGCCTTCTTGTTGCGGTACTGGACCAGCGCGGCGCCGCCTTCCAGTGCGCGCTGCGTCGCCTCCAGCAGACGCCCGGTATCGATCCAGTCGGGCGTCACCAGATACAGTCCTTTCAGTGTTTTCATTGTCACTTCATGCTCCTCGATGTTCGATACGGCGCGGAATGCGCTGGCCGGGGGCGATCGCATAGGAGTCCGCCAGCGACTGGTTGCAGCAGCGCTGGGCGCGCTCGAGGGCCTGGGCCATGGCGTCGCCCAGCGCCAGGCGGGCAGCCAGGCTGGAGGCCAGGGTGCAGCCGCTGCCGTGGAATTCGCCCGGCAGGCGCGGCCAGCGCCATTCGCGCATGCCGCCGCGGCTGTGCCAGCGGTTGACGACCTCGTCTCCATCGCCATGACCGCCGGTGACGAGGACGTGCGGACAGCCGGACAGCGCCAGCGCCGCCGCTTCCGGCAGGTTGGGCGTGGCCACCGTCGCCACCACCAGCAGCGGCGCCAGCGCCGCCAGCGCATTGCCACGCGCGAGGGCATCGCCGTGGCCGCTGGCCAGCACCGGGTCGAGCACCACCGGCAGCGCCGGCTGACGGGCGCGCAGCAACAGGACGATGCCGGCGATGGCTTCGGCATTCTCGAGATTGCCCGGAATGCCCAGCTTGACCGCGCGGATCGGCATGGTGTCGGCCAGCAGCACGGCCTGGCGCGTCAGCAGGCCGGCGTCCACCGGCGCCACCTCGAACACCCGCTCGTTGTCCTGCACCGTGAGCGCCGTGACGATGGGCAGCGCATGCGCACCCTGGGCCGCAATCGCCTCGATGTCGGCCTGGATGCCGGCCCCGCCCGAGGGGTCGAGACCGGAAAACACCAGCACGCAGGGTTTCATCTCATTTGACTCCAATGAGCCGTCCCGCCATCGGCGACGAGGGCGAAGCCGCGAAACGGCGCGGCATCCGGCCCGCCAGATACGCTTCGCGGCCGGCCTCCACCGCGAGCCGCATCGCGCGCGCCATGCGCACCGGGTCCTGGGCCAGCGCGATGGCGCTGTTCATCAGCACGCCGTCGCAGCCCAGCTCCATCGCCACCGTGGCGTCGGAAGCCGTGCCGACGCCGGCATCGACCAGCACCGGCACCTTGGCCTGCTCGATGATGAGCGAGAGGTTCCAGGGATTCAGGATGCCCATGCCGGAGCCGATCAGGGAGGCCAGCGGCATCACCGCCACACAGCCGATGTCCTCCAGCATGCGCGCCTGGATCGGGTCGTCGCTGCAGTAGACCATCACGTCGAAGCCGTCGCGCACCAGCTCCTCGGCGGCGCGCAGGGTTTCGGGCATGTTGGGGAACAGGGTCTTCTCGTCGCCCAGCACTTCGAGTTTCACGAGCTTGTGCCCGTTCAGCAGTTCGCGCGCCAGCTGCAGCGTGTACACGGCATCCTTCGCCGTGTAGCAGCCGGCGGTGTTCGGCAGGATGGTGTAGCGCGAGGGCGGCACCGCGTCGAGCAGGTTGGGCGCATGCGGATCCTGGCCGATGTTCACGCGGCGGATCGCCACCGTGATGATCTCGGCGCCCGCGGCCGCGGTGGCCGCCGCGGTCTGCTCCAGGTCGCGGTATTTGCCGCTGCCGACCAGCAGGCGCGAGTTGTATTCCTTGCCGGCGATGACGAGCGGCCGGTCCTTGGTCTGGTTCATGTGTTCTCCGATTCCGTAAAGTTTCAGCCGCCGCCGATGGCGCGCACCACGTCCACCTGGTCGCGCGGCTGCAGCAGGGTCGTGCGCCACTGCTCGCGCGGCACCACGCGGTGGTTGACCGCCATTGCCAGCGCCTGGCCGGACAGCTCGAGCATGTCGACCAGTTCGTGCAGGCTGGATGCGCCTGGCAGTACGTGCGGGGCGCCGTTCAGTTCTATCTCCAGCATCGCTACTCCTTGTGCTCAGTTCTTGAGATAAAGCTCGGCGCCATTGCGCATGAACTCGACCGCCTTCTCCTGCATGCCGCCGGCCGCATAGTCGCGCACTTCCTGGGTGATCTTCATCGAGCAGAAATGCGGCCCGCACATCGAGCAGAAGTGGGCCACCTTGGCGGAGTCCTTCGGCAGCGTCTCGTCGTGGAAGGCGCGCGCCTTGTCCGGATCGAGGCCGAGGTTGAACTGGTCTTCCCAGCGGAATTCGAAGCGCGCCTTCGACAAGGCGTTGTCGCGGATCTGCGCGCCCGGGTGGCCCTTCGCCAGGTCGGCCGCATGCGCCGCGATCTTGTAAGTGATGATGCCGTCCTTGACGTCGTCCTTGTCGGGCAGGCCCAGGTGCTCTTTCGGGGTCACGTAGCACAGCATGGCGGTGCCGTACCAGCCGATGTTGGCGGCGCCGATGCCCGAGGTGATGTGGTCGTAGCCGGGCGCGATGTCGGTGGTCAGCGGGCCGAGGGTGTAGAAGGGCGCTTCATGGCACTGTTCCAGTTGCAGGTCCATGTTCTCCTTGATCAGGTGTAGCGGCACGTGGCCCGGTCCCTCGATCATGGTCTGCACGTCGTGCTTCCAGGCCAGCTGCGTGAGTTCGCCCAGGGTGCGCAGCTCGGCCAGCTGGGCTTCGTCGTTGGCGTCGTAGATGGAGCCGGGGCGCAGGCCGTCGCCGAGGCTGAAGGCGACGTCGTAGGCCTTCATGATCTCGCAGATCTCTTCGAAGCGGGTGTAGAGGAAGGATTCCTTGTGGTGGGCCAGGCACCACTTGGCCATGATCGAGCCGCCGCGCGAGACGATGCCGGTCAGCCGGTCCGCCGTCATCGGAATGAAGGGCAGGCGCACGCCGGCGTGGATGGTGAAGTAGTCGACGCCTTGCTCGGCCTGTTCGATCAGGGTGTCGCGGTAGATTTCCCAGGTGAGTTCCTCGGCCTTGCCGTTCACCTTTTCCAGCGCCTGGTAGAGCGGCACGGTGCCGATCGGGACCGGGCTGTTGCGGATGATCCATTCGCGCGTCTCGTGGATGTGCTTGCCGGTCGAGAGGTCCATCACCGTGTCGCCGCCCCAGCGGATCGCCCAGGTCATCTTCTCGACTTCCTCGCCGATGGAAGAGGTGACGGCGGAGTTGCCGATATTCGCATTGATCTTCACGAGGAAGTTGCGGCCGATGATCATCGGCTCGGATTCCGGGTGGTTGATATTGGCCGGCAGGATGGCGCGCCCGCGGGCGATCTCGTCGCGCACGAATTCGGGCGTGATCACGGCGGGAATGGAAGCGCCGAAGGACTGGCCCGGATGCTGGCGCCCCAGCAGGGCGGCCATTTTCTTCCCGGTCGGACCGGCGGCTTCGAGGCTGCGCAGGTATTCCTGGCGCCGCAGGTTCTCGCGGATGGCGGCGAATTCCATCTCCGGCGTGACGATCCCCTTGCGCGCATAGTGCATCTGGGTGACGTTGCGGCCGCCGGCCGAGCGGCGCGGTTTGCGCTGCAGGTCGAAGCGCAGTTCGGCCAGCTTCGGATCGCGCAGGCGCTCCTGGCCATAGCGCGAGCTGGGACCGGCCAGTTCGACGGTGTCGCCACGCTCGCGGATCCATCCGGAGCGCGGGCAGGGCAGGCCGGAGCGGATGTCGATGCGCGCCTCGGGGTCGGTGTAGGGCCCTGAGGTGTCGTAGACCCAGACCGGCGGATTCGGCTCCGCGCCAAAGGATGCCGGTGTAGGCGACTGGTGGATCTCGCGCATCGGCACCCGGATGTCGGGGCGCGAGCCGGCCACGTAGACCTTGTGCGAGTTGGGAAGAGGCGTCACGGCCGCGGCATCGACCGTGGCGCTGGCGGACAGGAATTTCGGATCGGCGTTCAAGTGCACTCCTTGTATCACTGAAGATCGGCGATCCAGCGGAGGAGTGCAAAGAAACGTAGCACGAGGGCGTACGCGGACTCTGTAGCTTCCCTTCGCTGGCATTATCCAGATCAGGTTCGGAGGGTATTTCTCACCCGCGCGGTTGATGGCGCAGGACCCCTAGCGTTGTTGCCGCCTCATGAAAAGGCGACGGGCGGAGTGTACGTGGGTTTTGGGACAATGGCAATGTGGTCGCATCGAACGTGCGTATCGCCCGTGAGAATGCGCGCATATCTGCGCCATCCGTCCTGCTAAGCTTCGCACGATGAAAAAGATGACGACCATTCGCAGCCTTGCGTTCACGCTGCTGGCCCTGCACGCGGCGGCATCCGAGGCATGCCGTGTACCGCCGGCCGGACAGATCGTCACACCCGACGAGCAAGTCCTGATGGCGGGGGATGTGGCTGTCGCGCAGGCGATCGGCGCCACGCCACTGGGCGATTACCTGGTCGAATACCGCTTCCAGACGCTGGAGCAGCTGAGGGGGACGGGCCGGCAGGTATTCACCGTGATCGGCGGCCCCGAAGGCTTCAACAACAAGGACAGCAGTTTCAACAACCACTGGGACCCCGCGTTCTGGAAGCGTGGCGGAGGCCGCACCATCAACGGCTCCGACTGCGTCCTGCGCCCTGGTTTCGTGGTAGGCAACACCTATCTCGTGTTTCTCGGGCTGCAGCCGACCTGGCGCAGCTTCGAGAAGATCGAGATGGCCGGCGGCAGGCCGAATCCCGACGACCGATGGCTGGCCTTTGTAACGCAGAAGCTGGCCCCGTGGCGCGACTACCCCGCCCGCTAACTCACCGAGGAGAAAAACCATGTTCGACCGTCTCAGCCGCAGTTTCCGCCTCGTCGGCGCCAGCGCCCAGGTGCTCAGGCAGGACAAGCACCTGATGCTGTTCCCCATCATTTCCGGCCTCGCCCTGTTCCTGGTGCTGCTCGCCTTCGCGCTGCCGCTGCTCGGCCTGGACTCGATCGACGGCGTCAAGCAGGGCGGCCTGTATTCGACGGCCTTCCTGTTCTACGTGGTCCAGTACTTCGTCATCTTCTACTTCAACACGGCGCTGGTGGGCGCGGTCGTGATGCGGCTCGAAGGCGGCAGCCCGACCCTGGGCGACGGCCTGCGCATCGCCAACAGCCGCATCGGCACGATCTTCGGCTATGCGGTCATTTCCGCCACCATCGGCGTGATCCTGCGCGCCATCCAGGAGCGGGTCGGCTTCATCGGCCGCCTCATCGCCGGCCTGCTCGGCGCCGGCTGGGCGGTCGCCACCTTCCTGGTCGTGCCGGTGATCGCCACCAGCGACCGCGGCGCGCTCGATTCGATCTCCGAGAGCACGGCCCTGCTCAAGCGGAGCTGGGGCGAGAACGTGGCCGGCCAGGTCGGCCTGAACGTCGCCTTCAGCCTGCTGTACCTCTGCCTGCTGGCCGGCGCCGTCGTGCTGGCCATGCTGTTGGCGAAGCTTGCCGCCGGGCCGGTGGCGGTGGGCGTGTTCGCCGCCATCGTCCTGCTGGCCTTCTTGGGCTGCGTGCTGATGCACGCCACGCTGACCGGCATCTATTCCGCCGTGCTGTACCGTTACGCCCTCTACGGCAGCGATGCACCCGGCTTCGACGGCCCGGTCCTGGCGTCGGCATTCCGGCAAAAGTCCTGAAGCCGGCAGGCTTTGGTGCGATACTATGCGGCCCTGAAGTCGATTCAAGCGCCGCAATGCCCACCCTGTCCCAGCTGCTCCTCTACCCGATCAAATCCTGCGCCGGCATGTCGGTGCGGGAAGCCACTCTCCTCGAAACCGGCCTCGCCGCGCATGGCGTGCACGACCGCGAATGGATGCTGGTCACGGAGTCCGGCCAGTTCCTGACCCAGCGCGAATTCCCGCGCATGGCGCTGATCCGGCCGCGTCCCGACGGCGGCAACCTGCGCGTGAGCAGCCCCGGCATGGGCGACCTGCTGCTGCCGCTCGCCTGGCATGACGAACCTGTCCGCCACGTGCAGATCTGGGACGACGCCGTCCGCGCGGCCGACTGCGGCGACGTCGCCGCCGGCTGGTTCACCGAAGCCCTCGGCGCGCGCGAACGCCTGCGCCTGGTGCGCTTCCGCCAGGACGTGGTGCGCCCGACCAGCGTCAAGTGGACCGGCGGCCTGCCTTCGCAGACCCGCTTCGCCGACGGCTATCCGCTGCTGCTGATCGGCCAGTCCTCGCTCGACGACCTGAACCTCCGCCTGCGCGCGGCCGGACGCGCGGCCCTGCCGATGGACCGCTTCCGGCCCAACCTGGTGGTGGCGGGACTGGAAGCCTACGAAGAGGACTACACGGCCTTCCTCAGCACCGGCGCGGCCGAGATCCGTCCGGTGAAACCCTGCGCGCGCTGCCCGATTCCGTCGATCGACCAGGGCACCGGCGTGCCCGGCCCCGATCCGCTCGACATCCTGCAGACCTACCGCGCCAATCCGAAACTCGACGGCGGGATCTGTTTTGGCATGAACTGCATCGTTTCCGCGGGCGCCGGCAGCGTGCTGCGCGTGAACCAGGACTTGACGGCCGAACTCGCATTCTGACAACGTTTTCGTGGCGCCCATTTGCAATACGGCCGAGTTGGCGTAATGTTAGGGCTAATTGCGGAAAGGAATGTCCATGCACGAGCAGCAGGGCGCCAGTGTGCGCGAACTGATGGCCGAGAACGCCGCGCTGCGCAGGCAGCTCGCCAGCCTGATCGACCAGGCCGAGAGCAACCACGCGATCATGATGCGCCACCAGGCCTTCGATCTCGAGCTCGTGGGCGCGGGTAGCTTCCAGGAGCTGGTCGCCACCATCTTCCGCCAGCTGCCGATCGTGTCCAGCCTCGACATCGTGACCTTGTCGCTGGTCGACAGCGGCGCCGACATCTTTACCGTGATGCACAAGCTGGGCGTGGACTTCGACAGCCTGCCCAACCTGCTGTTCCACGAACATCCCGAAGAGCTGGGCTTCGACTTCGAGCCCGGCCATCCGCCGCGGCCGCGGCTGGTGCCCTACCACCCGGTCAGCCACGCGAGCGCCTTCCCCCATCCGCCGGCCGGCCTGGCCAGCGTCGCGCTGGTGCCGCTGCTGCGCAACAAGCGCCTGATCGGCTGCCTGAACCTGGGCAGCCGCGACCCGAGCCGCTTCACGCCGCTGCTGGGCACCGACTTCGTCGAGCACATGGGGTCGATCATCGCCATCTGCCTGGAGAACGTGATCAGCAACGAGATGCTGAAGTACATCGGCCTGACCGATGCGCTGACGGGCGTCTACAACCGCCGCTACATGGACCGCCGCCTGGCCGAGGAGGTCGGCCGTGCGCGCCGCCAGGGCTACAGCATCGCCTGTATGTACATCGACGTCGACCACTTCAAGCAGGTCAACGACACCCACGGCCACCAGGCCGGCGACGACGTGCTGCGCGAAGTGGCGTCGCGCATCAAGGACGAGCTGCGCATGTCCGACACGCTGGGCCGCTTCGGCGGCGAGGAATTCGTGGTGCTGCTGATCGACGCCGACCTCGAGAGCGCGAAGCTGGTGGCGCAGCGGATCCGCGCCGGCGTGGCCGGCCAGGATTTCCTGCTGGCGGAAGGCGAGGCCTTGCCGGTGACGGTGTCGATCGGCGTGGCGGCGCTGGACGATGCCGAGGGCGACGATCCCATCGAGGACGTGGCCTCGGCGCTGGTGGCGCAAGCCGACCAGGCGCTGTATCAGGCCAAGCAGAACGGCCGCAATCAGGTAGTCAGCGCCGCGTAGGGCGGGCTCGGCGAGCCCACTCTACCGTAAAAGCCGGCCCTCGGCGCGGTTGACCGCCGTCCCGGTCCCGCGCAGCACCACCACGTCGCCGGCGCGCAGCTCGGTATCGTCTTCGGGCTCGATCCGCTGGTTGCCGCGCCGGACCGCCGTCACCTCGGCGCCGACTTCGTCGAAGCCCAGGTCGCCGATGCAGCGGCCGACCGCGCCGGCATCCTCGGCCAGCACCACCGAGTGCAGGCGCACGTAGCTGTGCTCCGGATCGTCGCTGACGTCGCTGGCGCCGTGGAAAAAGCCGCGCAGCGAGGAATAGCGTTCGTCGCGCGCGGCCTGCACGCGGTGCACCACGCGCCGCAGCGGCACCCCCATCACCACCAGCGCGTGCGAGGCCAGCATCAGGCTCGATTCCAGCGCCTCCGGCACCACCTCGGTGGCGCCGGCGCGCTTGAGGACGTCGAATTCGGTGTCGTCGTGGGCGCGCACGATCACCGGCAGCTTGGGCGCCAGTTCGTGCACCAGGTGCAGCACCTTGAGCGCCAGGCGCGTATCGGCGAAGGTGATCACCAGCGCGCTGGCGCGGTTGATGCCGGCCGCGATCAGCGATTCGCGCCGCGAGCAGTCGCCGTAGGAGACGTTGGCGCCGGCCGCGCGCGCTTCCTGGACCCGCTCGGGATCGAGGTCGAGCGCATACCAGGGCAGCTTTTCCTCCGACAAGAGAGTAGCCAGGCTCTGCCCGCTGCGGCCGAAACCGGCGATGATCACGTGCTTCTGCGCCGCCATCGTGCGGCTGGCGATCTGGGTCAGCTGCAGCGACTGCAGCATCCATTCGTTGGACGCCATCTTCATCACGATCTTGTCGCTGTTGGCGATCATGAAGGGGGCCAGCAGCATCGACAGCACCATCGCCGCCAGCACCAGCTGGATCAGGAAGGGATCGATCAGCTTCGAGCCGGAGGCCAGGTTCAGCAGCACGAAGCCGAATTCGCCGGCCTGGGCCAGGGCCAGGCCGGTGCGCATCGCCACCCCGTCGGAGGAGCCGAAGGCCTTGGCCAGCGCCCCGATCAGGGCGAACTTGAGCAGCACCGGAATCGCCAGCATGGCCAGCACCAGCCACCAGTTGGCCAGCACCAGCTCGAGGTTGAGCAGCATGCCGATGCTGATGAAGAACAGGCCGAGCAGCACGTCGCGGAAGGGCTTGATGTCCTCTTCCACCTGGTGCTTATACTGGGTCTCGGAGATCAGCATGCCGGCCACGAAAGCCCCGAGGGCCAGGGAGAGGCCGGCGCGCTCGGTGATCCAGGCCGCGCCCAGCGTCACCAGCAGCAGGTTCAGCATGAACAGTTCCTGCGAGCGGCGCTTGGCGACGATGGTGAACCATTTGCGCATCAGCTTCTGGCCGAAGAACAGCAGCAGGGCCAGCACGGCGGCGGCCTTCAGCGCGGCCCAGGCCAGGTTCATCGCCAGTTCCTCGGCCGGCCGCGCCAGCGAGGGAATCAGGATCAGCAGCGGCACCACGGCCAGATCCTGGAACAGCAGGATCCCGATGATGCGCCGCCCATGCTCGCTCTCGAGCTCGAGGCGTTCGGTCAGCAGCTTGGAGACGATCGCGGTGGAGGACATCGCCAGCGCGCCGCCGAGCGCCAGCGCGGCCTGCCAGCCGGTGTTGAACGGCGCCGGCAGGCGCGGGGCCAGCAGCGAGGCCAGCACCGTGATCAGGATGGTCAGCGAGACCTGGGCCAGCCCGAGCCCGAACACGATGCGCCGCATCGCCTTGAGCTGGGCCAGCGAGAATTCGAGGCCGATCGAGAACATCAGGAACACCACGCCGAATTCGGCCAGGGCATGGGTGCTGGGACCGTTGTCGGCCAGTTGCAGGGCGTGGGGGCCGATCAGGACGCCGACGGCCAGGTAACCCAGCATCGGGGGGAGGTGGAGCATCCGGAACGCAACCACGCCAAGAACGGCGCTGCCCAGCAGCAGAAGAGTTAATTCAAGGCCTGATGTCATGCTGGGGTGTGGTCACGATCCCGTAAATATGTGCGCTCTGTTACGTCTGGCAAGTTTTTTGCTTTCGCAATTCGGATATACTTCCACCATGAGTGTAACCGATGAAAAAATAATGTTGACAAGTTTTGACGAGGCCCAGGCAAAGCGCGCTCTGGAGCTGGCGCGCGAGACCCTGGACATCGAAGGCGAAGCGATCCGCAAGCTGAGCGCGCGTCTCGGCCAGGACGACAGCCTGAAGCCTGCCGTTGCGCAAGCTGTGGCCCTGATGCTGGCCTGCAAGGGCCGCGTGGTCGTCTCGGGCATCGGCAAGTCGGGTCACATTGGCCGCAAGATCGCCGCGACCCTGGCCTCGACCGGCACCCCGGCCCTGTTCCTGCACCCGGCCGAAGCCGCCCACGGCGACCTCGGCATGGTCACGCCGCAGGACGTGCTGGTCGCGATCTCGTATTCCGGCGAAAGCGCCGAGCTGGCGGTCGTGATTCCGGCCGTCAAGCGCATGCGCGTGCCCGTGATCGCCATGACCGGCAAGCCGGGCTCGCGCCTGGCCCAGGTTGCCGACGTCCACCTCGACGTCTCGGTCGACAAGGAAGCCTGCCCGCTGAACCTGGCGCCGACCGCGTCCACCACCGTCACCCTGGCGCTGGGCGATGCCCTTGCCGTCGCGCTGCTGGAGCTGCGCGGCTTCAAGTCGGAAGACTTCGCCCTGTCGCACCCGGGCGGCGCCCTCGGCCGCAAGCTGCTGACCCACGTGCGCGACGTGATGCGCAGCGGCGACGCGGTGCCGAAAGTGAAGCCGAATGCTCCGCTGACCGAGGCCCTGCTGGAAATCTCGCAGAAGGGCATGGGCATGACCGCCATCGTCGACGACGCCGGCCGCCCGGTCGGCGTGTTCACCGACGGCGACCTGCGCCGCCTGTTCGAGAAGACCCATGACTTCAGCAGGCTGACGATCCAGGACGTCATGCACGCGAATCCGCGCCGCATCCATCCCGAGCAGCTGGCGGTCGACGCCGTTGCCGTGATGGAGGAATTCCGCATCAACCAGATGCTGGTGACCGACGCCGACGGCATGCTGGTCGGCGCCCTCCACATCCACGACCTGACCCGCGCCAAGGTGATCTGATGGTGACCCAGCTGGAACATCTGCAGCGTGCCGCGCGCGTGAAGGTCATGATCTTCGACGTCGACGGTGTCCTCACCGACGGCAGCCTGACCTATGACGCCAACGGCGAGATCACCAAGACCTTCTTCGTGCTGGACGGCCTCGGCATCCAGCTGCTGAACCGCACCGGCGTGCAGACCGCCATCATCAGCGCGCGCAATTCGCCGATCGTGGTCAAGCGCGCCGCCGACCTCGGGATCACCCACGTGTTCCAGGGCCAGCACGACAAGCGCCTGGCCTTTGCCGAGCTGCTGGAAAAGACCGGCGTGACGGCCGAGCAGTGCGGCTACATCGGCGACGACGTGATCGACCTGCCGCTGTTCACCCGCGTCGGCTTTGCCGTCACGGTGCCGAGCGGCCATCCGGAAGTGCAGTACCGCGCCCACTACGTGACGAAGAATGCGGGCGGACGCGGCGCCGTGCGCGAAGTCTGCGACATGGTGATGCGCGCCCAGGGAACCTACGAACAGGCATTGGCACCGTACTTTGGATAATCCTTCGCAAGCCATGGCGACCACGACCTACGTCAACAAGCGCACCGCGCACCGCTGGCGTCTGCTGGCATTGATGCTGGCGGCCGTGTTCTTCGCCTTCGGCAGCTTCTGGCTGGTGCAGGTGATGCGCGGCGAAGGCGAAGCGCACCGCGTCGACGTGGGCGACGATCCGGACTACATCATCGACAACTTCAGCTTCGTGCGGATGTCGGAAGCCGGCCAGCCGCGCTACGTGATCTCGGGCGAGCGCCTGACCCACCGCCCGGCCAACAACACCTCGGTGATCGACAAGCCGGTCGTGCAGAGCATGAGCACCGACCGGCCGCACATGACGATGACGGCGAACACCGCCAACGTCAACCAGGACCAGAACCAGATCGACCTGATCGGCAATGTCGACATCTCGCGTCCCGGCAACGCCACCTCGAAGCCGATGCGCATCCGCACCGAGGCGCTGACCGTGCTGCCGGACGAGGAAATCTCGAAGACCGACAAGCCGATCCAGATGACGCTCGGCGCCGCCTCGGTCACCGGCGTCGGCATGGTCGCCAACAACGCCACACAGCAGGTGACGCTGGGCGGCCGCGGAGAACTCATCTTCCCGCCGAAAGGAAAACAATGAAAAAAATACTCGCTGTCGCCGCGCTGTCGCTGGCAAGCCTGACCGCCTCGGCGGAGCGTGCGGATTCTCTCAAGCAGGCCAAGATCGATTTCAACAACGCGCACATCGACGAGGTCACCCAGACCCGCACCTTCACCGGCAACGTCGTGCTGACCCGCGGCACCCTGACGATCAAGGCCGACAAGGCCGTGCTCACGGAATCGCCGGAAGGCTATATGGCGGTGACCCTGACCGCCGCGCCGGGCCAGCCCGCGACCTTCCGCCAGAAGCGTGACGGCGGCCCCGACCTGTGGGTCGAAGGCCAGGCCCAGCGCATCGAATACGACGAGCGCACCGAGCTGGTCAAGCTGTTCTCGAACGCGGTCGTCAAGCAGCTCGAGGGCAAGCGCATGACCAGCGAGGTGAACGGCCCGTTCATCTCCTACGACAACCGCACCGAGCAGGCCAACGTGTTCAACGACACCAGCGGCGAAAGCAAGCCGGGCGGCGGACGCGGCACCATCATCATCGCGCCGCGCCGTACCGCGCCGGCGGCGGCTCCCGCGACCACGCCGGCGGCGCCGGCAGGGAAGCAGTAAATGAAGGCCGTCCTTGCCGCTGCCGCGCTGTTGCTGGCGCCGCTGGCGCAGGCGGAGCGGGCGGATGCGCTCAAGCCGCTGAAGGTGGTCGGGGGCAACGGGACCCTGGACCAGGTCACGCAAACCGTGGTCCTGACCGGCGGCGTGACCGCCACCCGCGGCACCATGCTGCTGAAGGCCGAGCGTGCCGAGATCAAGGAAGCGCCGGACGGTTACAAGACCATCGTCCTGGTCGCGGCGCCCGGCAAGCCGGCGTCGTTCCGCCAGAAGCGCGACAGCGGCCCCGAGCAGTGGGACGAAGGCCAGGCCGAGCGCATCGAGTACGACGAGCGCACCGAGGTCGTCAAGTTCAGTTCGAACGCCGCCATCAGGCAGCTGGAAGGCAGCAACGTGATGCGTGAAATGGGCGGCGAATTCATCGCCTACGATGCGCGCAAGGAAGTCCTGCTGAACCTGAACGACCCGAGCGGCGTCGACAGGCCCGGCAAGGCCCGCGCCAGTTTTACTTTTTATCCGCGCCGCACTGCGTCGGCCGGGCAACCGGAAGCAGGAAAGCAATGATGGATGTACACGCAGACGCCGCCGCCATCGCGAGCGGCGGCAGCACCCTGGTGGCCAAGGGGCTGCAGAAAAGCTACGGCAAGCGCCTGGTGGTGCGCGACGTTTCGCTGCAGGTCGCCTGCGGCGAGGTGGTGGGCCTGCTCGGCCCGAACGGCGCCGGCAAGACGACCTCGTTCTACATGATCGTGGGCCTGGTGCCGGCCGACGCCGGCGCCATCGTCATCAACGGCACCGACATCACCAGCCTGCCGATCCACCGGCGCGCCATGCTGGGCCTGTCCTACCTGCCGCAGGAAGCCTCGGTGTTCCGCAAGCTGACGGTGGAGGAGAACATCCGCGCCGTGCTGGAACTGCAGCGCGAGGACGGCAAGCCGCTGGGCAAGAACCGCATCGAGGAGCGCCTCAACGAGCTGCTGGCCGAGCTGCAGATCGAGAAGCTGCGCGAGAACCCGGCGCTGTCGCTGTCGGGCGGCGAACGGCGCCGCGTGGAGATTGCGCGCGCCCTCGCCACCAACCCGCGCTTCGTGCTGCTGGACGAGCCGTTTGCCGGCGTCGATCCGATCGCGGTGATCGAGATCCAGCGCATCGTGCGCTTCCTGAAGGAGCGCGGCATCGGCGTCCTGATAACCGACCACAACGTGCGCGAGACGCTCGGCATCTGCGACCGTGCCTACATCATCAACCAGGGCGCGGTGCTGGCGTCGGGACGCCCGGACGACATCATCGCCAATGAATCGGTTCGCCGCGTCTACCTGGGTGAACATTTCCGGATGTAGTCATGAAACAGACGCTGCAACTCAAGACCTCACAGCACCTTGCGCTGACACCGCAACTCCAGCAGTCGATCCGGCTGCTGCAGCTGTCCACTCTCGAGCTGCACCAGGAGATTGAACAGGTCCTCAGCGACAACCCGCTGCTCGAACGCCTCGACGATCCGCTCGACCACTCGGTGCGCCTGCTGGCCGACGGCGCGATCAACAACGGCGCGTCGACCTCCACCACGCCCGACTCGCCGCCCTCGTCCAGCCAGGGCGAGGAGGGCAATGGCGGCGGTGGCGCCGAAGCCGAAGGCGGCGACAGCGACAACGGCGATGCCGGCGGCGCCGAGCACGACATGGACTGGGGCGATTCTGGCCGTTCCGGCAGCGGCAGCGGCGGCGAGGAAGAGGACGGCCGCCCGCAGCTGGAAGCCAGCCCGGTCTCGCTGCGCGAACACTTGATGGAGCAGGTACGCCTGACCTGCATGTCGCCGCGCGATTGCGCGCTGGTCGAGATCGTCGTCGACACCCTCGACGACAACGGCTACCTCGAAGAAACCCTGGACGAGCTGCATGCGCGCCTCCCGGCCGAACTCGAAGTGGAATTCGAGGAGTTGCGCACCGCGCTGGCGCTGGTGCAAAGCATGGACCCGCCCGGCGTGGGCGCGCGCAGCGCCGCCGAATGCCTGGCGCTGCAGATCCGCCGCATGCCGGGCGTGCCGCTGGTCACGCGGCGCATGGCGCTGACCATCGTCGAACGCTACCTGACCTGGTTCGCGCAGCGCGAATTCAACAAGCTCAAGAAAGCCCTCGACTGCGACGACGAAGACCTGCGCGAAGCCCAGGCCGTGATCCGCCATTGCAATCCGCATCCGGGCGCGGCCTTCGCTTCCGACGTTTCCGACTTCGTGGTGCCGGACGTGATCGTGCGCCGCGCGAAGGACGGCTGGAGCGTGCAGCTGAATCCCGAGGTGATGCCGCGCCTGCGCGTGAACAGCCTGTATGCCACCTTGATGAAGCAGGGAAAATCGGAATCCCAGCTGGCGGCGCAGTTGCAGGAAGCAAAATGGCTCATCAAAAACATGCGCCAGCGCTTCGATACTATCCTTCGGGTAGCTCAAGCAATCGTGGAGCGCCAGCGGAACTTTTTCTCCCATGGCGCCGTTGCCATGCGGCCCCTTGTTTTACGTGAGATAGCTGATACACTAGGTCTACACGAGAGCACAATTTCTCGTGTCACAACTCAGAAATACATGCTGACGCCGCACGGCATGTTCGAGTTGAAGTACTTTTTCGGGAGTCACGTCGCGACCGAGGCAGGAGGAGAAGCCTCCTCGACCGCGATCCGGGCTCTCATCGTACAACTCACAGGAGCAGAAGACCCCAAAAACCCTTTATCCGACAGCAAGATCGCGGAGATGCTAGGGGAACAGGGAATGGTTATCGCACGCCGCACGGTAGCGAAATACCGCGAGGCGCTGAAGATCCCTCCCGTCAGCCTCCGTAAATCTCTGTAGCAAGCTCTTTCAGCAAGCTCTTGCAGCAAGCTTCTTGCAACAACGCTGCCCTGGTGCGTGGTATGCGCGTACGACAGGCAGCGCATCATCAAAGGAGTGTGTATGAATCTCACTATCAGCGGACATCATCTCGATGTAACCCCGGCAATCCGTGAATACGTACAGAACAAGCTCGAACGCATCACCCGCCATTTCGATCAAGTGATCGACTCCCACGTCATCCTCTGCATTGACAATCTCACCGAGAAAGAAAAGCGCCAGAAGGCCGAGATCAACTTGCGCCTCGCCGGCAAGATCGTTCACGTCGCCAGCGCCGCGCACGACTTGTACGCCGCGATCGACATGCTGATGGACCGGCTCGACCGGCAGGTGCAGAAGTACAAGCAGATGCTGCAGGATCACAGTAGTACACCGCTCAAGCGCATACCCAACGATGGAGGAGAAGCTGCCGCTACAGCGTGATCCTTCCGCTGGCGCAGCACAAGCAAGGAAGGGCGCATCTGGCGCCCTTTTCGTTTTCCGGGCCGCGCTACAATGCCGTTTTCCATTTCAATAAATAAAAGAACATGAGCGAATACGTGCAGACCCGCGTTGCCAGCGGCACCGGCATCATTACCCTCGACCGTCCCAAGGCCCTGAACTCGCTGTCGCTGGAGATGGTGCGCGCACTGACGGAGACCCTGCTGGCCTGGCGCGACGATTCGAACGTCGACGCCGTCGTTATCAAGAGCAGCAGCGAGAAAGCCCTGTGCGCAGGCGGCGACATCCGCTTCTTCCACCAGGCCGGGCGCGCCACGCCCACTGGAGGCAGTGCGCTGCTGGAAGACTTCTTTACCGAAGAATACGCGCTGAACCACCTGATCCACTTCTATCCGAAACCCTATATCTCGTTGATGGACGGCGTGGTCATGGGCGGCGGCATGGGTATCGCCCAGGGCGGGCCCGAGACCGGCCTGCGCATCGTGACCGAACGCACGAAGATGGCCATGCCCGAGGTGAACATCGGCCTGTTCCCGGACGTCGGCGGCAGCCACTTCCTGTCGCATGCGCCGGGCGCGCTCGGCATGCATCTGGGACTGACGGGGCTGACCATCGGCGCCGCCGATGCGCTCTACGTCGGCCAGGCCGACGTGTTCGTGCCGGGCGCCGAACTGCCGGCACTGCATGCGCTGATCGCTGCGACGCCGGGCAAGCAGCTGGCCGATGCGATCCGCGCCTTCGCCGCGCCGTTCGCGCAGCAGGCCGGCGCCAGCGAACTCGAAGCGCAACGCGCGCTGGTCGACAGGCACTTTGGCGCCGACTCGGTACAGGCCGTGATGGTCTCGCTGGAGGGCGATGACACCCCATTCGCGCAGAAGGCCCTGGCCGCGATGCGCCAGCGCTCGCCGCTGATGATGTGCGTGACGCGCGAGATGCTGGTGCGCGGCGCCACGATGGACGTGGCCGCCTGCCTGCGCATGGAGCGCTCGCTGGTGCGCCGCAACTTCGAACACGGCGAAGTGCTGGAAGGCGTGCGCGCGCTGGTGATCGACAAGGACAATGCGCCGAAGTGGAACCCGCCCGCGCTGGATGCCGTCACGCCGGAGATGGTGGCGCGCTTCTTCGAGCCGGTGTGGCCGGCGCATGCGCATCCGTTGCGCCACCTGCCATAAGCGGCGCCCGCTCCGCCGCCCCGGCATCCGCCGGGTTTTTTTTCGCCGACCGATAATGCGTTGCAGCATAAGCACGAATTTATGCGATGATTTCATCAGGCAATGAAATAATGGCATAGCCAAGCACAACAATAGAGGAGTCCAATTTGTCGTTTCTGATCGTCCTGGCCGCGCTGGCCTTCCTGATGGTGGCCGCCTACCGCGGCTATAGCGTCATCCTGTTCGCACCGATCGCCGCCCTCGGCGCGGTCCTGTTCACCGACCCGTCCGCCGTGGCGCCGGTCTTTTCCGGCATCTTCATGGAAAAGATGGTCGGCTTCGTCAAGCTCTATTTCCCGGTCTTCATGCTGGGCGCCGTGTTCGGCAAGGTCATCGAGATGTCCGGTTTCTCGAAATCCATCGTGCAGGCGGCGATCCGCTACATCGGCCGCTCGCGCGCGAACGCCGTGATCGTCGCCGTGTGCGCGCTGCTGACCTATGGCGGCGTGTCGCTGTTCGTGGTGGTGTTCGCCGTGTATCCGTTTGCGGCTGAGCTCTACCGTCAGAGCAATATTCCGAAGCGCCTGATGCCGGGCGCGATCGCACTGGGCGCCTTCTCGTTCACCATGGATTCGCTGCCGGGCACGCCGCAGATCCAGAACATCATCCCGACCACCTTCTTCAAGACCACCGGCTGGGCCGCGCCCGTGCTCGGCACCATCGGTTCGGTGTTCATCATCGTGGTCGGCCTGACCTACCTGGAATGGCGCCGCCGCGCCGCGATGGCGAAAGGCGAGGGCTATGGCGCGCACGCCGATGTGCCCGAGGCGGAGGCGAACCGGGAAGCGCTGCCGCATCCGCTGATCGCGGTGCTGCCGCTGGTGCTGGTGGGCGTGGCCAACTTCGCATTCACCAAGATGATCCCGGTCTGGTACGGCGCCGGCGCCTATACGGTGCCGCCCGAAGTGCTGCCGGGCGTGCACACGCCGGTGACGGCCACGGTCAAGAGCGTGCTGGCGATCTGGTCGGTCGAAGCCGCGCTGCTGCTCGGCATCCTGCTGGTGCTCGCGACCGCCTTCCGCCGCGTCAGCCAGCGCTTTGCCAGCGGTTCGAAAGAAGCCGTCGGCGGCGCCCTGCTGGCGGCGATGAATACCGCGTCCGAATACGGTTTCGGCGGCGTGATCGCCGCGCTGCCGGGCTTCATCGTCGTCAGCGATGCCCTGAAGGGGATTCCGAACCCGCTGGTGAATGCGGCGGTGTCGGTCAGCTCGCTGGCCGGCATCACCGGCTCGGCCTCGGGCGGCATGAGCATCGCGCTGGCCGCGATGTCCGACCTGTTCATCAAGGGCGCCGAAGCGGCCCATATTCCGATGGAAGTCCTGCACCGCGTGGTGGCGATGGCCAGCGGCGGCATGGACACGCTGCCGCACAACGGCGCCGTGATCACCCTGCTGGCGGTGACCGGGCTGACGCACCGCGAGTCGTATCGCGAGATCTTCGCGATTACCGTCATCAAGACGCTGGCGGTGTTCTTTGTGATTGGGGTGTTTTACGCGACCGGGTTGGTGTGAGTGTTAGCTCGTCGTCCCCGCGGAGGCGGGGATCCCGGTTCGGCTATCAGTGCTGCTCGCGATGCCGCACAACCACCCGTTCGGATTCGCCGAAGTAAGCCGCCAGCCGTTCCGCCATGTACACGGAGCGGTGCTGTCCACCCGTGCAGCCGACCGCCACCGTCAGGTAGCTGCGGTTGTCGGTCTTGAACGATGGCAGCCATTTGGCCACGAAGGCGCGGATGTCGGCCAGCATTTCGACGGCCTGGGGCTGGGCGTCGAGGAAGGCGATGACGGGCGCGTCCTTGCCGGTGAGCGGTCGCAAGGTCAGGTCGTAGTAGGGATTCGGCACGGCGCGCACGTCGAACACGAAGTCGGCGTCCAGCGGCACGCCGCGCTTGAAGGCGAAGGATTCGAAATACAGGGTCAGCTTCGCGAATTCGATCTCGGCCAGTTCCTTGACCCAGGCGCGCAGTTTGTTCGCCGACATTTCCGAGGTGTCGATCACATGGCCCAGCTTCTCGATCGCTCCCAGGCGGTCGCGCTCTTCCGAGATGCATTCGATCAGCGTGCGGCGCGAAGCCGGGTTCTCGCCCGGGCGCAGCTCGTGCGACAGCGGATGGCTGCGGCGGGTCTCGGAAAAGCGGGCCACCAGCGAATGGGTGCTGGCAGTCAGGTACATCACCTTGACGTCATGCCCTTGCTCGCGCAGCGCGCGGACCGTGGCCGGCAGTTCCGCCAGCGACTCGGCGCTGCGTGCGTCGACGGCGACGGCGACGCACTTGCTGTCGGCGCCATTGACTGTCTCGACCAGCAAAGGCAGCAGGGCGGGCGGCAGGTTGTCGACGCAGTAGTAGCCTGCGTCTTCGAGAACATTGAGGGCTACCGACTTGCCGGAACCCGAGATACCGGTGATGAGAACGATTCGCATGTGTCCATCATACCGCAACGGTAAGACCTTGTCGCCAGTGGCCAGGCCAGTTGCGATGGTGGTAACTTAGAACCTAATCGCCGCTCATCGCCTGGCGTTGACGTTCCATGAACTCCTGCAGCGTATCGATACCGCGCAGCTGCAGGATGGTATTGCGCACCGCGGCTTCCAGCAGCACCGCGATGTTGCGGCCGGCCGCGACGGGAATCACGACCTTGCGGATCGGCAGGCCGAGCACGTCCTCGGTCGGGAAGTGGAAGGGCAGTCGCTCGACTTCCTCGTCCAGCGCGCCGCGCTTGACCAGATGCACGATCAACTTCAGCCGCATCTTGCGGCGCACGGCGGTCTCGCCGAAGATCGCCTTGATGTCCAGCAGGCCCAGGCCGCGCACTTCGAGCAGGTTCTGCAGCAGCGGCGGGCAGCGGCCCTCGATCATGTTCGGGGCGATGCGCGAGAATTCGACCGCGTCGTCGGCCACCAGGCCGTGCGAACGCGAGATCAGTTCCAGGCCCAGCTCGCTCTTGCCGAGGCCGGAATCGCCGGTGATCAGCACGCCCACGCCCAGCACGTCCATGAACACGCCGTGCATGATGACGCGCTGCGCCAGTTTCTTCGATAAATAGACCCGCAGGAAGTCGATGACCTGGGCCGCCGGCAGCGGGGTCGAGAACAGCGGAATGTTCTGCTCGTCGCAGATGGCGAGAATGTCCGGCGGGGTGTCCAGGCCCTGGGCGATGATCAGGGCCGGCGGGCCGCCCGCGATCATTTCGCCGATCATGTGGCTACGCGAGCCCGACTTGAGACGCTGGTAGTAATTCAGTTCCTGGTGCCCGAACACCTGGATGCGGCCCGGGTGGATGAGGTTCAGGTGGCCGACCTGGTCGGCGGCCGAGACGGCGTCGCCCGAGATCAGGCGTTCGCCGCCGGGGAAGCCCGCGAACCAGCCAAGTTGCAGGCTATCGCGATTGTCGTCGTACAGCCTCTGGATGGTCAGCGGAGTCTGGAGCATGGCCTTATTCTAACCCAGTGCCTGCAGGCTCGGTTGCCAGTTGATAATGCGTTCATGCACCGAGCGCGGGTCCGGATCGGTGGCCAGCGCGGTACGCACGGCTTCGTCGGAGAACAGTTCGGCGATTTCGGACAGGATTTCCAGGTGCTGCTGGGTCACGTGGTCCGGGATCAGGAGGAAGAACAGCAGGCTGACCGGTTGGCCGTCCGGCGATTCGAAGGGAATCGGCTCGGCCAGGCGGACGAAGGCGGCCAGTGGCGACTTCAGGCTCTTGCTGCCCTTGATGCGGCCATGCGGCACGGCCACGCCATGACCGAGACCGGTCGAACCGAGGCGTTCGCGCGCGAACAGGTTGTCCGAGACCGTCGAGCGGGCGATGCCGCAGTTGTTCTCGAAGATCAGGCCGGCCTGTTCAAAGGCGCGCTTCTTGCTCGACACTTCCAGATCGAGCTGAACGTTTTCGAGCGAGAGGATTTTGCTTAGATTAGTCATAACACGCTTCTGTTGCGGTACACCCAGGTTCTTGCGAGCGGGAATTATAGGCCTGTTTCATGGCCATGACATTCGATTTCGCGTCTGTACGACTGGCTGTTTTATCCCTGTGGCCAAACATCGGTTTGATCGCGCGCAATCGTTTTGTATCTACACGCAATATCCGCTACGAAATTTCAAATTTCTCGAATGGAAAGGCGAATTTCAGACCCATCTTCCGTATTTTCTAGCCGAAACTTGCCAGCATGCCCAGTCTGCGCTTCGTCACTGCGAAACGATTGACGTCGCTTTGATGCCACGGTTCTGTCGCTGGAAACGAACACTAGATGGGGACAATGCCTGGATTTTTCTACTGCCGGGCGGTGCGCAGATTGGGCGCCTTGCCGGCGCTGAAATTCGCGCGCCAGGGATTGATGTCGAGTCCGCCGCGCCGCGTGTAGCGGGCGTAGACCGCCAGCTTGTGCGGCTTACACTGGCGCAGGATGTCGGTGAAGATGCGCTCGACACATTGCTCGTGAAATTCGTTGTGCTCGCGGAAGCCGATCAGGTAGCGCAGCAAGCTTTCCTGGTCGATCTGCGGACCGGCGTAATGGATCTGCACGGTACCCCAGTCCGGCTGGCCCGTGACCAGGCAGTTCGACTTCAGCAGGTGGGATACCAGGGTCTCTTCGACCGCGGCTTCGTCGTGCCTGGCCTTGAGCAGTTCCGGTGCCGGGCTGTAATTGTCGACCTCGATGTCGAGGCGGTCCAGCAGCACGCCTTCCAGCTCGCCCATCTTGAGCTTGCCGAAGTCTTCCGGCTGGGTGAGCGTCACGGCTACCTGCGCGCCGAAGGCAGTCGACAGGTCTTCGCGCAGCAGGGCCAGCAGGGCGTCCGTATTCGCCAGGCGGGTCTGGTTGAAGGAGTTGAGATATAACTTGAAGGACTTCGATTCGACGATATTGGGCGAATCGGCGGGGGCCGTGATGGTCGCGATCGCCACCTGCGGCTTGCCGCGCATGTTCAGCCACGACAGCTCATAGGCGTTCCAGATGTCGACGCCGAAGAAGGGCAGCGTACCTTTCAGGCCGAGCTCGTCACGCTTCTGCTGGCGCGGAATGGGAAACAGCAGCTCGGGCGCGTACTGGGTCTGGTAGGCCGAGGTCTTACCGAGCGGCGATTGATCAGGGGTATTGGTCATAGTCAGTCTCGAGGTGCGGGACTTGACGCGGGATCGCCGCGTCGGCAAAGCCGCGTATCGTACACCTTTATGCCAATTACTGCGCTGAATTACGCGTGGACACCCTGTGCCCACGCCGCAATCACAAGAACAGCTTGTAGACGGGATTGTTGGTTTCATCCCAGTGGCGATACCCCAGACTAGCCAGGAATTGCCGGAACTCATCCATCTCCCCCGAAGGCACCTGCAGCCCGACCAGGATGCGCCCGACGTCTCCGCCCTGGTTGCGATAGTGGAACAGCGAGATATTCCAGTTCGGCGCCATGCTGTCCAGGAAACGCATCAGCGCGCCCGGACGCTCCGGAAATTCGAAGCGGTACAGCAGTTCGTCGTGCGCCAGCGCGCTCTTGCCGCCGACCAGGTGGCGGATGTGCAGCTTGGCCAGCTCGTCGTGGGTGAGGTCGAGGGTGCGGAAACCGTGCTCCTCGAAGGTGCGGGCCAGCATGCCGGATTCGCTGCGGCTGCCGATCTGCACGCCCACGAAGATGTGGGCTTCGCGCTCGTCGCTGATCCGGTAATTGAACTCGGTGACGTTGCGCGGGCCGACCAGGGCGCAGAAGCGCTTGAAGCTGCCGCGCTGCTCGGGAATGGTGACGGCGAACACGGCTTCGCGGTCCTCGCCGATTTCGGCGCGCTCGGCCACGAAGCGCAGGCGGTCGAAATTCATGTTGGCGCCGCAGGCCACCGCCACCAGGGTCTCGTTCTTGACCGGATTGCGGGTCAGCAGCGAGCGCTCGACATAGGCCTTGGCGCCGGCCACGGCCAGCGCGCCGGCCGGCTCGAGGATGCTGCGGGTATCCTGGAACACGTCCTGGATCGCGGCGCAGATCGCGTCGGTATCGACGATCACGATCTCGTCGACCACTTCCTTGGCGATGCGGAAGGTTTCCTCGCCCACCAGGCGCACCGCGGTGCCGTCCGAGAACAGGCCGACGTCGGGCAGGGTGACGCGTTCGCCGGCCTTCAGGCTCTTCGCCATCGCATCGGAATCGACGGTCTGCACGCCGATCACCTTGATGTCCGGGCGCACCGCTTTCACATAGGCGCCGACGCCGGAGATCAGGCCGCCGCCGCCGATCGCCACGAAGATCGCATGGATCGGGCCGGAGTGCTGGCGCAGGATCTCCATGCCGATCGTGCCCTGGCCGGCGATCACGTCCGGATCGTCGAAGGGGTGCACGAAGGTCAGCTGCTGCTCGCGCTCGAGCAGCAGGGCGTGGTTGTAGGCGTCGGTATAGGAGTCGCCGTGCAGCACGATTTCGACGTTGGCGCCGCCGCGTTCCTTGACGGCGTTGATCTTCACCGGCGGCGTGGTGGTCGGCATCACGACCAGTGCGCGGCAGCCGAGGCGGCTCGCGGACAGCGCCACGCCCTGGGCATGGTTGCCGGCCGAGGCGCAGATCACGCCGCGCTTGAGCTGCTCGAGCGGCAGGTGCGCCATCTTGTTGTAGGCCCCGCGCAGCTTGAAGCTGAACACGCTCTGCATGTCTTCGCGCTTGAAATAGATGCGGTTGCCGATGCGCTGGGACAGCGTCGGCGCCAGCTCGAGCGGGGTTTCTTGGGCCACGTCATAGACGCGCGCGGTCAGGATTTTCTTGAGGTAGTCGGTAGTCATGGCGGATGTGATAGTGGATTCCGGAGGCGACATCAGGACTGTCTTGCAAGGCGGATAACCGAGGCGTGCAGTACGGCGGGCGGCGCGGGATGGAGCGGGGCCTACCGTGTCGTGGCGGTGGGTTTTTCCTCATTATAATGGACCTATCCTGCTCTTCATTCAACCCCACCCATGATCGAGTCCGCCGTCCTCTGGCTGCTGAAAGTCCTCGCTGTGCCAACCGTCGGCCTGACTTCCGTCTTCCTGATCGCCTTCGTCTCGGCCACCCTGTTGCCGCTGGGCTCGGAACCGGCCGTGTTCGCGGTGGTGAAAGCCAACCCCGCCATGTTCTGGCCGGTGATCCTGGTCGCCACCCTCGGCAACACGCTGGGCGGCATGGTCGACTACTGGATCGGCTACCGCGCCAAGGTCGCCTTCGCCAAGGAGCGCAAGTCGCGCTGGTTCCACTGGCTGGCGCGCTACGGCTCCAAGACCATGCTGCTGTCCTGGGTGCCCGGCATCGGCGACCCGCTGTGCACCCTGGCCGGCTGGCTGCACCTGCCGTTCTGGTCCAGCGTGATGTACATGGCGATCGGCAAGTTCGGGCGCTATATCTTCATGACCGTGACCTTGCTGTACGTGCCGGATGGATGGTGGAAGTGGATTGGAGAGATGACGGGCCGAGTGTTTGGGTAATCAGGTTCGTTCGAACGTCGTGATAGTGGATTTCAGCGTCGCGCCGCAGCTGGTTTTGTGTCCGTCATAAGCGACGGCAATGCCGTTGATGGTGTGATGCGAGTCGCCTTCGATAATCGTGCCGTCGCCATGTATCGGACAGGTGCATTTGTCCCCAACACAGGCGACGGCTATGCCAGCGACCGTAAAGTGGGTTGCGGCGACGTTTACGACTTTGCCGCCGTGGCTGGTAGGGTCGTTCAGGCGGACGATGTTAGGCATTGTTGGCCGCCCTTTACCCGGCAGTCGGTGGCGTTGCTTGATTCTCGTCGTAGGCAACCAGCTTCCATACAGTTGGGACTGGATGTGTCGTGCCTTGACCGGTCAGCTTTTGCCAGAAGCTGGTCCCATCAAGCACAGCGTATGGCATAAGTTCGCCAGCTTTGAGCAAGCGGCGGTTGTTACTACCCTTGAGTTTTTGGGTTTCTGTGCACTCCCACCAGCCGGTTTGTGGGCATGGTTCGCCAGTGCGAGACAAGCTCGCGAGTGGAACTCGCTGCGGAGTAGGCGGGGGTGTCGCATCGCTGGGCTGGCGCACTCGGATCGTGGAGATGAGTTTATCCCACAGCATTAGCGCTTCCTCGTCCGTGAGACTTGGGTCTACCTTGCCTTTGCTGTTGTCCTTCACGCCGGTGTCGAGTCGGATGTCGAGCTCTGGGTGCAATGGGTCCTTTATGGCACCGACACTATGGAATCGAAATTCATGTACAGACTTGCTATCTTTGTAAGCAGGGGTACGTAAAGCCAGTTCGACTCCTTCCCAATTATTCAACTGGCGAGGTTGTTCGCGGAGAATCTTGGTACGTGAGAAAATGGCACCCAAGCCATCTGCCTCAGCAATTTCTTTGGCTTGGGCCCTTAATAATATAGGATTATTGCTCTCCCGTAGGTGTTCTAGATTTTTGTGCATATCTATCGAAAGATGAACGTCAGGAAATTCTTTTATGCGAACGCCCAATCTTACCCATTCGCGTTCTTCTGCAAGCGAGATGAATCCGCCTTCAATACATACTCCTGGATCGGCCGGGATTTCGTTTTCTGAGCGCGAACGCAAGTGTCCAGCTATTCGGTTGAGCATAGGTACTTGATCTTCTTCGGGAAGCGCAAAGTCATGATTTTGAACGAATAAATCATTCCCTACGGGAATGTAAGAATATATTGAATATCCGGCTTGGTTTTTTGATCCAAATACGATCTTTTGCCCCGGAATCGCACCGTCAATAATTTTTCCAAAAAGTGGCAGTCGACGGATGTCGTCTTTGAGTAAGTACTGTCTTTCTTCTTCAATCTCGCTCAGTCTTTTAGCTACATATTTTTCTAAGTTGGTAGCTTCTCCTTCATGAAAGACGATCGGTACTTCTATGTCGGCAGGGCCATATACGATGGTTGCGGTCGCTGGAACATTTATTAAAAAGCGACCAAAGCAAACTTTGCGGGTTTTTTCAAAAATAGGCTGTAGGCGGGAAGCAAGATCTATCATAGGTTGCCTCGATTCAAGTGCAGTGCTACGCTGACAAGCACAAAGCAAATTTGTAAAAAGAAAGGCAATTAAAAAATACGTAGCTAACCTTCTCTGCTGAGAGAATTTCATCATTTCGACCATTTCATGGTGGATGCTATTCGGAATAGGCTGTAAAGCGTAGCAGCAAGTACCGCATTGTTACTATAACTGGATTGATGCTCGTAGCCAGTTTGTCTAAAAACCCCTTTGAATTTCCCGCTTTTAAGTTGTGCATCCGCAGAGTGCAGAGGTACAGTTTGATCGCCGGGATCTTCAGCTTCCTGTAAGACGGTTTCGAATTGGAGCTTGGCTTCGTTCGGTTTGGTCTTCAGTTCAGGATCAGTTAGATACAATTTTCCTTTGGCATTGTCTGTAACAACGCGTAGTCGGTCTACGTCGTTTATGATTTCTTTGTTTTTGATTTCCCAAACAACTTTTTGCCACGCGGGTCGATTTGAATCGGCGCCATAATGTGCATAGCTTTGGTCGTGATAAGTGTTTGAGATTTCCGAGTGAAAGGATTTTGCTCTGTCTAATAAGATCAGGGAATTGTTGAACCCAGATGTTTTCAAATCTGCAGGATTGATCCACTCTTCTCGAAATAAATTGAACCATTTGTTTCGAATCTTGTAAATTTCATCATAAGGGTCGCCGTTTTCGGGAAGACGTTTAAGCGTTTCCCCTTTTTGCTTTACTTGTAGCCAGTGGTTTCCGTAGGCTTGACTTGGCAGTAGCTCCAACCCGCCTTGGGAATTGGCAAGTACGGAGGTAACATCACTGCCGAGGTAACCCAGTACCCTCGCACTGATTCCTCTGCCTTCAAAGCCACAACGCATACGCTTGTACGCAGTGCCAGCACCTATCGCTGGCATTACCCCATGGACAACCCCAAGTACCTGATCGTTGAGTTTGCCCATTTCGGGATGAATCACGGCGCGTGCTACCAGGCCACCCATCGAATGCGTAATAAGAATGACTTTTTCGCATTGAAAACCCTGGTCTTGATAAGTCTTCATTAACGTCCGAATACGGCCAGCGATCCTGACGCCGGATACAGCGTTTCCCTTAAGCCAGTTGTAGCCCATCGCATGGACAGGGAACCAACAGCCTTTCACCGCGTTGCGTATAGTCTTTTCGTCGAGTTCCCCCAGCGTTGAAGCAGGATGGGCTTGCCACATTGACGGGGCAACACCTACGACAAATTTCTTTAAATATACATCCAAGCTTCCTTGCGAAAAGGCTGCATTTAGCCGTTGTTCACAGGTACTCAAGATCTCCTGATAGCTACTGAAATACACTTCTCCCCAGCCACGCTCACGCGCTTTCTGATCGCGGTTTTCGGATTTGACGTCCCAGGTAGATCATTTTGAAGAAGTGGGCCGTCGAATCGTTCGAATGCCGAGTACATGAATGTCGCTCGTACTTCGCTGTTACGTTGGTCAGCGGTTTCGTTTGAGTTGCCTGTAGGATTATTGATGGGATCGTAGATATCCAACTCGGTCGTCTCTGGGTCCAGGCGAAGCTGCCTCTCGATTGGGGAATCATTAACCTGCCCAAGCGTCACCGAAAGGTTGTCCGGCCGCCATGCGATATTGTTTTTCTTTCCAAGCTGCTCCTGACGTGCCGCGCTCATGCGCAGATTCGATCCCATGATCCCCGGTATGAAAATAATCGGTAGCACACGCTTGGGCGGGATGCTGTGAATCTGCGGCGTTTTATCTTGCTTGGGTGTGACAAATCCCTGCGCGACCGTGCCTTGCTGCCGAGCCGGATCGACGGGAAGCTTATAGCCCACCAGCTTGCTTTTTTCTGTCATCGTTGCGGTCTCCTGTCTGGTCAGTCGTAGATTGCTTCGATCGCAAAGTGGCCGAAGGGAATGGTCGAAGTGAGTATCTGAGTCAGCCCATCCGAATCGGTTTGGCCTTCCAGGATCTGGCCATCCTCCATCGTCGCTCGATAGCGTAGATTGGCCAATGGCTCACCGGTGCTCAGGTCGACCATGCGCACGCGTTGGTCATAATTTGCCGAACTCCCGGGAATTTTCAGATCGATTGACCCGCCATCGCCAGCGCCAGGAAATTCGGCTTTGGCGGACTTGACCACGAAATTGCCTGTGCATTGATGGGTGATGGTCCCCCCTCCAAATGCCGCCTGAGCACCTTTGGAAATGACGGTGACTTTGGGAGACTGCAGAACGATTTCATCGGCAGCGGAAAGGACGATACGCTTGGCCGAGGTGATTTCCACGTTATCGTCATGAGCCTGGACCTCGACTTTTCCACTAGCAGCGATCAGCTTGGTGCCGAGTGCATGGGCGAAGAGGCTGATGCTTTCCAGCGCATGAAGCACCAGTCTACGTCCGGCCGAAACCTGCGTATTGCCGAGACTGACGACATCGACGTGCGTCTGCGCTCCGATGGCAATGCCAGCTTGGCTTCCCAGCAGCATACCGGCTGGTGCTTGGACGGCGACGATCGGCTGGCCGCCAGCCCTCATCTGGTCTTTTGCGGTGTTGCTACCATCTTCCCACTGCTTCAGATGGCCCGACACCTGGGCTAGTGAGTCTCCATTCGCTGCATCAGCCTCGTGTTTCTCAGCCACCTCGGCAAGTTGCTTCTGAATCGTCTCTAGCGCCTTCGCCAGCCCGGTCAGCCCGTCACGATCGAGCTGGCGACCGGCAGCTCGCAAAGAGGCGTCCGCACTGATGAGAATGCCTTTGCCAGCTCGCAACGACAAACTGGCATCTGTTCGCAGCTCTGCACCTTCACCGCGGGCCTCGGCTTTGCTGTCGTGCCGTGGATGCGTCAGATAGCCTAAATTCAGTTGGCTGTGGCCGTGCTCGCTCGCCAGTTGAGCACTGATCTGGTTCGGTGTGTCGTCCAATCGGAGCTGATTGGCGCGCCGCGACTGACCTTCTTTGCTGACGATCCCGGACAGGTGCTTGTCGCCGGGCAGAATACTGGTTTGGTTGAAAGAGGGTGGTGATGTATTCCCTCCATGTACGCTGCCGATTATCAATGGCTTATCCGGGTCCCCTCCCAGGAAAACAACGACCACTTCGTCGCCAACGCGTGGCAGGGAAATAACACCGTACCGATTTCCCGCCCATCCTGTGGAGATTCTCAACCATGYAGAGTCGCGATCGCTGTCAGAAGCCCCAGCACCCTGAGCATGCTCGTGGTCTTCCGTTCGGCATGCTGGAAACCGAACCTTTATTCGTCCAAGTTCATCGCAGTGGATTTCATCATTCACAGGGCCGACGACGATAGCGGTTTGTGCTTCCGTACGCGGCAAGTCGATACGAGGATCGTAAGCAGGGACGATTGGAATGCCACGCCGTGTGCAGGTAAAGCGATTTGTGTAGCGCATGCTGCGTTCATCACTCGCCTGACGGATGCTGGCTTGATCGCTGTCCCAGCCGTTCAGAACAAACATACGGCGAATTCGTTCGTCGAGCGTCTTGGGTAGATTGTTCTCAGCTTCGACCCTCAGCTCAGTGCAGACAAACGCTCTCTCATCGACCGGATGGGAGTCGATCTCGGGATGGCCCTCGATTAGCCTCCACTGTCCGACTTGCATATCGCGATCGCCACTTTCGCCTTGAAAAAGCTTCGCTTCATATTCCTTGCGTTGAATTCGGAGTACGCCCAGGGAGCGGTAGTCGCCCATATCGTTGCCCGTGTGGGGGGAATCGACTAAGTAGTCATCCAGACTGTAGGCGAACTGATTGCCAAGCAATCCTTGATCGTTGATGCTCGTTTCGCTGGTCATCATTGACCAGGTTTGCTTATAGTCCCAACTGCAGCGGCTTGCGCGGCCTGCCGTTAATTTTCTTGCTGCGTGCCACCTAGTGATACCGTCACGATGCTCGGTACCGGCATCCCGGTGAAAGCGCGCTGGACCAGCTGGGTTTTCCTCCAGAGTCATCGCGTCGTCGAACAACACGAGCGTATGGCATGGAGTGCCTTCGCTGCCTCTCTCAGTCGCGGAGCCAGGTTGGATAAACCAGGCGATACCGCGCCGCTTCCAAAGACGGCGCAAAAAAACCGCATTCGACTCGTTGTACTGCATGGTGAATTCCCGCGCCGGGTATTGTTTCAGGCGTTGAACGTCGAAATCGAACGCACGTGCAGCCACCGGATTGGCTTCGCGCCACTCACGCAGAACGGCGTAAGTGATATCAACTTCGTTGGCGTTACGGAAAACGCGTGTATTGCATGTTTCTTCGAGAAGAGAGAAGGCGTCGCGGACAATGAGTTGATATGTCGCCAACCCACCATCGCTCTGGCCTTCGACGACGCTGTTGATGATGCCGCATACTGGGCGTAAGCCGCCTGAGGCAGTCACGAACTGTAGTTCGATTGGATTGGCAATGAATTGTTTGAGGTCCATGCCGGCATGATTCGACACGCATAGCAACGAATATTCGATGCCACTGCAGATCGATTCAGCGCCACTCACGTGCTTGACAAGCAGCAGGTCGTCAACCACGCCTTTTTGAGTCCAAAGACGTAGCCGAATCGGGCGGTTCGCTTCAGTCAGGCTGGAATTGAAGAAAGGTAATTCGTCGAGAATCACGTGATTTCCTTTGAAGAAAGCAGTGCGACGATATTTCGGGAATGCAAAGCGCTATCTTAGCGACACGCTTAAAGGCGGATTTGATCTTGCGCATTGCCATTTTTTGGTCTTGGCAAACACGCTTATGCATCAAGTATCGGAAGCCGACGTCAGAAATTCAGGAGTCGATGTGGAGGGAGATTGCTCTTTTGCTTGAATAGCAGGTCAGCACCTAAACGTCCAAACTGTGATCATGGTAGCGAGCCAAGACCTTGTGGCGTAGACCTTCCTCTGGCGACCACGTGGACTGTATCTGTGCTTTTGTCTGGAGCAGGGACTGGCGTTGAACGTCGAGAATGGCGCTTAATCTGTCGACTTCCTTCAGTCGGATGTCCAGTTTGGCGAGTATCCCATCCTGGAGAGCGTCTCCCTGAAGCGCCGCGAGTGCGCGGATCGTGTCGAGCGAGAAACCGAGGCTTTGGCCGAGTTGAATGAGTTCCAGGTGAACAAGCGCGCAATCCTCGTACACCCGGTAGCCATTCGCCCCACGCTGCGTCTTCGGCAACAATCCTTCCTTCTCGTAGTAGCGGATGGTGGAGGCCGGAACCCCGCTGCGTTCCGCCAGTTCGCCGATTTTCATTTTGCGCTTGACCTTGAAGTTGACTTCAAGCTTAGGATACCTCATCCACATCGAATCGAGGCCATCCCATGTTGTTTACCCCGCTGACCCTGCCGAACGGCGCCATCGTCCCCAACCGCCTGGCCAAGGCCGCCATGGAAGAGACCCTTGCCGATGCCGGCCAGTTGCCGGGGCCCGCCATCCACCGCCTGTACCAGCGCTGGGCCGAGGGCGGAACCGGCCTGATCATCACCGGCAACGTGATGGTCGACCGGCGTGCGCTCACCGGTCCGGGCACCATCGCGCTCGAAGCGGGCACGCCGCTGGCGCCCTTCACTGACTGGGCCCGGGCGGCGCGCGCGCATGGCGCCCAGGTCTGGATGCAGATCAGCCATCCGGGCCGCCAGGTGCTGGCGAACATGGGAGGACAGGCCTGGGCGCCGTCGGCGGTGGCGCTGGACCTGGGCAAGCACAGCAAGCTGTTTGCGCAGCCGGTCGCGATGCGGGAAGACGATATCGCGGAGGTCATCGAACGCTTTGCCGCGACCGCCCATGCGGCCGAACAGGCGGGCTTCACCGGCGTCCAGATCCACGCGGCGCATGGCTACCTGATCTCGCAATTCCTGTCGCCGCTGAGCAACCGGCGGGAGGATGCCTGGGGCGGCAGCCTGGCCAATCGCGCGCGCCTGCTGCTGGAGGTCGTGCGGGCAGTGCGTTCCCGCGTGGCGCCGGGCTTCTGCGTCGCGGTCAAGCTGAATTCGGCCGACTTCCAGCGCGGCGGCTTTTCCGAGGACGACGCACGCCAGGTGCTGGCCATGCTGAATCGCGAGCAGGTCGACCTGGTCGAGCTGTCGGGCGGGAGCTACGAGAGCCCGGCGATGCAGGGCCGCACCGCGGATGGCCGCACGCTCGCCCGCGAAGCCTATTTCCTGGAATTCGCCAAGGACCTGGCGGCGGTTGCGGCGATGCCGCTGATGACGACCGGCGGCATCGCGCGCCGTGAAGTCGCCGAACAGGTGCTGCACGGCGGTGTCGCCATCGTCGGCATGGCGACGGCGTTGGCTGCCGTCCCCGACCTGCCGCGCCAGTGGCGGGACGGGCGCGAGCCGGTGGCGGCCATGCCGGCGGTCGACTGGAAGGACAAGGTGCTGGCCAGCCTGGCGCGGATGGCGCTGGTGCGGCGGCGCCTGCATGCGCTGGGCCGGGGCGGTGCGGGGTCCGCCGCCTACAGCCCGCTTTTCACCGTGGTGCTCGACCAGTTGCGCAGCATGCGCCTGACCCGGCGCTACCGGGCGTGGAACAAGGATGAAGCCACGCTTCGTGGATAAGATGCCACCATATTCGGATTGCCGAGTTTTCGGTGCAAAAACACGTTTTTGTGCATCGAAAATTTGCACTGGTAACGATTTTTCCGACGTTTGTGCTAAAACCGGATTGTAAAAATCATTCGTTACCCAGCATGGTGCATCGCAATAAGCTAGAATGACTGTCCACTACGCGTCAGTTCGTTAGCCGATCCACCATGAACGCACCAGCCAATATCCACGCCCTGCTCGAAGAAAACGCACCGGCCCGCCTGCGTGAAATTCCCTACAACTACACCTCATTTTCCGATCGCGAGATCGTGATCCGGCTGCTGGGCGAATCCTCGTGGCGGCTGCTTGACGAGCTGCGCGGCGCGCGCCAGACCGGCCGTTCCGCGCGCATGCTGTACGAAGTGCTGGGCGACATCTGGGTGGTGCGCCGCAATCCCTATCTGCAGGACGACATGCTGGACAACCCGAAGCGGCGCGCCAAGCTGATCGAGGCCCTGCATCACCGCCTGGCCGAAGTCGACAAGCGCCGCCTGACCGTGGATGCTGGCGACAATGCCGATGCGGCCACCGCCGCCGCCCGCAGCAGCGCCGTCGAGCAGTTGCTGGCCGCGGCCCGCAAGGCGGTCGACGACTTCGGCCGCGAATTCAGCGACATGTACGACCTGCGCAAGCGCGCTAGAGCCGTGCTGGGCCGCTACACGGACAAGCGCAACATCCGCTTCGACGGCATGCACCGCACCTCGCACGTGACCGACGCCACCGACTGGCGC
The DNA here is from genome assembly GCF_052115005.1 of Massilia sp. 2TAF26. Taxonomy (NCBI): domain Bacteria; kingdom Pseudomonadati; phylum Pseudomonadota; class Betaproteobacteria; order Burkholderiales; family Oxalobacteraceae; genus Massilia; species Massilia sp. 2TAF26. Next base: position 111,411 of record NZ_JBFRFV010000004.1, read on the forward strand.
GTCGAGTATCCCTTCCTGGTCCTGCTGCCTGATTCCGAAGACGAGATGGCCGGCCTGGTGAAAGGCTGCATCGAGCTCGGGCTGACCATCATCCCGCGCGGCGGCGGCACCGGCTATACCGGCGGTGCGATTCCCCTGAGCCCGATGTCGGCGGTGATCAACACCGAAAAGCTGATCGGCATGGGCGAAGTCGAGATGAGCCGCCTGCCGGGCGTGGACCGCGAATACGCGACCATCCATACCGGCGCGGGGGTAGTGACCCAGCGCGTCTCGCAGGCGGCCGAGAAGGCCGGCTTCGTGTTCGCGGTCGATCCGACCTCGGCCCACGCTTCCTGCATCGGCGGGAACATCGCCATGAATGCGGGCGGCAAGAAGGCCGTGCTGTGGGGGACGGCTCTCGACAATCTCGCTTCCTGGCGCATGGTCGACCCGAACGGCGACTGGCTGGACGTGACCCGCATCGACCACAACCTCGGCAAGATCCACGACGCCCCGGTCGCGACCTTCAGGCTGGAGTGGACGCATCCGTCGGAGAAGGGCGCCTCGAGGAGCGCGCCGTTCCGCACAGAGCTATTGGCCATCGAAGGCCGCCGCTTCCGCAAGGAAGGCCTGGGCAAGGACGTGACCGACAAATTCCTGGCCGGCCTGCCGGGCATCCAGAAAGAGGGCACGGACGGCTTGATCACCTCGGGCCGCTGGATCCTGCACAAGATGCCGAAGTTCACGCGCACCGTGGCGCTGGAATTCTTCGGCCAGGCGCGCGATGCGATCCCCTCGATCGTCGAGATCAAGGATTACCTGGACAGCCTGCCGAAGAACGGCAAGCCGGAATTCGAAACCCTGCGCCTGGCGGGCCTGGAGCACCTGGACGAGCGCTACCTGCGCGCGGTCGGCTACGCGACCAAATCCAAGCGCGGCACGCTGCCGAAGATGGCGCTGTTCGGCGACATCGTCGGCGACGACGAGAACGCGGTCGCGCAGGCGGCCTCCGAAGTGGTGCGCATCGCGAATACCCGCGTGGGCGAGGGCTTCATTGCCGTCAGCGCGGAAGCCAGGAAAAAATTCTGGCTGGACCGCGCCCGCACCGCGGCCATCGCGCGCCACACCAACGCCTTCAAGATCAACGAAGACGTGGTGATCCCGCTGAACCGCATGGGCGAGTACACCGACGGCATCGAGCGCATCAACATCGAGCTGTCCATCAAGAACAAGCTGCAGCTGGTCGAGGAACTGCACGCCCTGTTCACCTCCGGCCAGCTGGAAGTGAGCAAGGCCGACGATGCCACCGGCGAAGGCGTGTCGAAGGAAGAGATCCTGGGCGACCGTCCGCAGCAGGCCGACGAGCTGCTGGCGAAGACCGCTGCGCGCTGGGGCTGGCTGCTGGCCAACCTGGACCATCCTTTGCGGGACGTGCTGCCGAAGCTGGCCGAATTCGGCCTCGACGGTTTCATTGACACCTTCGAGCGCCGCGTATCGGGCCAGCCGCAGGCGACCTTGTTCGACGTGGTGCAGGACCACACGGTGCGCGTCTCGTGGAAGAACGACATCCGCGCGCCGCTGCGCCAGATCTTCAACGGCGCGGCGTATAAACCGATCCTTGATGAGGCTACTGCGATCCATAAACGCGTGCTTCGTTCGCGGGTCTTCGTGGCACTGCACATGCACGCCGGCGACGGCAACGTCCACACCAACCTGCCGGTGAACTCGGACGACTACGCGATGCTGCAGGATGCGCACAAGGCCGTCGAGCGCATCATGAAGCTGGCGCGCTCCCTGGACGGCGTGATCTCGGGCGAGCACGGCATCGGCATCACCAAGCTCGAGTTCCTGACCGACGAAGAGATCCACGACTTCCGCGAGTATAAAAAGCGGGTCGATCCGGAAGGCCGCTTCAACAAGGGCAAGCTGCTGAATACCGACACCGCCTACGCCGACCTGCGCAATGCCTATACGCCGTCCTTCGGCCTGATGGGTCACGAGTCGCTGATCATGCAGCAGAGCGACATCGGCGAGATCGCCAACAGCATCAAGGACTGCCTGCGCTGCGGGAAGTGCAAGCCGGTCTGCACGACCCACGTGCCGCAATCGAACCTGCTGTACTCACCGCGCGACAAGATCCTCGCGACCTCGGCCCTGATCGAAGCCTTCCTGTACGAGGAGCAGACCCGCCGCGGCGTGTCGATCCGCCACTGGGAAGAGTTCGAGGACGTCTCCGACCACTGCACCGTGTGCCACAAGTGCGTGACGCCGTGCCCGGTCAACATCGACTTCGGCGACGTCTCGATGAACATGCGTAACCTGCTGCGCAAGATGGACAAGCGCAGCTTCAAGCCGGCCAACCGCGCCGCCATGTTCTTCCTGAACGCGACCGACCCGACCACCATCAACCTGACCCGCAAGGCCATGGTCGACCTGGGCTACAAGGCCCAGCGCCTCGGCGCCAGCGTGCTGAAGGCGGTGGCGAAGGAGCAGACCAAGGCGCCGCCGCCGACCACCGGCAAGGCGCCGGTGCGCGAGCAGGTGATCCACTTCGTGAACAAGAAGATGCCGGGCAACCTGCCGAAGAAGACGGCGCGGGCACTCCTGGACATCGAGGACGACAAGGTCATCCCCATCATCCGCAATCCGAAGGTGACCAACGCCGACACCGAGGCCGTGTTCTACTTCCCGGGCTGCGGCTCCGAGCGCCTGTTCTCGCAGGTGGGCCTGGCGACCCAGGCGATGCTGTGGGAAGTCGGCGTGCAGACCGTGCTGCCGCCGGGTTACCTGTGCTGCGGCTATCCGCAGCGCGGCGCCGGCCAGTACGACAAGGCCGACAAGATGATGACGGATAACCGCGTGCTGTTCCACCGCATGGCGAATACCCTGAACTACCTCGACATCAAGACCGTGCTGGTCTCCTGCGGCACCTGCTACGACCAGCTCGCGACCTACGAGTTCGAGAAGATCTTCCCGGGCTGCCGCATCATGGACATCCATGAGTACCTGCTGGAGAAGGGCGTCAGGCTGGAAGGCGTGACCGGTACCCGCTACATGTACCACGACCCCTGCCACACGCCGATGAAGCTGCAGGATTCGATGAAGACCGTGAATGCGCTGGTGCAGACCGCTGACAACGTGAAGATCGAGAAGAACGATCGCTGCTGCGGCGAGTCCGGTACTTTTGCCGTTTCTCGCCCGGACATCGCGACCCAGGTCCGCTTCAGGAAGGAAGAAGAGATGGAGAAGGGCGCCGACAAGCTGCGCGCCGACGGCTTCAGCGGCGACGTCAAGATCCTGACCAGCTGCCCGTCCTGCCTGCAGGGCCTGTCGCGCTACAACGACGACTCGGGCACGACCGCCGACTACATCGTGGTCGAGATGGCGCGGCATCTGCTGGGCGAGAACTGGATGCCGAACTACGTGGCGAATGCGAACAACGGCGGTATCGAAAGGGTGCTGGTATGACGAAGCAAGCCGGCTGCGAGCTGTGCGAACTGGCGGCTTCGTCCAAGGTGGTCGCCAACGACAAGTTCTCGGTGATCCTGGCGAACGAGCCCAACTACCCAGGCTTCGCCCGCGTGATCTGGAACGAGCATGTGCGCGAAGTGAGCGACCTGCCTGACGCGGACCGCCTGCTGCTGAACGAGGCGGTGTGGAAGCTGGAGCAGGCCGTGCGCGAGGTGATGCAGCCGCTGAAGGTCAACGTTGCCAGCCTGGGCAATGTGGTGCCGCATTTGCACTGGCATGTGATTCCGCGTTATGCGGACGATGCGCATTTTCCGGCGCCGGTTTGGGCCCAGGCGGTGCGCGAGACTCCTGCGGACGTGCTGGCGCAGAGGCGGGCCCTGGTTCCCCAGTTGGCGGAAGCGATCAAGCGAAAATTCGCAAACCGATAAAATAGCGCCAATCCTTACCCTACGCACCCTCGTTCCCGCCTTCGCCGGAATGACGGCTCATCGGCCAACATTCATCGCTAGCTTTCGATCATGCCCACCCCCACCAACCTGACCATCCGCCAGCAATCCAAAATCCTGGAAATCGCCTTCGACGACGGCGCCGCCTTCTCCATCCCCTTCGAGCTGATGCGCGTCTACTCGCCCTCGGCCGAAGTGAAGGGCCACGGGCCCGGCCAGGAAGTGCTGCAGGTCGGCAAGCGCGATGTCGGTATCGAAGGCGTCGAGCCGGTCGGTAACTATGCCATCAAGCCGCTGTTCACCGACGGCCACCAGTCCGGCATCTATACCTGGGACTACCTGTACAAGCTGGGCAAGGAAGAGGCGGCGCTGTGGCAGGACTACCTGCAGCGCCTGCACTCTGCCGGCTTCGAGGGCGACAGCGGCCGTGCGCCGGGCACCGTGCTGCCGGGCGCGCAATCCAAGCCGCATGCCTGCGGCCACCATCACTAAGCTAAGCGCTGACCAGCCGTTCGCCGAGGGCGCGCAGCAGCGTTGCGCCGTCGCCCCTCCAGGCACTGCCGTGCATGCACGCCAGGGTGCCGGGCGATTCGGATGCCAGGTGCTCGATCAATTCCCTGGTATGGGTCGAGTGCGAGAAATAATCCATCGGTTTCCGGAACGCTTCGCTGTTCTCCAGGATGTCGTCGCTGGTCAGGGCGGCCTCGCCAAGGCCGCCCTGGGTGAACAGGTCGCCGCAAAACAGCGTTTTGGTTCGGGTATCCATCAGGAAGCCTGTTTCCCAGCCGTGAGGCAGATGTGGCGCATCGAGCCATTTGACCGAGCGTTTTCCCAGGCTGAGCTCGGCGCCGTCGGCCATGGCCAGGGCTGGCCGGTCCGCAAAATCGTTCACCGACACCATTGCCGCAACCCGGCTGCACAAGGGGGCGGCCTCGGGCGCAACGCCCAGCCATTCATTCAGGGAACCGCACTCGTCCGCTTCGAAATGCGACAGGGCGATGAAGCGCAGATGGCTCACCGGCATGACGCTTTCCACGGCTTCCCAGACCAGCGGGAACATCTTTCTTGGCCCGGTGTGAAAAAGAAGCGGTTGATCGTCGACGACCAGGTATTGGTTGAAGGAGAAGCCGCCCGGTACGAGATTGACCGGGGTGTTGATGCGATAAACGCCGTCGGCGATTTCGTGGACATTGGTGCCGGCGGCTGCATTGGTGATGGCCATATCGAGCTCCAGAGAAGTCACTCCAGACAGTCAATGTAGGTGAGACCGGGCCCAAGGTAAACGAAAAAAGCGCCGGCGAAACCGCACGGCGCTTTTTATGGAGCCGGTCGGGCCGGCTGGTCGGCAATCATGCCTGGGGCTGGATGTTCGCAGCTTGCTTGCCCTTCGGGCCGGTGGTGATTTCGAAGCTGACGCGCTGGTTCTCCGCCAGCGATTTGAAGCCGGCCACATTGATCGCCGAAAAATGCGCGAACAGGTCGTCGCCGCCATCATCCGGTTTGATGAAGCCGAAGCCTTTGGAATCGTTGAACCATTTCACAGTGCCAGTCGCCATGTTATTTCTCTCTCAAAAGGATTTTGTCTAAAACTTTGCCCGTCTCCGCTGGTCTCCGCCATGTGGAGTTAACAAAGCTGAATCACTATAAGCAAAATTTTAAGAAAGTGCTGCACGATTGAAACGATGTCGTGAATTTTACGACAGTGATGTTCAAAATCATTCCAGACGGGAAAAATGCTTGTGCCGGGAGATGTTTTCGACGCCGAAGCGGACACTCGCACGCGCAGGAATGTGGCCTTCGCACATCCATAGGCGTCGGTCCGCATGCCGCTTGTATAATGCGACAAGATCAAAAGGCAAACGATATGACCAACACCACCCATTTCGGCTACAAGACCGTCTCCGAAGAAGAGAAGGTCCATGAAGTCGCCAAGGTATTCCACTCGGTCGCGTCCAAGTATGACGTGATGAACGACCTGATGTCCGGCGGCCTGCACCGCATCTGGAAGACCTTCACCATCGCCCAGGCGGGCATCCGTCCCGGCTTCAAGGTGCTCGACATCGCCGGCGGCACCGGCGACCTGTCCAAGGCCTTCGCCAAGCAGGCGGGCCCGAGCGGCGAGGTCTGGCTCACCGACATCAACGAGTCGATGCTGCGCGTCGGCCGCGATCGTCTATTGAATAAAGGTCTAGTCACCCCCACCTTGCTGTGTGACGCAGAGAAACTGCCGTTCCCGGACAACTACTTCGACCGGGTCAGCGTGGCCTTCGGCCTGCGCAACATGACGCACAAGGACCAGGCGCTGGCGGAAATGCGCCGCGTGCTGAAGCCCGGCGGCAAGCTGCTGGTGCTGGAGTTTTCGAAGGTGGCCGCGCCGCTGCAGAAGCCGTACGACGTCTATTCGTTCTCGGTGCTGCCGTGGCTGGGCCAGCGCATCGCCAACGATGCCGAGAGCTACCGCTACCTGGCCGAGTCGATCCGCATGCATCCGGACCAGGAAACGCTGAAGTCGATGATGGAAAGCGTGGGCCTGGAACGCGTGCAGTATTACAACCTGACGGCTGGTGTGGCCGCACTGCACACCGGCATCAAACTTTGAGGTGTCCACGATGAAGAAATTCTTGGCCAGCACGATGATCGCGGTGACCGCACTGTCCTTCGTCGCCGATGCGTTCGCACGTCCGGTGGGTGGCGGCCGTTCCTTCGGCCGGCAGTCGTCGTCGGTCAGCCGGATGCGTGCGCCCGCGCCCGCGCCGGCGCCGTCTCCCGCGCAGCAGCCGGGCTACCAGCGTCCGGCGCCGGCCCCGATGGCGCCGCAACCGATTCCGCAAAAGCGTCCGAGCATGTGGAAGGGCGTACTGGGCGGCGCCCTGCTGGGCCTGGGCCTGGGCGCGCTGTTCTCGCACTTCGGCATCGGCGGGGCCATGGCCAGCGCGCTGTCCTCGATCCTGATGATCCTGCTGCTGGTGTTCGCCGTGATGTTCATCGTGCGCATGTTCCGCCGCAAGGACACCCCGGCCAATCCGCCGTTCTCGGGCTTTAACCAGAACCCGGTGCCGGCTTCGGCCTCGGCCACCCCGGAAATCGGTTCCGGCCTGAACCAGGGCTGGCAGCCGAACGCGAACCAGGCTTATTCGGGCGGCTATAACCAGCCGACTTCGAACGTGTCGCTGAACAAGCAGGCCGCGCACGAGCAGTGGGGCGTGCCGGCCGGCTTCGACACCGAGGCCTTCCTGCGCCATGCGAAAGCGTCGTTCATCCGCATGCAGGCCGCCTGGGACCGTGGCGACGTCGCCGACCTGCGCGAATTCACCGCGCCCGAGGTGTTCGCCGAGCTGCAGCTGCAGATCCAGGAGCGCGGCGGCAAGCAGGACTATACCGAGGTCGTCTCGATCGACGCCCAGCTGCTGGGCATCGAGACCACGGAGCGCGATTACCTGGCCAGCGTGCAGTTCGACGGCATGATCCGCAACGCCCCGGGCGCCCAGGCCGAGCCTTACGTCGAGGTGTGGAACCTGGCCAAGCCGCTGAACGGCAATGGCGGTTGGGTCCTGGCGGGCATTCAACAGATCACGTAAGATCATTTTTGCAAGATTTTTGCCATAACGATCTGTGCTGCCGGGTTTGTGCCTCGGCGAACTGGTAAGATCGAAACCGCCCAACACAGGGCGGTTTTTTTTTAACGCAAGCTTCAATGTCATCGACTCCTACTTTCTTAAGCGTAGCGACCATCAACCACCTGCTGGCCCAGGAAGCCTGGGCGCGCGACACCCTGATGCGCCGTGCCGGCAAGGTTGCCTGCATCGACATGGGCCACCTGCGCCTGTGCATGCGCGTGGCCAGGGACGGCATGCTGGAGGTGGCCGGCGGCGACGATGTGCCCGACGTGACCATCCACGTCAAGCCGGGCGACCTGCCGCTGATCCTGCAGAACCGCGACCGCGCGTTTTCCTATGTGCGCATCGAGGGTGACGCGGAATTCGCCAACACCATCTCCCAGCTCTCGAAAGGGCTGCGCTGGGATGCCGAGCACGATCTCGACCGCCTGTTCGGGCCGATCGCGGCGAACCGGCTGGCGGGCGGCGCGCGCGCGGCCGTCTCGCATGCCACGGGCAGCGCACGCCGGCTGGCCGAGAACGTCGCCGAATTCCTGCTGGAAGAGCGCCGCGTCCTGATCCGCCCGAGCAGCGTCGACGCCTTCGCCGATGAGGTGAACCGCCTGCGCGACGACGTCGAGCGCTCGGCCAAGCGGATCGCCAGGCTGGAGCAGAAACTCGAACAGACACTGGAACAACAGCGGGCGCAGCGCCCGCCAACGGATAGCTGATGATTCTGAAATTCCTGCGCCTCCTCAAGATCCTGACGGTTTTCACAAGATACGGTCTCGACGAAATTGCGATGTCCGGCCTGGACGTGCCGCGTACCGCCCGCTTCATCAACTCGGTGTTCTTCTGGCGCCGCATCACCTCGCCCCGCGCGATCCGCCTGCGCCTGGCGCTGGAAGAGCTGGGCCCGATCTTCGTGAAGTTCGGCCAGGTGCTGTCGACCCGCCCCGACCTGATGCCGCCGGATATCGTGGCCGAGCTGTCGCTGCTGCAGGACCGCGTGCCGCCTTTCGATTCCGACCTCGCCATCGCCCAGATCACGCGCTCGCTCGGCGCGCCCCCGAGCGAGCTGTTCGCCACCTTCGAGCGCACCCCGGTGGCCTCGGCCTCGATCGCCCAGGTCCACTTCGCCACCCTCAAGGACGGCAAGGAAGTGGCGGTGAAGGTGCTGCGGCCCGGAATGAAGTCGACCATCGACGAAGACCTGGCCCTGATGCAGATGGCGGCCGGCCTGATCGAGAAGGTGTGGCCGGACAGCCGGCGCCTGAAGCCGCGCGAAGTGGTCGCCGAATTCGACAAGTACCTGCACGACGAGCTCGACCTGATGCGCGAAGCCGCCCAGGCCAGCCAGCTGCGCCGCAATTTCGCCAACTCGACCCTGCTGATGGTTCCGGAGATGTACTGGGATTACTGCTCCAGCAGCGTGATCGTGATGGAGCGCATGAACGGCATCCCGATCTCGCAGACCGACCGCCTGATCGCCGCCGGCGTCGACCTGAAAAAGCTGTCGCGCGACGGCGTCGAGATCTTCTTCACCCAGGTCTTCCGCGACGGTTTCTTCCACGCCGACATGCACCCCGGGAACATCCTGGTGTCGGTGGAAGAGGCGACCTTCGGACGCTACATCGCGCTCGACTTCGGCATCGTCGGCACCCTGAACGACTTCGACAAGGATTACCTGTCGCAGAACTTCCTGGCCTTCTTCCGCCGCGACTACAAGCGCGTGGCCGAGGCCCACATCGAATCCGGCTGGGCGCCGCGCGACACCCGCGTCGACGAACTGGAAGCCGCGGTGCGCGCCACTTGCGAGCCGATCTTCGACCGCCCGCTGAAGGACATCTCCTTCGGCCAGGTGCTGCTGCGCCTGTTCCAGACCTCGCGCCGCTTCAACGTCGAGGTGCAGCCGCAGCTGGTGCTGCTGCAGAAGACCATGCTGAACATCGAAGGCCTGGGGCGCCAGCTCGATCCGGAGCTCGACCTGTGGAAGACGGCGAAACCTTACCTGGAGCGCTGGATGGCCGAGCAGGTCGGCTGGCGCGGCATGCTCGAGCGCCTGCGCGTCGAGGCGCCGCAGTACGCCAAGCTGCTGCCGCAGTTCCCGCGCCTGATGCACCAGGTGCTGCACAAGCGCGCGCACAGCGACCTCGACATGGGCGACCTGATGTACAAGCTGGTGGAGAACCAGCGCCGCACCAACCGCCTGCTGGCCGCGCTGGCCTGCGTCACCAGCATCGCGGTGATCGGCCTGGCCGCCGTGCATTTCGTTCATCCCTGAGGCCATGCCCGACTTTTCCAGCCGCGACCCGCTCGCGCCCGCATTCTGGGACGAGCGCTTCGACAAGCAGTTCACGCCCTGGGACCGCGGCGGCGCGCCGGCCGAACTGCGCGCCTTCGTGGCGCAGGCGAACAAGCCCATGTCCGCGCTGGCGCCGGGCTGCGGTTCCGGCTACGAACTGGCGCTGATGCTGGAAGCGGGCTGGGACGCCACCGCGATCGACTTCTCGGCCGCCGCCGTCGCCCGCGCCAAAAGCCTGGCGGGGCAGTGGGCCGGCCACATCGTGCAGGCCGATTTCTTCGACTATGTTCCGCCGCGTCCGCTCGACCTGGTCTATGAACAGGCCTTCCTGTGCGCGCTGCCGCGGGCGCGCTGGCCGGACGTCGCCAGGCGCTGGGCGGCGCTGCTGCCGCCCGGCGGCCTGCTGGCCGGTTACTTCTTCTTCGGCGATGCGCCCAAGGGCCCGCCCTTCGGCATCGCCCGCGCGCAGCTGGACGCGCTGTTGACGCCGCATTTCGACTGCGTGGTGGACCAGGACGTGCTTGAATCGATTCCTGTCTTTGCCGGCAAGGAGCGCTGGCTGGTGTGGCGCAGGCGCTGAGCGTCTAGTGCTTGCACACGGCGCGGAAGCCGGCCGCGCAATACGCAATCATGCGCGGCGCGATCGCATCCATGTCGGACGAGGAGGCATGGCCTTCGGACAGCTGGTCCAGGCGGCCGGTGGCGCCCAGGGTCAGGGTCAGGGCGCCGGTGAGGAACTGGTAGCTGTAGAACAGGTCGTCGATGCCGGCCTGCGGCAGCACCCGCTGCAGCAGGCCGATGAAGCGCCGCACCACCGGGTCGAAGTGGCTGGTCATGGTGTCCGCGCCCCAGCCGCGCGAGCTGTTGACCAGGGCGAGCAGGGCGAAATAATTCTTCCAGCCCGGATCGGCGTGGCGCGCCCGGTCGAGCAGGGGCATCAGGAAGGCCGAAGCGACGCCTTCGACCGTCATGCGATCGCCGTGCGCTTCCTCGTAGCGGGCCATCGCCTCCATGCGGTCCTGGTTGATCGGGCCGGCGCGGCGCGCGAACACGGCATCGAACAATTCCTGCTTGGTGCCGAAGTAATAATGGACCAGGGCCGAGTCGACCCCGCATTCGACGGCGACGGCGCGCACCGTGACGCCATGGAAGCCATGTACCGAGAACAGTTTTTCGGCGGCGTCGAGGATCACGGGAGCGGTTTCCTTGCCGCCCTCGATCTTGGGACGGCGGCCGGGGCGGGGAGGTGAGGAACGCGTCATTAGCTCAGGAAAAGAAAAGGGCCCGCAGAGGGCCCCGATTTGAAGTCGTTCTTTTATGGCTTGGCGGCGACGGCAGAGCCAGTCGCGCAAACTTCTGTTTCTTAGCAACTAAGGAGTGCTATTTAAACAGGTAAGTTGATGTTCGGCAAACGCAACTCATCGATCGTGCGGAATAAAAACAACACTGTTGCCAGATAGCAGCAAGTTGCAAGCGTATTCATTCGCCCCGGCGGTGGCGCCAACGGGCAAAACCTTCCGCAAAAGCTTTATAATTCAGGGTTTTGATGATTTTTGCGGAGTATTCAGATGCCGATTTACGCCTACCGCTGCGATGAATGCGGTTTTGCCAAGGATGTACTGCAAAAGATTTCGGATCCGGTGCTGAGCGTCTGCCCGTCGTGTGGCAAGTCATCGTTCAAGAAGCAAGTCACCGCCGCCGGTTTCCAGCTTAAAGGAACCGGCTGGTATGTGACCGACTTCCGCGGTGGCAGCGCGCCGGCGACCGGCGCGGCACCCGCGACCGGCAGTGCCGACAGCGGCGCCAGCGCCAGCGCCGGTTCCGGTTCCACCACCAGCAGCGAGAGCGGCAGCACCGCCAGCGCCGCGCCCGCGTCGACGAGTTCCGATGCGTAAATATTTCATCACCGGCGCGCTGGTCCTGGTTCCCCTGGCGATTACAGCCTGGGTGCTCAATTTCGTGATCAGCACGCTCGACCAGTCGCTCGTGCTGGTGCCGAGCGAGTGGCAGCCGCGCACCTATATCCCGGGCCTGGGCGCGATCATCACGCTGGCGATCGTGTTCCTGACCGGCGTGCTGACCAATAACCTGGTCGGCAAATGGTTCGTGCGACTGTGGGAGCGCCTGCTGAACCGCATCCCGGTCGTCAACTCGATCTACGGCAGCGTCAAGCAGGTGTCCGACACCCTGTTCTCGTCCTCGGGCAACGCCTTCCGCAAGGCCGTGCTGATCCCGTACCCGCACGAGAACTCCTATACGATCGCCTTCCTGACCGGGGTGCCGGGCGGCGACGTGAAGAACCACCTGGTGGGCGACTACGTGAGCGTGTACGTGCCGACCACCCCGAACCCGACCTCGGGCTTCTTCCTGATGATGGAACGCAGCCGGGTGGTCGAACTGGACATGACGGTCGACGCGGCCCTGAAGTACATCGTGTCGATGGGCGTCGTGGCGCCGGCCACTGCCGGCGATGCCGACACCGCCGCCGCCGTCAAGGATTCTCAAGAAATCAAACGCCTGGCAGCAGGCACCGAATAACCAACCTGGATCGAAAAACTATGTCCTCCATGCGTACCAACTACTGCGGCCTCGTGACCGAAGAGCTGCTGGGCCAAACCGTCAGCCTGTGCGGCTGGGTGCACCGCCGCCGCGACCACGGCGGGGTCATCTTCATCGACCTGCGCGACCGTGAAGGCCTGGTGCAGGTTGTCTGCCACCCCGACAATGCCGACGTCTTCAAGGGCGCCGAGCACGTGCGCAACGAGTACTGCCTGCGCATCACCGGCACCGTCGTGAACCGCCTGGAGGGCACCGCCAACGCCAACCTGAAGTCGGGCAAGATCGAGATCAACACCACCCAACTGGAAGTGCTGAACGCCTCGGTGCCGGTGCCGTTCCAGCTGGACGACGACAACCTGTCGGAAACCACCCGCCTGACCCACCGCGTGCTCGACCTGCGCCGCGACCAGATGCAGCACAACCTGCGCCTGCGCTACAAGGTGTCGATGGAAGTCCGCAAGTACCTGGACAACCTGGGCTTCATCGACATCGAAACCCCGATGCTGGGCAAGTCGACCCCGGAAGGCGCCCGCGACTACCTGGTGCCGTCGCGCGTCAACCCGGGCACTTTCTTCGCGCTGCCGCAGTCGCCGCAGCTGTTCAAGCAGCTGCTGATGGTCGCCAACTTCGACCGCTACTACCAGATCACCAAGTGCTTCCGCGACGAAGACCTGCGCGCCGACCGCCAGCCGGAATTCACCCAGATCGACTGCGAGACCTCCTTCCTGACCGAGCAGGAAATCCGTGACCTGTTCGAAGACATGATGCGCGTGGTCTTCAAGAACGCCGCCGGCATCGACCTGCCGAACCCGTTCCCGGTGATGGACTTCGCTACCGCCATGGGCTCCTACGGTTCGGACAAGCCGGACATGCGCGTCAAGCTGCAGTTCACCGAACTGACCGAACTGATGAAGACCGTCGAGTTCAAGGTCTTCAACAGCGCCGCCAACATGACGGGCGGCCGCGTGGTCGGCCTGCGCGTGCCGCAGGGCGGTTCGATGCCGCGTTCGGAAATCGACGCCTACACCCAATTCGTCGCCATCTACGGCGCCAAGGGCCTGGCCTACATCAAGGTCAACGAGAAGGCCAAGGGCCGCGATGGCCTGCAGTCGCCGATCGTGAAAAACCTGTCGGACGAAGTGCTGGCGCAAGTGCTCGAACTGACCGGCGCCGAAGACGGCGACCTGATCTTCTTCGGCGCCGACAAGGCCAAGGTCGTCAACGACGCCATGGGCGCGCTGCGCGTGAAGATCGGCCACTCGGAATTCGGCAAGAAGGCTGGCCTGTTCGACGACGTCTGGTCGCCGCTGTGGGTGATCGACTTCCCGATGTTCGAGTACGACGACGAAGCGAACCGCTGGACCGCGACCCACCACCCGTTCACCGCGCCGAAGGACGGCCACGAGGACATGCTGGAATCGAACCCGGGCGCCTGCATCGCCAAGGCCTACGACATGGTCCTGAACGGCTGGGAACTGGGCGGCGGCTCGATCCGTATCCACCGCGAAGAAGTCCAGAGCAAAGTGTTCCGTGCCCTGAAGATCGACGCCGAAGAAGCCCAGCTGAAGTTCGGCTTCCTGCTGGACGCCCTGCAGTACGGCGCGCCGCCTCACGGTGGCCTGGCCTTCGGCCTGGACCGCCTGATCACCCTGATGACCGGCTCGACCTCGATCCGCGACGTGATCGCCTTCCCGAAGACCCAGCGCGCCCAGGACCTGCTGACCAACGCGCCGTCGGAAGTCGACGAGAAGCAGCTGAAAGAGCTGCATATCCGTCTGCGTAACGAGCAGCCGAAGGTCGCTTAAAGCATCGTAGGGTGGGCACGGCGAGCCCACCCTACAATAGCGTCATGCCCCACAAAATCCCCGAATCCGTCCTCGTCGTCATCCACACCGCCGACCTCGAGGTCCTGCTGATCGAACGCGCCGACCGGCCCGGCTTCTGGCAATCCGTCACCGGTTCCCTCGACCGCGTCGACGAACCCCTCCTGGAAACCGCCGCCCGCGAACTGTTCGAGGAAACCGGCATCGTCGCCGATGGCGAACGGATCAAGCTGCAGGACTGGCACCTCTCCAACGTCTACGAGATCTACCAGACCTGGCGCCACCGTTATGCACCCGGCATAACGCACAATACCGAGCACGTCTTCTCCGTCTGCGTGCCGCGCGACATCCCGATCGTCCTGGCGCCGCGCGAGCATCTGCACTACGCCTGGCTGCCGCTGCTGGAGGCCGCCGACCGCTGCTTCTCGAGTTCGAACGCGGAAGCGATCCTGCAGTTGCCGCGGCATTTTCCCTCCTGATCCTAGCGCTTGCTGAGTCCATCTTTATGCGTATTGCAGAAAGATGGCGACCGCAATCGTGCTGTTCAACGCTGGTGGCGGTGCTGCCGTACCGGCTGGACAGCTCGACCACGGCGCTGGTGCGCGGCTTCACGGCAGTGCTGGTGACCCACGACGTGCAGGAGGCCGTGGTGCTGGCCGACCGCATCCTTCTTGTGGAACAGGGACGGCTGGCGATGGACTTGGCGGTCGGGCTGGCGCGCCCTCGCGCACGCGGCAGCGCGGCTTTTGGTGTACTCGAGAAACAAGTGCTCGACAGGGTGTTGGATGTGCGTCACAGCGACGTGCATACATAAAAAAATTGATGAGTAAAACTCCTACGCGTCTGTCAGTTGTAACCTACAGTTTCATAGGGTTTTCAGAATTTAATTCGGAACAGATGAGATAACACAATAGATTAGTTCGTTTGACAGGGTGAAACGATTTGACTAAGGTCAATAAATCGCCATTGGCGAGTTTTTGTTTTTGCAAGTCCAACAAGGATACTGGGAGGAACTATGAGCGAACGCAAGCACGAGCAGAAAGTAAAAGATGTCAGCGTCGACGAAGATTATCTGTGCATCGAATTGCTGAACGGTCTGCTCTTGACAGGCCCGCTGCGCACCAACCCGATTCGCCGTGAAAGCAGCGAATCAAACAATAATGCACCGGCTGAGCACTTCCTGCCGGCAATGAGCATCTGATCCCTTGGCCATTCCCGGCGTGCCCCGGGAATGGCGTCCCGCCCAGGCATCCACTGCCGAATCTGATGCGCCGCACGATTGGCGCTCTGTCCAGAAGAACACGGAATGATGGGGTTAAAATGTTCCCATGAAAATTCGTGTTGCGACCTACAACATCCACAAAGGCGTTTCGTCCTTCCGCAGTACGCCGCGCGTACTGGCGCTGAAAAAAGCCATCGGTACCTTTGGTGCGGATGTCGTGTTCCTGCAGGAAGTGCAGGGCCGGCACGACCGCTACCAGGCGCGCTATGGCGAAAAGGTACGCAGCCCTCACCACCACTGGCCGGACACTGCCCAGCACGAGTTCTTCGCCGGCGAATCCCTGCATGCCGCCTATGGCATGAACGCGGTCTACGATCACGGCCACCACGGCAATGCGCTGCTGTCCTGCTTCCCGATCGCCAACCAGCATAACCACGACGTTTCCGATCACGCCTACGAGCAGCGCGGCATCCTGCATTGCGTGCTGGACACGCCGGACTGCAAGGTGCACTGCTATGTCGTCCACCTGGGCCTGTTCGAAGGCAGCCGCCGGCGCCAGACCGATGCCCTGATCAATGCCATCAACGAGTCGGCGCCGAACGGCGAACCGGTCATCATCGCCGGCGACTTCAACGACTGGCGCAATACCCTCAGCGATTGCCTGCGCATGAAGCTGGGCGTGGTCGAGGTGTTCGACGAACTGGAGCGGCGTTCCTCGCGGATCGGCGAGCTGGTGCGCAAGGTCCGCGACCGCGAGCGCAGCCTGGTGCCGGCGCGGACCTTTCCGGCGGCCTTGCCCTGGTTCCGTCTCGACCGCATCTATGTACGCGGCTTCAAGGTCGAGCAGGCGGAAGTCCTGCACGGGCCGCAATGGGCGCGCCTGTCGGACCACGCGCCCATCGTTGCCAACCTGAGCCTGGCCTAGTCCGCCCATGCGAACGGTTTCCTACGTCGGCAACAACGACGTCAGACTGTTGGAAAGCGGCGGCAACTATTTCAGGGAGTTGCTGGCCGCGATCGATTCCGCGAAGCACGAGGTCCTCTACGAGACCTATATCTACGCCGAGGACGACACCGCGCGCGCCGTCACCGACGCCCTGATCCGCGCCGCCAAGCGCGACGTCAAGGTGCGGGTGCTGGTCGACTGGTTCGGGACCGGGCGCCGGGTCGCCTGCCGCCTCGGCGAGGAATTCGCCAAACACTGCGTGCACTACCGCATGTTCAACCCCTGGTTCCGGCGCGGCGTGGCGCGCAGCCACCGCAAGATCGTCGTGATCGACGGCCAGACGGCTTTCGTGGGCGGCATCAATACCAACGACGATTCGCTGTGCGACTACGCACCCTACGAGCCGCTGCCGGCGCCGCGCTGGGATTTCGCGGTGCGCGTGCGCGGCCCGCTGGTGGAGCGCATCCACCGCGAATCCCAGGCCCAGTGGACCCGCGCCGGCCACCTGAACATCAAGCACCGCTACCACCTGTTCAAGGAAACCCGCAAGCAGGCGCCGGGGCTGGGCGAGCATCCGATGCGCGCCGGCTTCGTGGTGCGCGACAACCTGCGCAATCGCCGCACCATCCAGCGCGCCTACCTGCAGGCGATCGGCCGCGCCCGCAAGCGCGTGCTGATGGCCACGCCGTACTTCGCGCCGGGGCTCAAGTTCCGCCAGGCGCTGGCCCAGGCCGCGCGGCGCGGGGTCGACGTCTGCCTCCTGATCGGCGTCGGCGAATTCCGCATGCAGGACGCGGTGGCGGGGTCCTTCTATCCGCAGCTGCTGGCGGCCGGGGTGCGCATCGTCGAGTACCGCCGGACCCAGCTGCACGCCAAGGTGGCGGTGGTCGACCACGACTGGGCCACCGTGGGATCGAGCAATTGCGACGCCCTGTCGCTGTTCGTGAACCAGGAAGCCAATGTGGTGGTGCGCGACGCCGCCTTCGCCTCCAGCATGGCGAAGCAGATCGAGCGCGGCATCGCCGAAGGTGTGCCGGTCGGGCTCGATGATTTGAGGCAACTTGGTTGGGTGCGCCGCACCGGCCATGAAATGGCCTATCTTTTGTATAAACTGACGATGCGGATCTTTACGATCGGCTATGCCTGAACAGACACCCGGATTTATGAGCGAAAACGAGAACGTACGGATCGACAAATGGCTGTGGGCGGCGCGCTTCTTCAAGACGCGCTCGCTGGCGGCGGAAGCGGTCGACCGTGGACGGATCAAGATCAACGCCGAAAACGTCAAGCCGGCGCGCGCCGTGAAAGTGGGCGACAAGCTCCTCATCGACAACGGTTCGACCCGCTGGGAAGTCATCGTGCAGGGCCTGTCCGGCACCCGCGGCCCGGCCCCGGTTGCGCAGGCGCTCTACCGCGAAACGGAGGTCAGCATCCAGAAGCGCGCGAACGACCAGGAAGCGCGTCGCCTGTTCCCCGAGCCCAGCAGCACGATCAAGGGAAGGCCGACCAAGCGCGACCGCCGGGCGATCGAACGGGCCGGGGACTCGTAGGGTGCACACTTCGTGTCCACGCCGGCCGCGCCCACCCTACTAGAACCGCGCCTCTAAACTTCCCGTTTGACATTTCAAGGCTGGTAGATAATAGTACGAGCGTTCGGATTTTTTCTCGATCCACTGGGAGCATCGTATCAATACTTCAGCCAAATCCATGGTCATGCGCAAGGGCGAGATGACGCGTGCAGCGATTCTCGACGTTGCGCTCGAACTCGCCAGCCGCGACGGCCTCGAGGGCCTCACGATCGGCCTGCTGGCCGATCGCATGAACATGAGCAAATCGGGCGTGTTCGCCCACTTCGGTTCGCGGGAAGACCTGCAGATCGAAGTGCTGAAACTTTATCACCGCCGCTTCGAACAGGAAATCTTCTTCCCCAGCGTGAAGGAGCCGCGAGGCTTGCCGCGCCTTGAGGCGATGTTCAAGCACTGGCTCAAGCGCGTCTCGGTCGAGATCGCGTCGGGCTGCATCTATATCAGCGGCGCCGTCGAGTACGACGACCGTCCGGGACCGATCCGCGACGAGCTGGTCGGCATGGTGCAGATCTGGCAGAACGCCCTGGTACGCTGCGCCCGGCAGGCCGTCGACTGCGGCGACCTGAAGGCCGACACCGACCCCCAGCAGCTGGTGTACGAGATGTACGGCCTGGTGCTGGCGGTGCACCACGATGCCCGCTTCCTGCGCATTCCCGGCGCCCCCGACCGCGCTCATCGCGGCTTCGCGCGCCTGATCGAGAACTACCGCAATCCCGCAAAGTAATCACCACACACCAATCATTACCTTCGTCAGGAGAACAACATGGGTCAGTACGTCGCGCCAATCCGGGATATGCAGTTCGTTCTGCATGAATTCCTGAACGTCGCCGAAGAGTTCAAGAGCCTGCCGGCGTACCAGGAGATCGACGCCGACATCATCAACCAGGTGCTCGAAGAAGGCGCGAAGTTCACGCAGGAAGTGCTGTTCCCCCTGAATCACTCCGGCGACCGCGAAGGCTGCCACTACGACGCCGCGACCAGGACCGTCACCACGCCGAAGGGCTTCAAGGAAGCCTACAAGCAGTACGTGGAAGGCGGCTGGGCCGCGCTGGCCTGCGATCCGGAATACGGCGGCCAGGGCCTGCCGGTGGCGCTGAACAACTCCTTCTACGAGATGCTGAACTCGTCGAACCAGGCCTGGTCGATGTACCCGGGCCTGTCGCACGGCGCCTACGAGTGCCTGAAGGAGCACGGCACCGAAGACCAGAAGAAGTTCTACCTGCCGAAGCTGGCCTCGGGCGAGTGGACCGGCACCATGTGCCTGACCGAAGCCCACTGCGGCACCGACCTGGGCCTGCTGCGCTCGAAGGCCGAGCCGCAAGCCGACGGCACCTATAAAATCACCGGCTCGAAGATCTTCATCTCGGCCGGCGAGCACGACATGTCGGAAAACATCGTCCACCTGGTGCTGGCGCGCCTGCCGGACGCACCGGAAGGCAGCAAGGGCATCTCGCTGTTCCTGGTGCCGAAATTCCTGCCGAACGCCGACGGCCAGCCGGGCGAGCGCAACCCGATCTTCTGCGGCGCCATCGAAGAGAAGATGGGCATCCACGGCAACGCCACCTGCCAGATGAATCTGGACGGCGCGGTCGGCACCCTGATCGGCCAGCCGCACAAGGGCCTGAACGCGATGTTCGTGTTCATGAACGCCGCCCGCCTGGGCGTCGGCATGCAGTCGCTGGGCCTGACCGAAGTCGCCTACCAGAACGCGCTGGTGTATGCGAAAGACCGCATCCAGATGCGTTCGCTGTCGGGCCCGAAGGCACCGGACAAGCCGGCCGACCCGATCATCGTGCACCCGGACGTGCGCCGCATGCTGCTGACCGCGAAGGCCTATGCCGAAGGCGCGCGCGCGCTGACCTCCTACGTGGCGCTGCAGATCGACCGCGAACTGAACCATCCGGACGAAGAAGTGCGCAAGGAAGCCGCCGGCGAAGTCGCGCTGCTGACCCCGATCGTCAAGGCATTCATCACCGACAACGGCTGGATCGCCACCTCGGAAGCGATGCAGGTGTACGGCGGCCACGGCTACATCAGCGAGTGGGGCATGGAGCAGTACGTGCGCGACGCCCGCATCAACATGATCTACGAAGGCACCAACACCATCCAGTCGCTGGACCTGCTGGGCCGTAAGATCCTGATGGACAACGGCGCCAAGCTGCGCGCCTTCGGCGAGAAGATCAAGGCCTTCGTGGAAGACAACGGCCTGGACGAGTCGCTGAGCGAATTCGTCACCCCGCTGGGCGAACTGGGCGAGAAGGTCACCAAGCTGACCATGGAAATCGGCATGAAGGCCTTCCAGAACCAGGACGAAGTCGGCGCCGCCGCCGTGCCTTACCTGCGCGTGGTCGGCCACCTGGTGTTCAGCTACTTCTTCGCGCAGATGGCGAAGATCGCACTGGAGAAGAAGGATTCAAGCGACAAGTTCTACGAAGCCAAGCTGGCAACGGCGCGCTTCTACTTCGGCCGCCTGTACCCGGAAACCGCGATGCTGATCCGTCAGGCGCGTTCGGGTTCGGCGAACCTGCTGGCGCTGGATGCAGATCTGTTCTAAGTAACACCATCACGTACCAACGCGTACACCCGCTACATAGACCCGTCGTCCCCGCGCAGGTGGGGACCCAAGTTTGCCTGCAGATCGACGAACTTGGGTTCCCGCCTTCGCGGGAACGACGCTAACTAAGGATTACGAGAGATGACTAATTTCATCGTCAAGAAAGTCGCCGTGCTGGGCGCCGGCGTGATGGGCGCGCAGATTGCCGCGCACTGCGTCAACGCCAAGGTCCCGGTCGTGCTGTTCGACCTGCCGGCAAAAGAGGGAAATAAAAACGGCATCGTCCTGAAGGCCATCGAGAACCTGAAAAAACTGTCGCCGGCTCCGCTGGGCAACAAGGAAGACGCGGCCCTGATCGAAGTCGCCAACTATGAGGACAACCTCGACGTGCTGGCCGGCTGCGACCTGATCATCGAAGCCATCGCCGAGCGCATGGACTGGAAGCACGACCTGTATAAAAAAGTCGCGCCGCACATCGGCGCTAACGCCATCTTCGCCTCGAACACCTCGGGCCTGTCGATCGAGAAGCTGGCCGAAGGCTTCGACGACAACCTGAAGGCGCGCTTCTGCGGCGTCCACTTCTTCAACCCGCCGCGCTACATGCACCTGGTCGAGCTGATCCCGACCGCGGCCACCCGCTTGGCAATCCTCGACCAGCTCGAAACCTTCCTGACCTCGACCCTGGGCAAGGGCGTGGTGCGCGCCAAGGACACCCCGAACTTCATCGCCAACCGCGTCGGCATCTTCGGCATGCTGGCCACCATCCATGAAGCCGAGAAGTTCGGCCTGTCGGTGGACGTGGTCGACGACCTGACCGGCGCAAAATTGGGGCGCGCCAAGTCGGGCACCTTCCGCACCGCGGACGTGGTCGGCCTGGACACCATGGGCCACGTGATCAAGACCATGCAGGACAACCTGAAGGACGATCCTTTCTTCAGCGTCTACCAGACCCCGGCCGTGCTGTCCAAGCTGATCGAGAAGGGCGCGCTGGGCCAGAAGGCCGGCGCCGGCTTCTATAAAAAGGTCGGCAAGGACATCATGCGCCTGGACTTCGCCACCGGCGAATACGTGCCGAGCGGCGCCAAGGCGGCCGACATCGTCGCGCGCATCCTGAAAGAGAAGGACCCGGTCAAGAAATTCAAGGCGATGCGCGAATCGACTAACCCGCAGGCGCAGTTCCTGTGGGCGATCTTCCGCGACGCCTTCCACTACATCGCCTTCCACCTGGAGTCGATTGCCGACAACGCGCGCGACGTCGACTTCGCGATGCGCTGGGGCTTCGGCTGGAGTGTCGGCCCGTTCGAGACCTGGCAGGCCGCCGGCTGGAACACCATCGCCCAGTGGGTGAAGGAAGACATTGAGGCCGGCAAGGCCCTGTCGAACGCACCGCTCCCGGCCTGGGTGTTCAGCGCCCCGGTGTCGGAGAAAGGCGTGCACACCGCCGAGGGTTCCTACTCGGTCTCGAAGAACGCCTATGTGCCGGTATCGGACCTGCCGGTCTACCAGCGCCAGCAATTCCGCGCGCCGGTCGTCGGCAGCACCACGGTCGATCCGAAGACTGCCGGCACCACCGTGTTCGAGGACGACTCGGTACGCCTGTGGCACTCGGACGATGAAGTGCTGGTGATCTCGCTGAAGACCAAGATGCACGTGATCGGCGACGGCGTCATCAAGGGCATCAAGCGCGGCCTGGAAGAGGCCGAGAAGGGCTACAAGGGCCTGGTGATCTGGAATACCGACGCAGCCGAAGGCGGCGCCTTCTCGGCCGGCGCCGACCTGCAATCGGCCCTGCCGGCCTTCATGACCGGCGGCGCGAAGGCGATGGAGCCGATCGTGCGCGAGCTGCAGGACACCTTCATGGCCATAAAGTATTCGAACATCCCGGTGGTGGCGGCAGTAAGCGGCCTGGCCCTGGGCGGCGGCTGCGAGATGGCGCTGCACGCGTCGAAGCGCGTGGCCTCGATCGAGTCCTATATCGGCCTGGTCGAAGTCGGCGTCGGCCTGGTGCCGGCCGGCGGCGGCCTGAAGGAAGCGGCTGTACGCGCCGCCAACGAAGCCAAGGGCAACGACATCCTGCAATTCCTGAAGACCGGCTTCACCAACGCGGCCACCGCGCAGGTATCGAAATCCGCCCTCGAAGCGAAGGCCATGGGCTACCTGAAGGAAGACGACGTCATCGTCTTCAACCCCTACGAACTGCTGCACGTGGCGAAAGTCACCGCGCGCTCGATGTTCGACGCCGGCTACCGTGCACCGCTGCGTCGCCCGGTCCCGGTCACCGGCCGCTACGGCTGGGCGACCATCCGCGGCCAGCTGGTCAACATGCGCGACGGTGGCTTCATCTCGGCCTATGACTACCACCTGGGCGACACCATCGCCGAGATCGTCACCGGCGGCGACATCGACCAGGGCAGCTACGTCTCCGAGCAGTGGCTGCTGGACATGGAGCGCAAAGCCTTCATCTCGCTGCTGAACAATCCGAAGACCCAGGAACGCATCATGGGCATGATGCAGACCGGTAAACCAGTACGGAACTAAGCGGTGCGTAACCTAGTCAGCGGACATAAGGACTTAATGACATGAGCAAACAACTTCAAGACGCATACATCGTCGCAGCGACCCGCACCCCGATCGGCAAGGCGCCGCGCGGCTTCTTCAACAAGACCCGTCCGGACGACCTGCTGATCGCCGCGATCAAGGGCGCCATGGCCGCCGTGCCGAACCTGGACCCGGCCCTGATCGTCGACGCCATCGTCGGCTGCTCCTTCCCGGAAGCGGAACAGGGCTTCAACGTGGCGCGCCAGGCCGTCGTCATGGCCGGCCTGCCGAACACCGTCGGCGGCGTCACCGTCAACCGCTACTGCGCCTCGGGCATCACCGCCCTGGCGATGGCTGCGGACCGCATCCGCGTCGGTGAAGCCGACGTCATGATCGCCGGCGGCGTCGAATCGATGTCGATGGTGCCGATGATGGGCCACCACCCGTCGATCAATATGCGCGTGTTCGACGACGAGAACGTCGGCCTGGCCTACGGCATGGGCCTGACCGCCGAGAAGGTCGCCGCGCAGTGGAAGGTGAGCCGCGAAGACCAGGACGCCTTCGGCCTGGAATCGCACCGCAAGGCCATCGCCGCCCAGCAGGCAGGCTTCTTCAAGGACGAGATCACCCCGGTCGAGATCGTGACCCGCACGCCGAACCTGGCGACCGGCGAGATCACCGTCAAGCGCCGCACCGTCGACCTGGACGAAGGCCCGCGCGCCGACGCCAGCATGGAAGGCATGGCCAAGCTGAAGCCGGTGTTCGCCGCCAAGGGCTCGGTCACCGCTGCGACCTCGTCGCAGATGTCGGACGGCGCCGGTGCGCTGATCGTCGTCAGCGAGAAGATCCTGAAAGAGCACAACCTGACGCCGCTGGCCAAGTTCTCGTCCTTTGCCGTGCGCGGCGTGCCGCCGGAGATCATGGGCATCGGCCCGAAGGTCGCCATCCCGGCCGCCCTGGCGGCGGCAGGCATCACCCAGGACCAGCTGGACTGGATCGAGCTGAACGAAGCCTTCGCCGCCCAGGCGCTGGCCGTGATCCGCGACCTGAACCTGGACACCAGCAAGGTCAACCCGATGGGCGGCGCGATCGCCCTCGGCCACCCGCTGGGCGCGACCGGCGCCATCCGCGCCGCCACCGTGGTCCACGCCCTGCGCCGCAACAAGCTGAAGTACGGCATGGTCACCATGTGCGTCGGCGCCGGCATGGGCGCTGCGGGTATCATCGAGCGCGTGTAATCCACACGCAGCAAGTCGAGGAGGGTGGGCACGGAAAACCGTCCCCACCCTTTTTTCGTAGGGTGGGCACGCCGTGCCCGCGCAATACGCGAACAAACAATACCGGAGACCTCCTGAATGGACATCCAGACCACCACCGCCAACGGCATCCTGACCATCGAATTCAACCGCCCGGAGCGCAAGAACGCCATCACCGGCGCCATGTACACCGCCATGGCCGAAGCCCTGCGCGCCGCCGAGACCGACGCGCAGATCCGCGTCGTCCTCATCACCGGCAAGCCCGAGATCTTCACCGCCGGTAACGACCTCGACGACTTCCTCAACAACGTCGGCGAAGGCGCGATGACCGAAACCCGCCCGGTCTTCCAGTTCATGCAGGCGCTGGAAGGCTGCAGCAAGCCGGTAATCGCGGCAGTCAGCGGCGCCGCCGTCGGCATCGGCACCACCATGCTGATGCACTGCGACCTGGTCTATGCCGCCGACACCGCCAAGTTCTCGATGCCCTTCAGCCAGTTGGGCCTGTGCCCGGAATTCGCATCGTCGCTGCTGGTCCAGCAAGCGGCCGGCTACACCCGCGCCGCCGAGAAGCTGATGCTGGGCGAAGCCTTCCTGGCCCAGGAAGCCCTCGAAATGGGCATCGTCGCGAAAGTGCTGCCGTCTGGCGAGCTGCTGGCCTTCGCCCAGGGCCAGGCCGCCAAGCTGGTCAAGCTGCCGGCCGCCTCGATCCGCACCACCAAGGCGCTGATGAAGCGTTCGCGCGCGGCGCTGGTCAAGGACACCATCGCGGCCGAGAACGAGCGCTTCAGCGCGATGCTGGTGGGCGCCGAGGCGAAGGAGGCGTTCACGGCCTTCTTCGAGAAGCGCAAGCCGGATTTCAGCAAGTTCGACTGAGCGTATCCTCGCGGTGAACCGGATCCGGTTCACCCCAGGCGGCGCCCGCTTCGCCACAATTGCTTTGTCGCCGAGGACATCCCTTCGCTAAGCTTGCCGGCATTCGCCATCCGAATGCGAGGCACCCTTGAAACGAAGAGATTTCCTGTCGTCGCTGGCAGTGGCCGCCGCCGGGACGCTGCCGACCCTGAGCGCTGCATCGGCGGGCGGCGCGCCGGCCAAGGCCGTCTATCGGCGCGTACGGCCCCTGGACGCCGCATGGCCGAACGCCGCCAGCTGGGCCAGGCTCAACGAGGCCGTAGGCGGCAACCTGATCAAGGCTCACGCGCTGTTTCAAGGCTGCGTGGCCGATCCGGACGGCGCCGCCTGCCTCGATGCGCACAAGAACATCGGCAACCCCTACTGGATCGGCGACCAGCCCGGCGGCACCGAGAACTCGGGCTGGTTAGATGCCTGGACGCCGGCGCCGAGCGCGTATGCGATCGCAGCGCGCCATGCCGGGGACGTCGCCGCCGGCGTCGTCTTCGCGCGCAAGAACCGGCTGCGCCTGGCGGTCAAGGGCGGCGGCCACAGCTACCTGGGGACCTCGAACGCGCCCGATTCCCTACTGATCTGGACGCGTGCGATGAACCAGGTCACGCTGCACGATGCCTTCGTCGCCGAGGGCTGTGCGGGCCATACCGCCCCCGTCCCGGCGGTCAGCGCGGGCGCCGGCGCCATGTGGATGGATCTGTATCACGCCGTGACGACGGAAAGCGGCCGCTACGTCCAGGGCGGCAGCTGCACCACGGTGGGCGTGGCCGGGCTGGTGCAGAGCGGCGGCTTCAATGCGTTCTCGAAAGGCTTCGGCACGGCGGCCTCCAGCCTGCTCGAAGCCGAAATCGTCACCGCCGACGGCCGCGTGCGTGTCGTCAACGCGTGCAAGGATCCCGACCTGTTCTGGGCGCTCAAGGGCGGCGGTGGCGGGACCTTCGGCGTGGTCACCCGGGTCACCCTGCGCACCCACGAACTGCCGCGCTTCTTCGGCGGCGCCTGGGGCGAGGTGAGGGCGCGTTCGAACGACGCCTTCGCGCGCCTGATCGCCCGCTTCATCGACTTCTACCGCGAGACCCTGTTCAATCCGCACTGGGGCGAACACGTGCACTTCAGGCCGGACAACGTGCTGGAAATCGACATGGTCAGCCAGGGCCTGAGTCCCGAGCAGACGCGGGATGCATGGCAACCCTTCTTCGACTGGATCGGGGCGGCGCCGCGGGATTACGAGCTCGTCTCGCCCGGCGCCTGGGCCTGGGAGGCACGCAGCTGGTGGGACCCGGCCAAGCGCGCATCAACCTATTCGCGGGACATGCGCGATGGCGCGCCGCGGCATCATGTGTGGGGGAAGGGCGACCAGGGCGAGGTTGGCGTCTTCCTGCACGGTTACGATTCGCTGTGGCTGCCGGCGGCCCTGTTGCAGGCGGAACGACGGCAGGCGCTCGCGGACGCGCTGTTCGCGGCGAGCCGCCACCAGATGCTGCGGCTGCACATCGGCAAGGGCCTGGCGGGCGCGCCGGCCGAGGTCCGTACCGCGGCCCGGCAGACCGCGACCAATCCCGCGGTGGCCGATGCATTCACCCTGCTCATCATCGCCGAAGGAGAAAGGCCGCCCGCCTATCCGGGCTATGCGCGGCCCGCCATCGACCTGGCGGCGGCCCGCAGGAACGCCCGCGACATCGACCGGGCCGCCGCCGAACTGCGCAGGATCGCGCCGCATTCGGGTTCCTATGTTTCGGAAAGCAACTACTTCAACCTCGACTGGCAACGCGAGTATTGGGGCGAGAACTATCCGAGATTGCGGGCCATAAAATCGGCATACGATCCCGAAGGACTGTTTTGTGTGCACCACGGCGTCGGCAGCGAAGACTGGAGCGCCGACGGTTTTACGCGCCTGGGATCAACCTGAAGCCGAGGCCGGCCCGCTTCGCCGCAGCCCTGCCTATGGGCTTCAGCGGCGGGGCTTCAGCGGCTGCAGCTCAGGCGCAGTCTTTCGCCTTGGTTTGCGTAGGCGCGTGCCGGTGCGCTGTCGCCGCAACGGTAGATCACGCGCAGGCGCTTCCTCTGGTTCGGCGCCGGGTCGCCGCACAACTGGTCGTTGGCGATGACGAAGCCGCGATTGCGCTCGACCTGGTCGCGCACGCTGCGACGCGCGTTGCAGCTTGCGTCGCGCACGCCATACTCGGCCTCCTCGATGTGCAGGCGTCCCCAGGACATCGAACCGTCCGCGACGTCCGGACCGTTGCGGGCGTCGCGCTGGCCTGCTGCGTAACCGTCGTCGTAGCCGCGGCGGTATTCGGCGCTCTGGGCGAATGCGCCGGTGGACGCGGCGGTCAAGGCCAGCACGGCGGCAATGCGGACGATGTGTCGGTGTGCGATTTTCATATTTTCCTCCCGTTCTATCGATGACGAATGCTAGCGCGCTGAGCTGGACAGTTCTGTGCGCATCCGTACGTACAGTATGTCATCCGGCGCCCGCAGATCCTGCCGGCGAGTCTGTAAGAGGCGTATCAATCGGTAACCGGGAGAGTGGCCGTTTTCGGCGCCGCGACGGAACCCTCGGCCGTGTCGCGCACAACGAAACCCTGGTCCTCGATCGCGGTCCGCAAGGCGTCGGCATCGGCCCAGCGCTTATCGAGGCGTGCTTGCCGGCGCGCTTCGACCAGCGCCAGCACCGCGTCCGGCACGGCGTGCGTCTCGGGCCGCCAGGTATCCAATCCCAACCCGAGCACTTCGTCCAGCCAGCCCAGCGTCGCTTTCTGCACCGCACCCGGCAGCCCGGATTTCAATACCTCCCATGCCAGTGCCAGTGCCCTCGGCGTATTCAGGTCGTCGTTCAGCTCAGCCAGCATGCGCTCGCGATAAGCGGGATCGGCCACGCCACCGGAAGGCAGTTCGACATACGCCCGCCGCAGCCGCCCGAGCGCCGTCTGCGCCGCCTCCAGCGCCGTCCACGAAAACACCAGCTTCGAGCGGTAATGCGCGGTCAGGGCAAGATAGCGATAGGCCAAGGGATCGAAGCCGCGCTCGACCAGCGAATCGAGACGGATGAAGCTGCCGTCCGACTTCGACATCTTGTCGCTGTCTTGCAGCCGCAAAAACGCGCCGTGCAGCCAGTAGCGCGCCGGCGGGTGGCCGTGGCAGGCCTCGTGCTGGGCGATTTCGTTCGAATGGTGGACCGGCACGTGGTCTTCGCCGCCGATGTGGATGTCGAACAGGGCGCCAAGGTAGCGCGTCGACATCGCCGAGCACTCGATGTGCCAGCCGGGGAAGCCGCGGCCCCAGGGGCTGTCCCATTCCATCTGCCTTTGTTCGGCGCCGCTGAACTTCCACAGCGCGAAATCGGTGGGCGAGCGCTTGTCGCCCGGATCGACGCGGTGGCCTGCCTGCAGTCCGGCGATGTCGAGCCGGGCCAGGTGACCATAGCGTTCCAGGCGTGTCGTGTCGAAATAGATGCCATCGGCGGTACGGTAGGTAAAGCCGGCCCGCTCGATGTCCAGGATGAAGGCGATCTGCTCGGGGATGTGGTCGGTGGCGCGCGCCCAGACGGTCGGCGGCAGGATGCGCAGGCGCTCCAGGTCGCGCTGGAAGGCATCCGTGTAGAAGGCGGCGATGTCCCAGGCGCTGCGGCCGGTGCGCCGGCTGCCCTTTTCCATCTTGTCCTCGCCCAGGTCCGCGTCCGAGGTCAGGTGGCCGACGTCGGTGATGTTGACGACGTGCCTCACCTCGATGCCGTTCAGCTGCAGCACGCGGCGGAGCAGGTCGCCGAACAGGTAGGTGCGCAGGTTGCCGATGTGGGCATGGTCGTAGACCGTCGGGCCGCAGGCGTACAGGCCGGCGCGGCCGGGTTCGAGGGGGGCGAAAGGACGCAGGCGCCGCTCCCAGGTGTCGTACAGCTTGAGTGTCATCGGGTCTCCGGAAATGAAAAAGGCCACAGGAGACGGTTCTCGCTGTGGCCATGGAATCTGTGGATATGACAATGCAATCGGCAGGCTTCTATGGCCTGCGGTAACACACTCCGTGGTGGAAGGATCGATTGAACATGCGTTCAGTGTAGCATGTCGGCATGAACCTGCACCGCCTCGATCTCGTCTCGCTTTCCCTGTTCATGCACGTGGTGCGCTCCGGCAGCATCAGCAAGGGCGCGCAGTTGGCCAACCTGGCGGTCGGGGCGGCCAGCAAGCGCATTTCCGACCTCGAGGCGGCGGTCGGCGCGGGGCTGCTGGAGCGGCATTCGCGCGGTATCACCATGACCGCCGCCGGCGAGGCGCTGGCCCGCCATGCCCTGCGCATCCTCGGCGACGTCAACTTGCTGGCGGCCGAGCTGCGCGACCACGCGAACGGCATCGTCGGCGTGGCGCGCCTGTGGGCGAATACCTCGGCCATCACCCAGTTCCTGCCGGCCGACATCGCCGCCTTTGCGCGCGCCACGCCGGCGATCCGCATCGAACTGGCGGAACTCAACAGTGGCGAGATCGTGCTCGGCGTGCTCGAGGGCAGGGCCGATATCGGCATCTTTGCCGACCGCACCCCGGCCCTCGGCCTGCAGCTGATGCCCTACCGGGAGGACCGGCTGGTGCTGGTGGCACCAAGCGGGCATGCGCTGGCGCGGCGGCGCTCGCTGCGTTTCGAGGAAGCCGCCGAATTCGACTTCGTCAGCCTGTCGCAGGGCACCTCGCTGGCGCAGCGCCTGCAGGCCGAGACCGAGGCCATGGGCCAGCGCCTCAAGTTGCGGATCCAGGTGCGCAGCTTCGACGCCATGTGCCAGATGGTGGCCGCCGGGCTGGGCGTGGCGGTGCTGCCGGCGGACGCGGTGCGGGCGCTGGTGCGTTCGCTGAACCTGCGCCAGATCCCGCTCCAGGACGCATGGGCGCGGCGCCAGCTCTTGATTGGCGTGCGCGACCTGGAGACCCTGCCGCGCCATGCGCGGATGCTGGTCGAGCACCTCGCCGCTGCGCCCCAGCCCGGACGCTGAGTGCTCGAGCTTTCGCGAAACGCGAAAGCCGGGTTCCCGTCTTGGTCATTCCGCCATCCGGACCCGGAGTGCCAGAATCGACCCACAACACCAAAAGCGCGCCATCCCGCATGAGCGCGCCGGGTCATTCGACGACACCCTATCCGGAGACATCATGAGCAAAATCCTGTCCGCCCCCGCCGGTGCGGCCTCCGTGGCCGTTCCGGGCGAAGCGCAGATCGTGGCAAAAGTGGCATGGCGCATCATGCCGCTGATCATGGTCTGCTATCTCTTCGCCTTCTTCGACCGCATCAACATCAGTTTCGCCAAGTTCGCGCTGCAGAACAGCCTGTCGCTGTCCGACACCGCCTACGGCCTGGGCGCGGGCCTGTTCTCGGTCGGCTACGTCCTGTTCGAGGTGCCCAGCAACATGATGCTGTACAAGGTCGGGGCGCGCCGCTGGATCGCCCGCATCATGGTGTCCTGGGGCATCGCCACCGCCCTGATGGCGCTGGTACAGACCGAGTGGCAGTTCTATGTGCTGCGCTTCCTCATCGGCGCCATGGAGGCCGGCTTCGCGCCTGGCGTGCTGTATTTCCTGACGCTGTGGTTCCCGGCCGCCTACCGCGGCCGCATCACCTCGATGCTGTTCCTGGCCTCGGCCTTTTCCGGCCTGGTCGGCGCGCCTGCCGCCGGCCTGGTGCTGGGCCACATGGACGGCGCACTGGGCATGGCCGGCTGGCATTGGCTGTTTTTGGTGGGCGGCCTGCCGTGCGTGGCGCTGGGCGCCGTCGTGTTCCTGTCGCTGAAGGACAGGATCGAGGATGCGCAATGGCTCACTCCCCAGGAGCGCAGCCTGCTGGCCGCGCGCATCGCCGAGCAGAACCGCCAGATCGGCAGCCATTCGCTGCTGGGCGCGCTCAAGACGCCCGGTTTCCTGACCCTGGGCCTGGTCTACTTTCTGATCCAGGTGAGTTCCTACGGCCTGAATTTCTGGGCGCCGCACATGATCCGCAGCGCCGGCACCATCAACCCGACCATGATCGGCCTGCTCACCGCCGTGCCCTACCTGTGCGGCGCGATCGCGATGGTGCTGGTCGGCCGGATCTCGGACGCCAGCGGCGAGCGCCGAAAATTCGTGATCGGCCTGGTGCTGCTGGGCGCCGCCGGCTTCTGCTGCGCCGGCCTGTTCGACCACCAGCCGGCCCTGCTGCTGGCGGCGCTGGCCGTGATGGGCGCCGGCGTGGTAGCGTCGATCCCGGCGTTCTGGGCCTTGCCGCCCAAGCTGGTGAGCGGCGCCGGCGCCGCGGGCGGCATCGCACTGATCAACACGCTGGGCCAGCTGGGCGGCATCGTCAGCCCGGTGATGGTCGGGCGCATCAAGGACGTCACCGGCAGCACCACGCCGGCGCTGTATGCGATCGCCGGCCTGAGCCTGGTGTGCGCGGCCATCCTGGCCTTCGGCATGCCCGAGCGGCTGCGCCGGCGCGAACAATCCGAACATTGAAGGGGCAAGCACATGACGGCATCGAACATGATCCACGCGAATTTTTCCGACCAGGCGCTGAAGGGCGTGCGCGTGATCGAGATGGGACAACTGATCGCCGGGCCCTTCGCCGGCAAGACGCTGGGGGAATTCGGCGCCGACGTGATCAAGATCGAGGCGCCGGGCGCCGGCGACCCGCTGCGCAACTGGCGCATGATGAAGGACGGGACCTCGGTGTGGTGGCAGGTCCAGTCGCGCAACAAGCGCTCGCTCGCGCTCGACCTGCGCAGCGAAGAGGGGCAGGAGATCGCGCGCAAGCTGATCGCGGAGGCCGACGTGCTGGTCGAGAACTTCCGCCCCGGCACCCTGGAAAGCTGGGGCATGGGCTGGGATGTGCTGTCCGAACTGAATCCGGGCCTGGTCATGCTGCGCATTTCCGGCTATGGTCAGACCGGTCCCTACCGCGACTTGCCGGGCTTCGGCGCGATCGGCGAGGCGATGGGCGGCCTGCGCCACCTGACCGGCGAACCGGGCCGCGTGCCGGTGCGCTGCGGGATTTCGATCGGCGACACCCTGGCCGCCCTGCACGGCACCATCGGCGTGCTGACCGCGCTGTATCACCGCAAGGTCAACGGCGGACGCGGCCAGGTGATCGACGTCGCCCTGCACGAAGCCGTGTTCAACGTGATGGAAAGCCTGATCCCCGAATACAGCGCCTTCGGCGCGGTGCGCGAGGCGGCGGGCAGCGCCTTGCCGGGCATCGCCCCGTCCAACGCCTACCGCTGCAATGACGGCTACGTACTCGTGGCCGGCAACGGCGACAGCATCTTCAAGCGCCTGATGGCGGCGATCGGCCGCCCCGACCTGGCCGAAGCGCCGGACCTGGCGAACAATGCCGGCCGCGTCGCCAGGGTGGCCGAGATCGACGCCGCCATCGGTGTCTGGACCGCGACCCGCGGCGTGGCCGAAGTGCTCGAGGTCCTGAATGGGGCCCGGGTCCCGGCCGGCAAGGTCTATACCGCGCAGGACATCGCCGAAGACCCGCATTACCGTGCGCGCGACATGATCCTGACCCAGCAGACGCGCGAGGGCTACCAGGTCGAGGTGCCGGGCATCGTGCCCAAGCTGATGGGCACGCCGGGCGCGGTGCGTTCGGCCGCGCCGCGCCTGGGCGAGGACACCGACGCGGTATTGCGCGAGATCGGCCTCACCGAAGAGCAGATCGCGGCGCTGCGCGAGCGCAAGGTGGTGGCATGAATGCGAACATGAATGCGTGGAGCGGCAAGGGACGCCGCATCCACATCCAGGAAGTCGGCCTGCGCGACGGCCTGCAGGCCGAAACACGCTTCGTGCCGACGCTAGAGAAGATCGCACTGGCCGATGCGCTCTCGAAGACCGGTCTGGCCAAACTGGAAGCCAGTTCCTTCGTGTCGCCGAAAGCGGTGCCGGTGCTGGCCGATGCGGTCGAGGTGTTCGAGGGGATCGCCCGTCGGCCTGGCGTCGTCTACAGCGCCCTGGTGCCCAACCTGCGCGGCGCCGAACGCGCCATCGCCGCCGGCGTCGACGAGATGAACCTGGTGATGTCGGCCAGCGAAAGCCACAACCTGAGCAACCTGCGCATGACACGCGCGCAGTCCTTCGCCGGCTTGCGGGACGTGGCGGCGCTGGCGCAAGCGCATGGCGTACGCGTCAACATCTCGCTGTCCTGCAGCTTCGGCTGCCCGATGGAAGGGGAAGTGGCGCAGGAGGCGGTACTGGACTGGTGCGCGCGCTTCGTCGACGAGCTGCAGGTGCAGGGCATCACCCTGTGCGATACCACCGGCATGGCCTATCCGACCCAGGTGCGTGAACTGACCGGAAAAGTGCGGGAACGCTGGCCCGGTCTCGAGCTGACCCTGCACTTCCATAACACGCGCGGGATGGGCCTGGCGAATGTGCTGGCCGGGATCGATGCCGGCGCCGAGCGCTTCGACGCGTCGCTGGGCGGCATCGGCGGCTGCCCCTACGCACCGGGCGCCACCGGCAACGTCTGCACCGAGGAAATCGTGCACGCGCTTGAACTGATGGGCTACGATACCGGCGTCGACCTGGCCCTGCTGCTGCAGGCTGCGCGGCGCCTGCAGGAACTGCTGGGCCACGAGCTGCCCAGCCAGATCGTCAAGGCCGGCCGGCGCCTGGACCTTCATTCCTTGCCTGCCGGAATCTCCGTCTGACCTCCTCCTGACATGCGAGCCCGTTGCCATGGCGGGGCGACCGGTGTGCCCGTCTCGCACCGAAAGCGCTACAGTAACGCTGTCAGGAGGACAAACGATGGAATGCGAAATCAAGCTGGCCCTCGATAACGCCAGCGTCAGCCAGGTCAGGAAGATCCCGCTGCTGCGCCCCCGGGGCGGCAACAAGCCGGAAGAGCGCGAACACGTCGACCGCTATTTCGACACCGCCGACTTCACCCTGTGGCAGCACGGTTTCGCACTGCGGGTGCGCAGCGAGGGTACGCGCCACGTGCAGACGCTGAAGGGCGGCGGCACGGTGGTCGCCGGCCTGCACCGGCGCGTCGAGCTGGAAGCCGAGGTGCCGTCGGCCGAGCCGGACCGCGAGC
The DNA here is from genome assembly GCF_052115005.1 of Massilia sp. 2TAF26. NCBI lineage: Bacteria > Pseudomonadati > Pseudomonadota > Betaproteobacteria > Burkholderiales > Oxalobacteraceae > Massilia > Massilia sp. 2TAF26. The sequence goes on from NZ_JBFRFV010000004.1 coordinate 145,637, forward strand.
TGTTCGCGCGCCAGCTGCGCGACGCCGTGCCGGCCCTGGCCAAACAGCTCGGCCGGCATGAGCTGGCGCTCGAACCGGTGTTCGTCAACAAGGTCAAGCGCGCCGCCTGGTTGCTGGAACTGGACGATGGCGTGCAGGTCGAATGCGCCCTCGATACCGGCGAGCTGCAGCGCGGCGACCGTACGGTGCCGGTGCGCGAACTGGAACTCGAAATGAAGGAGGGCGACCCCGCGCGCCTGTACGACCTGGCGCGCCAGGTGCACGAGGCGGTGCCGGTGCGGATCGAGAACGTCAGCAAGGCCGAGCGCGGCTATGCGCTGGCTGGCGGCGTGACGCCGCACGCCGTGAAGGCGAGCGCGGTGGCGCTCAGGCGCAAGGCCAGCCTGGGCGAGGCCTTGGGCGGCATCCTGCAGAACTGCCTGGCGCAGATGCAGGCCAACGAGCAAGGCCTGCTGGCGGGCGAGGTCGAGAGCCTGCACCAGATGCGCGTCGGCCTGCGCCGCCTGCGCGCGGCGATGGCGATGGTGAAGGACATGGTGCAGCTGCCGGCGCCGCTGGCGGCCGACGTCGAATGGCTGGCGGGCGAACTGGGCGACGCCCGCAACTGGGACGTCTTCATCGAATCGCTGCTGCCCGGCCTGCCGCTGCCGGAAGAACACAAGCCGGCGCTGGCGCGGGTCGCGGTGGCGGCGCGCGAAGAGGCGGAGCGGCATCGCGCCCGCGTGCGCGCGGCGGTCGGCAGCCCGCGCTATACGGGCCTGATGCTGGGGCTGGGCGCGTGGATTGCCGGTCAGGGATGGAAGCAAAGCGGGCGCCAGGCCGATCCGCGCCCCGGGGATGCGCCGGCCGATGCGCTGGAACAGAAGGTGAGCAAGGCCGCGCCGCGCCTGGTGCAGCATGCCGCCGCGCGCGTGCGCAAGCGTGCCCGCGTGATCGACCTGAAGCACCCGGAAACCCTGCACAAGGTGCGCATCGCCGCCAAGAAGGAGCGCTATGCGCGCGAGTTCTTCGAAGCGCTCAGCCACGGCAGGAAGGAAGTGCGCCGCCACGATCTGCTGTCCGACATGCAGGATGAGCTGGGGCTGCTGAACGATGGCGTGGTCGCGCGCGAACTGGTCGCCCAGTTGCGCGAACGGGTGCCGCAGGAGATTGCGCTGCTCGGCTTCATCGAAGGCGTGCTGGCCGAGCGCGCCGTGGAAAACCTGCCGCGCGCCGGCAAGCACGTGCGCCGCAAGCTGCGCGCGCGGGCGGGCTTCTGAGACGATACGTTGAATTGGTGCCGGTATATTTCCCGACCGCCGGCGCCGGTAGGGCGGCAGGGCCGCCGTGCTCTTTTCCCAGGAGCGATGCGTATTCTGGCCCTGGAATGTGACAGGCGTTTGACGCAATCGACCTCCCGGTCTTCATGCGTGATGAATTGACGTCTTGCAACCCGCGTCTTACATTCGACAGAATTCTTGCGCGAAAGGATCGTCGATGAAGACACTGCTGGCCGGCTTGCTTTTCACCCTGTCGCTGCATGCCGTGGCCGCCGAAGCGCCGGGCGAACAGTTCGCCCAGGTCGGCCCCAACCGCCTGGCCTGGGAATGCCGCGGCGAAGGCGGCAAGACGGTGGTGCTGATCGCCGGCATGGGACTCGATGCCCACGCGACTTACAAGAATACCTTCCGCAATTTCTCGGTGCCGGGTTACCGGGTCTGCCTGTACGACCGCGCCGGCGTCGGCAAGAGCACGCCGCAGAACGCGCCCCGGCCCATGCGCGCGCTCACGGACGAGCTCGACGGCCTGATCCGCGAGCGCGGCTGGCGCGACGTGGTGCTGGTCGCCCACTCCTTCGGCGGCATGATCGCCCGCGCTTATGTGCAGGCGCATCCGGATACCGTCAAGGGCATCGTCTTCGTCGACAGCGTGCACGAATCCTGGTACCCGGCCATGAAGCGGACGATGTCGCCGGACGGCTGGCGCATCATGGACATGGTCATCAGCTGGGAACGGGACAAGAATTCCCACGAAGATTACGTCGAGGCGATACAGGCCCTGGCCGGCGCCCGCACGCTGGACCTGCCGGTGACGGTGCTCAGCCGCGGCCTGCCGTACACGAATATCCGGCAGGCGAAGATGAGCTACGACGACGTCGACGCCTTCAACACGACCTGGGACGCCGCCCAGTTCGAGCTGGCGAAAGTGTCTACCGACACCCGCCACATGCGCATGCGCTACACGGCCCATCTGTTCGACGAACAGGACCCCTGGCTGGTGCTCGACGAGATCGGCCTGCTGCTGAAACGTGTCGAGGCACGCGCGCGTCAATAGTCGGTATTGCCGCTGAGATCTTTTCCACCTGGCAAAAAACGCCCATAATCGGTGTTTTTGCGGGCCGACCCGATGCCCGTCCAGGAGAGAACCGTGCAAGAAAAGCATCACGACCACGAGCAGCCGGAAGCCGGCCAGCCCGCCAATCCTTCGCGCCGCAAGATCTTCCAGGCGGCGGCTGCGGTCGGCCTGTCGACCACCCTGCCGGCCGCCAGCGAAGCGGCCACGAAAACGGCGAAGGCCCACAAGCCCGTCAAGGGCTCGCTCGACGCCAAGCTGAAGGAACACGTCAAGAACGTGGTGGTGATCTATCTCGAGAACCGCAGCTTCAACAACCTGTTCGCCGATTTCCCCGGCCTGGCCCAGCCCCTCGCCAGCCTGCCCGCGTCCGCCACCGCGCAGAAGGACCGCGACGGCTCGGTGCTGCCGGAACTGCCGAAGATCTGGGGCGGCATGGTGCCGGCGCGCCAGAACCTGGGCGGCAAGGATTACATCATCAAGGAAGACGATATCCAGCACCTGCCCAACGCGCCGTTCGCACTCGCCGACGCGCAAGGCAAGCCGCTGCCGGAAGGGCTGGTCACGCGCGATCTGACCCACCAGTTCTATCACAACCAGATGCAGATCAACGGCGGCAAGAACGACGGTTTCGTCGCCTGGGGCGACAGCGGCGCGATGGTGATGGGCCATTACGGCGAGACCTCGAAGAACCTGGGCCTGGTTCAGATTGCGCGCGAGTTCACGCTGTGCGACAACTTCTTCATGGCGGCCTTCGGCGGTTCCTACCTGAACCACCAGTTCCTGATCAGCGGCCGCACGCCGGAATTCTTCAACGCCGCCGAGACCCCGGCGAAGAAGAAGATCGCGGTGCTCGAAGACGGTCCGCAGGGCATGCGCCTGGCGGTGGCGCCGGACTCGCCGAAGTCGGCTTTGGACGGCAAGCCGAAATTCGTCAACCATGGCGCCATCACGCCGGACGGCTATGCGGTCAACACCATGGCCCCGCCTTACCAGCCGAGCTGGGTGCGTCCGGCGCCGGGCGGCGATGCGAACGCGGCCGACCCGATGGATGCTTCGGTGCTGCCGCCGCAAAGCTACGACACGATCGGCGACCTGCTGTCCCGGCGTTCCATCAGCTGGGCCTGGTACGGCGGCGCCTGGCAGGCGGCGCTGGACGGCCGCGGCGAAGGTTCGCGCCCGAACTTCCAGCACCATCATCAGCCCTTCAATTACTTCAAGCAATTTGCGCCAGGTACGGCCGCGCGCGAACAACACCTGCGCGACGGCGGCCTGGGCGACAGCCCGATATCGAACAAGTTCATCGCCGACGCGGTGGCCGGCCGCCTGCCTGCCGTGGCCTTCTACAAGCCGCAGGGCAACCTGAACCTGCATGCCGGCTACTCGGACATCGAATCGGGCGACGCCCACGTCGCCAACGTGATCGAGCACCTCAAGAAATCGCCGCAGTGGAACAATATGGTGGTGGTCATCACCTTCGACGAGAACGGCGGCTGGTGGGACCACGTGGCGCCGCCCAAGGGCGACCGCTGGGGCCCGGGTTCGCGCATTCCGGCCATCGTCGTCTCGCCGTTCGCGAAGAAGGGCGCCGTCGATCACAACTTCTACGACACGACCTCGGTCCTGCGCTTCATCTCCCGCCTGCACGGCCTGCCACTGCTGGAAGGCCTGGCCGCACGCAACGCCGCCTTCGAGTCGCGCGGGGCGCGTCCGCCGGGCGACCTGACGGCGGCGCTCAGCTTCCGCTGATCGCAAATTTCCTATGGGCTAACGCGCGCTGTGCGGTAAAGCACGGCGATACACTTTGTGCCACCGTTGTCATTTGAACACGGGTCAAACTTCACCATAAGAGATCAGGAGAACGACATGCACAAGAATAAAACCTTGAAGGGACTGCTGGCCGTGTCGGCAGTGGCAGCCATGTTCGGCGCAGTTGGCGTCCACGCCCAGACCTCGGTCGGCTCCAGCCCGTCCCAGACCGGCACCAGCTCCACCAATCCCAACCAGGCCGGCAAGACGACCAAGGAAGGGACGATGGACAACAGCAACAGCACCGGCATGGAAAACCGCGCCAAGCAGTCGACCAAGAGCATGGGCAGCTCGAGCAGCTCGACCTCGAAGTCGTCCGGCATGCATTCCTCGGGTTCCAGCAGCAGCGGCATGAGCGCGTCGGGCGCCAGCGGCGCCGCAGGTGCGACGGCTTCGGGCGCCAAACTGAGCGCAGGCGACACGAAGATCCTCAAGGACATCGCGATGGCCGACATGGCCGAAGTCGCGGGCGGCAAGCTGGCCCAGAGCAAGGGCCAGAGCAGCGAAGTGAAAGCCTTCGGCCAGCAGATGATCGACGATCACACCGCCAACCTGAACGAAGTGAAAACCCTGGCCGACGCCCGCGGCGTGACCCTGCCGAGCGAACCGGACGCCAAGCACAAGGCCATGGCCGCCAAGCTGGAAAAGATGAGCGGCGCCGACTTCGACAAGGCCTACATGAAGCAGGCCGGGGTGCAGGACCACAAGACCGTCCACGCCAAGCTGATGGCCGACGCCAAGAAGGCCAAGGATGCGGAAGTGAAGGCCCTGGTCGAGAAGACCGAACCGGTGGTGGCGCAGCATTTGAAGTCGGCTGAGCAGATGAATACGGCTAAGACGGGTACGACTGCTGGGAAGTAATCTTCACAAACGTCGCCCCATAGCTTGTGAACATCGTCCCCGCCTTCGCGGGGACGATGTTTTTAGGCGCCGGGCAGGCTCGCATTCACATCGTCAGCGCAGGGTCTGCGCGAGGAAGGCGTCGATCGCGCGCGAACTCTCGGTGGGCGCGCTCATGTGCGGGCAATGGCCGACGTTGCGGATCACGCGCAGGGTGCTGGCCGGCAGGTGGCGATGCAGCCAGTCGCCGACCACGCTCGGTGCGATCAGGTCGTCGCTGCATTGCAGGATCAGGGCCGGCACCGTCGAGCGCGGGACGTCGGCGCGGTGGTCCGAGAGGAAGGTGACGCGGCCGAAGTGGCGGGCGATCGCGGGATCGTTGCGGCAGAAGCGCTCGGTGAGTTCGTCGCGCAGCTGCGGCTGGTTGGGCGCGCCCATGATCATCGGCGCCACGCTGCGCGACCAGCCGAGGTAGTTGGCGTCCATGGTTTCGAGCAGCTCGTCGATGTCGGAGCGGCTGAAGCCGCCCACGTAGTCGCCGTCGTTGATGAAGCAGGGCGAGGGCCCGACCATGACCTGGGCGGCAAAGCGCTGCGGCGCGGCGATCGCGGCCAGCATGCCGATGGTGGCGCCGACCGAATGCCCGACGATCACCACCGGTCCGCCGGCGACGCTGTCGACAATCTCCAGCAGGTCGGCGGCGTGGCCGTGCAGGCTGCCGTACTTGCTGCGGTCGTAGGCGGAAAGCTCGGACTGGCCGCAGCCGGTCAGATCGTAGGTGACCACGCGGAAGCGGTCCTCGTAGGCCGGCGCCAGGAAGCGCCACATGGTCTGGTCGCAGCCGTAGCCGTGGATGAACACCATGGTGGAGGCGCCTTTGCCGGAGACATGGACATGATTGCGGCTTTGTATGGACATGGACTCTTCGCTCCCAGGTGCATCCCATTGTGCGCTGCAATCCGCCGCAATGTCCAGTGAAGATTGGGATGTTCAGGGCGCCATGCCGGTCGCATGGGCGATGCGCATGCGCTCCTCTTCGCCGCGGTTCTGGCTGGCTTTCCACTTGCCCTGCAGGCCGTCGATGACGATCTCGATGCCGACCGTCGCCCGCACCAGCTTGTCGATATAGTCGCGCGGCGCATCGTCGACGGCCCAGCCGCGGCCTTGCCGGTGCTCCTGGCGCTGCGTCATGCGGCGCATGTGGGCCAGCAGCCATTCGGTGTCGTCGATGGTGCGCAGCCGCCCGTGCGCATGCACGACCGCGTAGTTCCAGGTCGGGACCACGCGTCCGTCGATGGCCTTCGCATCGTAGAGTTCGGGCGAGACGTAGCCGGATGCTCCCTGGAAGATCGCCAGCACCGGCGCGCCGTCCTGGCGCCACAGCGGGTTCGCGCGCGCCACGTGGGCGCGCAGGATGCCGCGGGGCGCTTCGCCGGATGCCGGCACCAGCTCGAAGGGGATGTGGTCGGCGGCCAGGCCATCCTCGCCGAGGCGCACCAGGGCGCCCAGCGGATGGGCGTCGATCAGGCCGTGCAGGACCTCGATGCGCTCTTCGCGGAAGTGGGAAGGCAGGTACATCAGCCTTCTCCCTCGACCACGACCTCGCCGCGCAGCGAGCTGGCGATGTAGCAGCGGGCGTGCGCCTCGTGGTGCAGGGCGGCCAGCACGGCGGCATCCGGCGGCCCGCCGGCGAAGGCGATGCGCGGGCGCAGCACGATGCGGGTCATTGCCAGCCGGCCCAGCTCGTCGCTGCCGAGGAAGCCGGTGGCATCGTCGCGGTAGCTGTCGACCACCAGGCTGCGCGCTGCCGCCAGCGACAGGAAGAACAGCATGTGGCAGCTGCTGGCGGCGGCCACCAGCGCCTCTTCCGGATCGACCGCGGCCGCATCGGACATCGGCAGCGGCACAGACAAAGGCGAGGACGAGGCAGGCACCGACAGGCCGCCGTCGAAGGTCCAGGTATGCGCGCGGCTGTAGCGCTGGTCGGTGAAGGCCTGGGCGCCGCGTTCCCAGGACAGGCTGGCGTCGAATGTTTTCATGCCTCCATCTTAGGATGGCAAGTGGCTTGCCGAAATAACCAATAAGGACGAAGATGGGCGTACCAATTTTGTGAGATGCCCATGCACGTCCACGCCATCCTCGCCGCCATTCCGCTCGAGCGCGATGCGGCCACGCCGCTGTTCCGCCAGCTGTATCTGCGGATGAAGGAAGCGATCCTGTCCGGCGCGGTACAGCCCACGGTGCGGCTGCCCGCCACCCGCGAACTGGGCCGGCTATTGAAGGTCTCGCGCCAGACCGTGCTGGCCGCCTACGAGCAGCTGATGGCCGAGGGCTACCTGGAAGGGGCGGTGGGGAAGGGAACGTTCGTGAGCGCCTCGCTGCCGGCGGCGGCACGCCGGAGCGCGCCGCCGGACGCCGCGCCGCCGCTGGTGCGGCCGCTGTCCGCGCGCGGCGAAGCGATGGCCTCGGCGATGGCGCGCGTACGCCACCACGACGGGCCCTTGCGCACCTTCCGCATGAGCATGCCGGGCCTGGACCTGTTCCCCTTCGAGGTCTGGCGCAAGCTCGAGGCGCGCCACTGGCGCCGCCGCGAAGTCCCGCTGGGCTATGGCGGCGCGGCCGGCCATCCGCCGCTGCGCGAACTGCTGTGCGCCTACCTGAAAGCCTCGCGCGGGGTGCGCTGCATGCCGGAGCAGATCGTCATCACCAACGGTTCGCAGCAGGCCCTGTATCTGCTGGCCCAGCTGCTGCTGGCGCCGGGCGAGGGCGTCTGGCTGGAGTCGCCCGGCTACCAGGGCGCGCTGGCGCCGTTCGCGGTGGCCGGCGCGAAGATCTGCCCGGTGCCGGTCGATGCCGAAGGCATGGACGTCGCCTACGCCGCGGCCCGCTATCCGGATGCGCGCATGGCCTTCGCCACTCCCTCGCACCAGCTGCCGCTGGGCGCCACCATGAGCCTGGCGCGGCGCCTGGAGCTGCTGCGCTGGGCCGAGGCCAAGCGCGCCTGGATCGTCGAGGACGACTACGACAGCGAGTACCGCTATACCGGCCCGCCGCTGGCCTCGCTGCAGGGCCTCGACCGCGCGAACTGCGTGATCTACGTCGGCACCCTGTCGAAAGTGCTGTTTCCGGGACTGCGCCTGGGCTACGTGGTGGCGCCGCCGGCGCTGGCGGCGCCGCTGGCGCGCGCCAAGGCGGTGGTCGACCGCCACAGCCCCATCGTGCCGCAGGCGGTGCTGGCCGACTTCATCCAGGAAGGACACTTCGCGCGCCATATCCGGCGCACCCGCGATGCCTACGGCGAGCGGCGCATCGCCATGCTGGAGGCGCTGGACAGCCGCATGCGGGGGCTACTGGCCTGCGGTCCGTCGGATGCCGGCCTGGATTTGTGCGTGGGACTCATGAATGGTCTCGGCGAGGAGGAAGCCGTCGCCCGCGCATCCGCCGCCGGGGTCGATGTGCGGTCCCTGTCCTACTACGTGAACCCGGCCGCCGGCCCGGACTGCGCGGTGCCGCCGGGGATGCTGCTGGGCTTTTCGGCCTTCACGCCGGCCCAGATCCGCGCCGGGGTGAGGCGGCTGGAGCAGGCACTGTCCGCCTGATCATTGGTGGGGTGACGATGGCGGCACTGGCGCTGTGTGCGCTGCTGGCCATACTGGCGCTGGTGGCGATTGCGTGGGCGGGCTTGCCTTTGTTACTGGTAAGCGGCTGCGCCTAGCGTGAACGGCGGTGCAGGCGGCGCTGCAGGAAAAGGGCAGCGCCGGCCATGCCGCTCAGCCACAGGCTGCCCGGCTCGGGCAAGGGATGGTCCTTGGGCGGATTGTCGCGGCCCGGCAGTGGATTGGAACCCGGATCGGGACGTGGATCGGTAACCGGATCGGGACCCGGGGGCGGCGCGGCCGGCTTGCCGCCGGAGCCGCCCGTGCCGCCTCCGCCGCCGCCGCTGCCCGCGCTTTCGCCATCGGAACCGGCCGGCGCCGTATCGCCGGTGTTGTGACTGCCGAGACCCCCGGTCGCGATGCCGCCGCCGCTGGTCGATCCGCCGGACGTGTTCCCCGCGCCGCCGTTCGCCGCGCCGCCGTTGCCGCCGTTCGGTGTCCTGCCGCCGAGGCCGGAAGCCGAATTCGCCAGCATGGCGAGCATGGTATTCCTGCGCCCGGTATCGGCCAGGGAATCGAGATAGCCCGCGCCGCCGCCGGCGACGCCGGCCTGGTCGAAGCGGGCCTGCGCCTGGGCGGCTGTCAGCAGGCCGGCCCCGTTCGCGAAGGATTGCGCCACGAAGGACTGGCCTTCACCCCCGTCCTCGTCCGGATCGAAGGCGATCTCGCGCAGCGCGCCGTCCCCGGCCGCCTGGGCTTGCTCGACCGGGGTGTCGAGTTCCTGCTCGGACGGGCCCTTGACCTCGACCGGCAGCTGGGGCGTGTCCGAAATGCGGTTGCCGCAGCGCGCGCGGATATCGCTCCGGCCGTCGGACAGCACGGCCTCGCCCTCGGCCAGCATCACCTTCTTCGCGGTCCAGTACACCTGGTCGCCCTTGCGGTAGGACACGTACACGGCGCGCGCCTTCGGCACCGTGCGCAGCTCCGCCTTGTCGGTGTCGAATCCCGCGTAATGCGCGGCCACGGTCTTGTCGGCGAGGACGGCGCGAGCCAGCTCGGTGCGGCTGGTCACGCCGCCGGGGACGATCGAATACGGATACACATGCCGCGCCGGTGCCGGCGCGGCCTGGGCGGCAACGCGCAACGGCGCCGGCGCCGCCTGCACGGCCGGCGTGAGCGCTGCCGCGCGGCGCTGCTCCGGATGCGCGTCCTGTTGCAACAGGACGAGCGCGCAGCCGGCGGCAGCCAGCGTGGCCGCCACGGCCAGCCGCTTCTGCAGGCGCGCCTGCTTCATGGTTTGCCGCAGGTAGGCTCGACGGCTGTGCATGTCCGGACGTTAAAGTAGGAGAGATCCTACAGGGTAACTGTTTGCAATTAACAATTCCATATTCTTTAAGAAATTCCTGTTTCAATGTAGACATTTTGATACAAGCAGGCGCCGGCAGCTTCCCATTCATCGAGCGTCCGCCGGGTTTATACTTCCGATATGGATACCACCCGCTGCACCTGGGCCAATATGGCCAATCCGCGCTACATCGCCTATCACGATCACGAGTGGGGCGTGCCCTGCCATGACGAGACCACGCTGTTCGAGATGCTGAATCTCGAAGGGGCGCAGGCCGGCCTGTCCTGGGAGACGATCCTGAACAAGCGCGACAGCTACCGCAGCGCCTTCGACGGCTGGGACGCCGCCAAGATCGCCCGCTACGACGACGCCAAGGTGGCCGAGCTGCTGGCCAATCCCGGCATCGTGCGCAACCGCCTGAAGGTCGCGGCCGCCATCAACAATGCGAAGGCCTACCTGGCCATGCGCGAGCAGGGGCTGACGCTCGACCGCTACCTGTGGACCTTCGTCGACCATCAAGCGATCGTCAACGACTGGCCGGACGGCGCACGGCCGGCGCGCACCGAACTGTCCGACCGCATTTCGAAGGACCTCGGCAAGCGCGGCTTCAAGTTCGTCGGCTCGACCATCGTCTACGCCTACATGCAGGGAATCGGCATGGTGGACGACCACGACCGCGGCTGCATGTGCCGCCAACGCAGCGGGGCCCACGGCAGGAGCTGAACATGGACTACCGGGATGCATGGTGCACCCAGGCGCACTATACGGTCTTCGACAGCGACTATGGCGACGGCGCCTCGTTCCGGGTGCTCGCCGACGTCTGGCGCACCGATCCGCACCGCTCGCCGCACCTGCACGTGATCGCCCTGTGCACGCAATCCGAGCCCGACTGCCTGCTGCCGGGCTTCCACCGCATTCCCCAGCCCGAGCCCGGCCTGACGCTGGACCTGCTGAATGCCCCCATCGATACGGCCCTCGGCCAGCTGGCGGCGCGGGTCGACCTGTTCCGCCTGCACGGCATCGAGAACGCCGGCGCGGAGTTTGCGCGCGCGCTGGCGCGGGTGGCCGCGCCCCAGGCCCGCCTGCTGGGCCAGGGTCTGACGGCTGAGCAGGTGGCCGCGCTGGAAGTCCAGGGCTTCGTGTTCGAGCCCTGCAGCGAAGCGGACCGGCTGGCCGGCAAGCAGAAGGCGCGCTTCGCCAGCCGCAAGCCGCGGCCGCCGCAGCCGCCGGCGCCGGAGCGGCGCGCCATCGTGCTCGGCGCCGGCATCGCCGGCTCCGCCGCCTGCGAGCGCCTGTGCGCGCGCGGCTGGGAAGTGACCCTGGTCGAGCGCCACGAGAAGCCCGCCATGGAAGCCTCCGGCAACCGCGCCGGCATCTTCATGCCGCTGGTCTCGCGCGACGACAACATCCCGACCCGCCTGACCCGCGCCGCCTACCTGTACGCGCTGCGCCACTGGGAGCGCCTGGGCGGCATCGGTCCCGGCCGCAGCATCGAAGGCGATGCCTGCGGCGTGCTGCAGCTGGCGCGCGATCCCGGCCACGCCGAGGTGCAGCGCGCCATCGCCGCCAGCGGCGCGTTGCCGGCCGGCTTTGCCGAATGGCTCGAGCAGCCGCAGGCCGAGGCCCTGCTGGGCTTGCCCGCACCGGATGGCGGCTGGCTGTTCCGCCAGGGCGGCTGGGCCCGGCCCGGCAGCGTCTGCGAAGCCATGCTGGCGGCCTGCGGCGGACGGCTGCAGCAGCGCTTTGGCGTCGGCAGCGTGCGCATTGCCCGCGAGGACGGGCACTGGCTGGTGCATGACGAGCAGGGCGCATTGGTGGCGCGCGCGCCCAACCTGATCCTGGCCAACGGCGCCGGCGCGATCCAGCTTCCGCATGCGGCGCCGCTGCCGCTGACGACCATGCGCGGCCAGGTCAGCCACCTGCCGGCGGACATGCTGCCGGCCCTGCCGGTGGTGCTGTGCCGCGAAGCCTACCTGACCCCGCCGTCGAACGGCGTCGTCAGCGCCGGCGCCACCTACGACCTCGACGACAATCCCGAACTCTCGCCCGCCAGCCACGAGGAAAACCTGGAACGCCTGCGCGGCCTGCTGTCCGATCCGCAGGCGGCGCAGGGCGCGCCGCTGCAGGGCCGGGTCGGCTTCCGCTGCATCGCCCCGGACCGCCTGCCGCTGGTCGGCCGCGTGCCGGACTTCGACGCGGCCGGCAGTACCGAACGCCTGCGCGACGTGCCGCGCCACCCCGGCCTGTACGCGCTGCTGGGCTATGCCTCGCGCGGCCTGATCTGGGCCGGCTGGGCCGCCGAGCTGCTCGCCGCCCAGCTCGAAGGCGAGCCCCTGCCGCTGGAATCGGCGCTGGTCGACGCCCTCGATCCGGCCCGTTTCGTGTTGCGCGCGCGCCGCACCAGCCGGGGGCCACAGGCCGAGGAGAGTTGATTTCCTGTAAGTAATTACACCGACTAAAGGTATAATTAACGTCCAGCAACATTTCACATCTGAAAGGTTGAGATGGACGACCTGACGGCAGACCACCCGACCCCCGCGCCCGACTCGCACGACCTGTTCCTGTTCCTTGCATCGACCGCGCACGACATGAAGAACTCGATCAGCGTCCTGTCCGGCACGCTGGAGCGCCTGCTCGTCGACGCGTCCCCCAAGACGGAATCGGCCTATCCGCAGATGGCGCACATGCTGTACCAGACCAAGCGCCTGAACGACAACCTGATGCAGTTGCTGGCGCTGTACAAGCAGGTCGGCAAGCCGGAATACCCCTTCGACGTGCAGCCGCTCGCGCTCGGCCAGCTGGTCGAGCAGGTGGTGGCGATCGAGCGCGTGCTGCTGAAGTCGCGCGGCATCCGGCTGGAACTCGACTATGACCCGGCCCTGATCTGGCACTTCGACGAAGACCTGGTGGTCGGCGTGCTCTCGCATGCGATCAACAACGCCATCCACTACACCTGCGACACCGTGCGCCTGGCGATCCGCGAGCTGGACGGCTGGCTCGAACTGCGCGTCGAGGACAATGGCCCCGGCTACCCGCCGGCCCTGCTGAAAGCCGGCGCGATCGCGACCCGCGAGCAGGGCAGCGGGGTCAACTTCCTGACCAACAGCGCCGGCCTGGGCCTGTATTTTTCCAGCGAAGTCGCGAAGATGCATCGCCACCGCGGCCGCAGCGGCAGCCTGCGCCTGGAGAACGGCGGGGCCTATGGCGGCGGCTGCTTCATCCTGAGACTGCCATGAACCTCGCGAATCCGGGCGTTGCCGCCGCCGCGGCCGACCAGATCGACTGGGCCGACAAGAACTACCTGGTGGTCGACGACTTCGTCGGCGTGCGCCAGCTGCTGCGCGAGAGCCTGCGCAGCCTGGGCGCGAAGAACATCGACCAGGCCTCGAGCGGCGGCGAGGCGATGGGCCTGCTGTCGCGCATCCGCTACGACGTGGTGCTGTGCGATTACAACCTCGGCGAAGGCAAGAACGGCCAGCAGGTATTGGAAGAAGCTCGGGTGCGCAACCTGATCAACCCGAGCACTGTGTGGCTGATGGTGTCGGCCGAGAAGAGCGTGGAATCGGTGATGGGCGCGGCCGAGCACCAGCCGGACGCCTACCTGATCAAGCCGATCACCGAGGGTGTGCTGCTGACCCGCCTGAACCGCGTGTGGCACAAGAAGCAGGTGTTCCGCATGATCGACCAGGCGTATGCGGAAAAGGATTATTTGCGCGCGGCCAGGCTGTGCGACGCCCAGATCGGGAACGACAAGATCCACGCCCTCGACCTGCTGCGCATGAAGGCCAGGCTGATGGAAAAGAGCGGCCAGCCGGCCAAGGCGCGCGAAGTCTACGAACAGGTGCTGGAACAGCGCGAATACCAGTGGGCGCGCGCCGGCCTAGCCAAGATCCGCATGGCGAACGGCGAGTTCGAGCAGGCGCGCCAGATGTTCCAGAGCGTGATCGCGGAAAACCGCTACTACATCGACGCCTACGACCAGCTGGCCGCGTCCTACCAGAACATGGGCAAGGCGGAGGAAGCCTGCGCGATCCTGGAGCGCGCCGCCAGGCTGTCGCCGAACTCGGTGCCGCGCCAGCGCAACCTGGGGAATATCGCGCTCAAGCTGGGCAATGTGCAGATGGCCGAGAAGGCCTTCCGCAAGTGCATCGCGATCGGCGAGTACTCGATCATGAAGACGCCGGACGCCTACCTTGGCCTGGCGCGCGTGTGCGGCCAGAAGAACGATCCGAAGGAAGCCCTGCAGCTACTGCAGGCGGCCCAGCGCGAATTCGGCCACGAGCATCCGGACATGCTGCTGCGCACGAAGATCACCGAAGGCCTGGTCTATCACGAGAGCGGCGACTACCGGCGCGCGCGCAAGGCCGGCGACGAGCTCGAAGAGATGCTGAAGCAGAGCGCCGAACGCCCCGACACCGCCACCTGCCTGGAACTGGCGACCCTGCTGTTCGCGGTGGGCGTGAAGGATGCGCCGGCCGAGCTGCTGTGCTACGTGATCCGCAATAACCACGACAACCCGTTGCTGCTGGACGAAGTGCAGGCGATCTTCGAGAAGGCGCGCATGGGCGAAGAGGGCCTGGACCTGATCCGCAGCTCGAAGAAGGAAGCGGCGGACCTGATGAACCAGGGCGTGCTGCTATGGAAGACCGGCAAGCTGGCCGAAGCGGTGGAATGGATGCGCAACGCGCGCAAGGCGGTGCCGAACAACCAGCGGATCCTGTTCAACGCGGCCCAGATCATGCTGTCGCACATGCAGCAGCACGGCTACGACGACAAGCTGTCCGCCGAAGCCTACGAGGTGCTGCACCACGTCGACCACCTGCTGCCGGGGCAGCAGCGCTTCGCGCAGCTGATGGAGCAGCTGGCGCAGTTGCAGCCGCAGCCGGCGGAGGAAGCTGCGTGAAACCAGCGTTACGTTAGCGCTCGCGTGGGCACGGCGTGCCTGCGCCGGCCGCGCCCACCCTAGGGTTTATCGGCCTTCGGCTTGCCGCCGCGTGCACGGCCACTGCCGTTCGGCGCTGCGTCGGGTGCGGGTTCCGTCTGCGATGACGGCGCAGCCGGCGCCTCGCCCTGCGGCTCGGCCTTGGCGGCGCCATCGCCAGGCGCCATCGCCGTCGCTACTGCCTGAGTGAACTGTTCCTGAAGCATATTCCACCACGCCAACGCAGCCGGCATGCCCATGGCCGCGGCCGGGTCCTGCGCCGGCGCAGCCGCACCGGGCTGGGCCGAGCCGCCGCCGCCGGCATCCCCGGCCGCGGATGCCCCCGGCTGGCCGAAGAAAGAAGAGAAGGGCATGCCCGCCATCTTCTCGGCGCTCACGCCCGACTGGCGCATCGCCTCGGCCATCGAGGCGCCCATGGTCTTGAGGGTCGACAGGGTGGCGCGCTGCACTTCCATGGTCTGGATGGTCCCGCGCAGCATGGTGAGGTTCATGTTGAGCCAGGATTCGACGGCCTTCAGGTCGGCGATCCGCTTGTCGAGGTCTTCGGTCGAGAGCGGCGGCGCGCTCATGCCCGACATGTTCGTGCCCGGAAGGTTCATCGAACCCCAGAGGTTCTTGACGAAGTCCAGCGTATCCGTCATCCCGGGCATATTGGCGGCAGGTGGTTTCAGCATGGTGGTCTTCTCCTGTTAGAGGTCGGGACGTGGAGCGCTCCTAGCGTATCAGAATACTTATGGCGCTCATAGACGTTACACTAGCCGGATGAGCCTCGCTTTCGCCCCGAACCGCCGCCGGAAAATCGTGCTGGGTGCGGTCACGGTCCTGCTGCACCTGGCCGTGCTGGACTGGTTCAGCGCCCAGGTCGGACGGCCGCGCGGGGAAAGCGTGCGGCGCGAGGCGCCGCTGGTGGTGGCGGAACTGGTGGAGACGCCGGCCACGCCGCCGCCCCAGCCGCTGCCGCTGCCTCTCCGGCCCGCGCTCGAACCGCCGCCGCTGCCGCGCTTGCCGCCCGAGCCGGTGGAGGTGGACGAGGCCGGCCAGGGCGCCGCGGCCGGTCCCGGATCCGGCGATGGCGCGCAGGCAGCGGCGCCCGATGCCGCCGCCGGAGTACTTGCAGCCGGGCAGGGGAGCGCCCCGACCGCCGCGGCCGACGTACAATCCTCCCAGGCCGCCGCGCAGGCGCAGCCGGCAGCGGAACCGGCGCCGCCCAAGCCCGCCCCTGAAGCGCGTCACTACAAGGTCGACCTGCCGCCCGCCGCCGAGATCCAACTGGACGTCGCGCGCACCGACGCCAACGGCACGCAATGGAGCGGTGATTCCCAGCTGTCGTGGACGATCACGCCGACCTCGTACAAGATCCGTGTCGAAGCCGGCATCACGGTGGTGTTCGCCCACGTGAACCTGCTGACCGTGACCAGCGAAGGTACGGTTGGCGAGGAAGGCTTCATGCCGACCCTGATGACGGAAAAGCGGCGCGGGCGGTCGATGACGGCCACCCATTTCAACCGCAAGGTCGGCAGGCTCAGTTTTTCGGCGTCGGAAGCAACATATCCGCTGGTCTGGGGCGCCCAGGACAAGGCCAGCGTGCCGCTGCAGTTGGCCGCGATCGCGCGCGGCGATCCGCAGCAATTGTCGGGAAATATCGACATCCTTGTCGGCGAAGACCGCGATGCGAGCGTTTTCAGCTTTGTGGTGCTCGGCCAGGAACAGATCGACACGGGCATGGGCAGGATCGCCACCTGGCACCTGACGCGTCCGCCCAAGCCCGGCTCGTACAACTCGCGCCTGGACCTGTGGCTGGCGCCCGACTACGGCTGGGTTCCGGTGCAGATCCGTAACCTCGAAGCGAGCGGGGCGGTGACGACCCAGACCGCGAACAAAATCGTGATGAAGAATTCAGGAAGCTGATATGAACAAGATGTGGAAACTGGCCGCTGCGGGTGGACTGCTGGCGGCGGCGATGACGGCCCGGGGCGCGCCCGCGGCGGACGAGCATCCGGCGCAGATGCGTCCCTTTAACCTGCCGCCCTCGGCCGACCTGTCGTACTCGATCAGCGCCCGCCAGCGCGGCTTCACGCTGAACGGCGAAGCCACGCTGAGCTGGCGCCAGGGCGACGGCAAGTATACGATCAACACCGATTCGCGCGTGGCCCTGCTGGGCAAGCTGACCGAGAACCGCAGCACCGGCACGATCGACAGCTACGGCCTGGCGCCGAACGAGTACTACGACAAGCGCTTCCGCAAGGACCCGGTCACGGCGAATTTCGACCGCGAGGCCAGGACCATCGGCTTCAGCGACGGCAAGAAGAGCTACCCGATCAAGGGCGGCGAGCAGGACCGGGTGTCGATCTCGTGGCAGCTGATCGGGGTGGCGCGTGCGGCCAAGGACAAGTTCAAGCCGGGCTCGGACTGGGACTTCTTCGTGGTCGGCCCCCACGATGCCGATCCCTGGACCTTCCGCGTGATCGGCCGCGAAAAAGTGCAGGCCGGCGCCGCCATCGGCACGGTCGACACCATCCACGTGCTGCGCGAACCGCCGCCGGGCTCGAAGGACCAGACCCTCGACATCTGGCTGGCGCCGTCGCTGGAGTGGTATCCGGTCAAGTTGAAGTTCATCGACAACGACCGCGATTATGTGGAGCAGACGCTGGAGAAGATCACTCGCAAGTAAACCAATTCATTTGACGGCGCAGGGCGACGACAACTAGTCCTGCACCCCCGGATCTTCCAGCGAATCATTCTCCCAGTGCAACACGATCTCCTTCGGCGCATTCCCCATCCGCACGCTGCGCTTGAAGGTCTTGCCTTCGGCCGAGGCGCTGATGTGATACACGCCGGGCGGCAGTTTGGCAAAGAACATCGGCCCGGTATTCACCACGCTCAGCACATTGCCTCCCCTGGCGTCCGTGATGTCGAGCTGGACGTCGGAGCGGTAGGCGCCGGTCTGCCGGGTGGCGAAAGTCAGTTGCAGGTTGTAGTCGGCGCGCAGGGCGCGCATCGCGTTCTGCTCGTCCTGGCCGACGCCGCCGTTGATGTAGCTGACGCCGTTCTGCTCCTTCGGCTGGGCGGCCAGCAAGGCGGGCTGCATTAGGCAGACGGCCAGGGTGAAGGCTGCGGTGGCAAGTGTTCGTTGCATGGCATTTCTCCTTCAATCGTTGTCATGATAGCCATTATCTGGCGGCTGAGAGATGAAGAGCGCGCGGCTCGGTTCTCCATAGTGCGAAAGCAAAATATTGCATTCAGTGCAAGGTATTTTTGCCTTCATTCCGTTGCGTATTAGCCAGTTCTTAAAAGTTGCTTGGTCTTAACTGCTCGTTTGAACTGTTATACTGACGCCCCCGCGCACGCCGCCTTGGCCGCCGCACGCGTTACGAAACCGGCAACTGGTAAGCCTTACGATGATCGACAACCTGGCAGGCGCCGCCGCCGCCGACCTCCATTCCATAGCGCAAGACGAACTGGATCCCTTGCAGGCCCACTTCCACGAGGGAGTGGCGCCGGACGAGATCGAGCAGGTCTATCACCTCAAGCGCGCCCAGCCCATGCTGCAGGCGTTCACGGCCCTGTTCCACGGCGGCCAGGACGGCGTGATCGTGCGCCTGCTGGTGCTGCGCGAGCTGGCCGCCGAAACGGGCGAGTCCGCCTTTTCGCGCGCCGACATCAACCAGAAGTTCGCCTACCTGATCCCGGAAAGCCTGGAGACGGTGCTGGGCCGCCTGCGTTCGCACGGCCTGCTGGCCTGGGACAATCCGGCCGCGGTCTACCGCATCACGCCGCTGGCGCGCAATGTCCTGGCCGCCCTCGACACCCTGCTGGCGCTCGGCCGCCCGGAAGAGGACGAGGCCGAGATGGGCTTCCTGCTGTCGCAGGTGGCCGGCGCCCAGGCCGTCGGCGGCGTCACGGTCGAGCAATTGAAGCATTTGCTGGGCCGCCTGGTCGAGCTGCACGAGGAGTTCCGCGACGCGATCGCCTCCGGTTCCGAATTCCGCCTGCGCGCCTCGCAGGCGAAGTGGCACATGGCCTGCGACTGGGTCGAGAAGGGCTCGGCGATCCTGCGCGCGATCACCTCGAGCGAGCAGGCGGATGCGGCCACGCACAAGGCGGCGCAGGCGATCGGCCGCGCCCAGTCCTCGCTGCTGAACATGCAGGGCATGTTCTCGCGCGCCCTGAACCAGATCGAGCGCCAGCGCGTGCACCTGGGCCAGTCCGGCCTGTCGACCACCGACATCAAGCGCTGGCTGCTGGCCCACGACGACCTGGCCAGCCTGGCCGAGGGCGCGATCGAGCGTCCGGTCCTGCCGCTGTTCGTCACGCCGGCCGAGATGATCGACGTCGCCGAGACCGAGCTGATGATGGAGCGCGCGGTCAACGTGGCGCCGGGCGGCCTGCCGAGCGGCGAGGACGCGCCGCTGACCATCAACGACAACCCGGCCATGCAGGGCGAGCTCGACGACTGGATCAAGCGCCTGGCCGACTTCGCCAACCTCGACAACTTCCCCGTCATGGCCGAAGGCGCGCCGAAGAGCGTACCGATCCAGGATTCGCTGCTGCCGGCCAGCTTCGCGGTGGCGTCCTACCGCGCCTCGCTGCTGCCGCTGCTGGGCGACCCCGCCGAGGCCAGCCTGCAGGGCCCGACCGCCGAACTGGCGCGCCTGCCGGTACGCTTCAATTCCGAGGATGAAATGGTCCAGCTGGACGACCCCCACGTGGCGGCGATGTCGCTCGCGACCCTCTCCTTGATTATGGAAACTGAGCTAGATTTGGACAGAAAAGACGATGAATGACGATGCACAGATCCTGATTGCGCGGCTGCTCACGCACCAGACCCTGCGCCGCGACGACAAGATGGTCAAGCGCGCGCTGTCCGACGATACCTTCCGCGCCGAGATCGACAAGCGCCTGCTGGAATCCGGCCTGAAGCTGATCGACAACGTGTATGCCGACCACGTCACCCTGGCCCTGCACCGCAACGTCGAGCCGAAGATCTTCGGCGCCAAGGACATCTGGCAGAACAATAACTTCGGCCTGACCCGCGACGGCGTGGCCCTGCTGGTGGTGCTGTGGGCGCAGATCATCCTGCCCAAGCGCCAGCGCCAGGAAACCCACCAGGCCATCGACGTCGACCAGTCGGACATGTTCGACAAGGACAATCCGATCCCGCGCGCCGAGGACACCTCGATCGGCATCTCCTACACCGCGCTGCTGGCCGACTTCGGCGACAAGCTGGGCAAGAAGACCCGCATGGACATGAACCTGGGCCTGCTGTCGAAGCTCGGCTTCATCGAGCGCCGCGGCGACGTGATCCTCGAAGGCCCGCTGCTCGACCTGCTGATGGACACCGACCTGCTGAAGGAGCGCATCATCAACGGCGCCCTGGCCGAGGTGTTCAAGCGCGCGCCGCTGAGGGCAGTACGCCGCCCGGTCAGCGAAGCGGCCAACGATGCGGGTGCCACGGAAGCCGCATCGGCGGAGCCTGTCGCCGCCGAGGTTCCCGCTGAAGCCGCCCCCGAATCCCAGGAGTAAAGCGCATGTTCCACATTAAATCTCTCGAGCTGGTCCACTGGGACTACTGGCAGCGGATCAAGAACATCCCGCTGGACGCCAAGATCATCACCATCGCCGGCCAGAACGGCTCCGGCAAGACCACGCTGCTCGACGCGCTGCGCACCCTGTTCGGCCTCGACTGCTCGATGGGCCGCACCTATAAACACTATGCGCGCCACTCGGGCCAGCAGAGCGCCTGGATCCGCGCCGTGGTCGACAATAAGCCGTCCGGCCGCCAGCTGTCGAACCGTCCGTTCCGCCACAGCGGTTTCTTCAGCGACGACGAAGTCACGCTGTTCTGCCAGGTGCAGAAGAACGGCGGCGACTGGAAGCGCCAGTACCTGATGCGGCCGGGGAATATCGACATCGAGGAAGTGACCGAGGCCAGCGACTGGCTGGGCGTCGAGAACTACCGGAAACGCCTGGCCTCGGCCGGCCTGTCGCCGGCGATGTCGAAGGTGCTGGCGCTGGAGCAGGGCGAGACCGACAAGCTGTGCGAATACTCGCCGCGCCAGCTGCTGGACCTGGTGTTCCAGGTCTTCGGCGACAAGGAAGTGCTGGACGCCTACGACGAAGCCAAGCGCCACCAGCGCGATACCGAAACGGAGCTGAAGCGTTTCGAGGCCGAGCTGGAAACCTCGCGCATCAACCTCGAAGGCCTGCGCCTGCGCGTCGCGAATTATCACCAGTGGGAAGACCTGAACAAGGAACGCCGCGCCCTGGTCGAGGAAGCGCTGCCCAGCCTGGAATACCACGAGGCGCGCGAAAAGGCGGCCCAGACCAGCCGCGCCCTGCGCGAAGCGAAGAAGCCGCTGATGCAGGCCGACAGCCAGCTGGCCGAGAAGCGCCACGCGCTGGCGGCCCAGCAGCGCGCGCTGACCGAAGCCCAGCAGCAGGAAGTGCAGCTGGAGCAGGAAGCGAACACCCTGGCCGGCCGCCTCACGGAAGTCAACCGCAAGCTGAAACCCCTGGAAAGCCTGCTGGAACAGAAGGAGCGCCTGCAGAAGCTGGCTGCGGATTCCGGCGCCGACATCGCCGAGGTGACCACCCAGCTGGAAGCCAAAGAAGCGCAGCTGGCGAAGAAGAAGACTGAGCGCGACAACCTGGCGGCACGCATCGCCGGCGAGCTGTCGACCATCTCGGCCCTGCAGGGCAAGAGCTCGATGCCGGAACCGGAAGCCCAGCGCCTGATGCGCCGCGCGCTGAACGACGCGAACATCCGGCATGCGATGCTGTCCGATATCGTCGAAGTGACGGACCCGAAATGGCAGGGCGCCGTCGAGGGCGTGCTGGGCGGTTACGCCTCGGTGGTGCTGCTGGAGAATGCCAAGGATGCGCCGGCGGCGTACAAGCTGGCCGAAAAGGAGCGCTACCGCCACTTCATCGTGCCGGATTGCGTCAGCGCGCCGGTGGTCAAGGACGACACCCTGCTGTCGGTGGTGCGTTTCAGCTCGAAGGCGCCGTCCTGGCTGATCGACCAGCTCGAGCGCATCGAGCGCGTCGAATCCGTCGACGCCGGCTTCAAGAGCGATGCCGACGAGTGGATCACGCCGGACGCGTATCACCGCGAACGCCGCGGCGGGCGCTCGTTATTTGTTGAGCCCTCGCGCTACCGCTTCGGCGCGGCCGGCAAGACCCAGCGCCTGGAAGCGATCCAGAAAGCGCTGCCGGCCCTGGAGGCCCAGGAAGACAAGCTGACGCTGGAGATCAGCAAGCTGGCGACCGAGGTGTCGGCGCTGCGCGTGCGCATCGCCGGCGTCGACGCCGTCAAGGAACTGAGCGCGCGCCAGGCCGAGTTCGAGGAAGCCACGCGCGCCATCGAGCCGCTCAAGACCGAGCGCCTGGAAGTCGGCGCGCGCCTGGGCGAGCTGCAGGTGCTGACCAAGAACGCGACCGTCACCCGCACCCGCGCCGACACCGTGTGGCAGAACGCCCGCATGGCGCTGTCGGAAGCGGAAGCCGGCATGCGCCTGAACCACCGCCGCCAGATCGAGCAGCGCAGCGATCATGCGCGCGCCCTGCTGGAGCTGCGCCGCAACTGGCGCCACGTGCCGAAGGCCTGGCGTCAGCCGGAACGCCGCGCCGCCCTGGTGGCCGCGCACCAGAACACCCACCAGGTGAAGCTGCGCGTGGGTTCGCTCGACACCTCGCTGGCGCGCAGCGACTGGGAACACGATCCGACCGTGATCGACCAGTACGAGCGCCTGAACGACCAGCTGTCGAACCGCCAGAACGAGACCGAGGAGCGGCGCTACCAGAACAACCGCGCGATCGAAGCCACCGACAATGCGCGCGGCGCCTACATCGAGCGCCTGCGCTACACGATCAAGACCTACTCGAAGAACATCAGGGAGCTGGGCGAGCTGGCGAATATCGAGGTCACGGTCGATCCGGTGCGCCTGGAGAACGACGACCTGCAGCTGGCCCAGGCCGGCCTGCACGTGCGCTTCAAGTTCGACGGCAAGGGCCAGATCGGCATGAACGACGGCGAAGCGTCCGGCGGCCAGCAGGTCATGAAGTCGCTGGTGCTGCTGATCGGTTTGCTCAAGTCGGAAGAGGGCTCGGGCGGCTTCGTGTTCATCGACGAACCCTTCGCCCACCTGGACATCCGCAACATCCAGCTGGTCGGCGAGTTCCTGAAGAACACCGACGCCCAGTACCTGATGACGACCCCGCTGACCCACAACACGGACGTCTACGATCCTTCGGACCTGACCCTCATCACCAGCAAGAAGAAGAAGGACGTGCAGTGGGCGCAGCCGATCTTCGTGCTGCAGCGGCGCGCAGCCGGCGAGGCGGCTGCAAAGGCGGCCTGACACCGGGTCAGCGGCTTGAAAAGCGTTCCGCGCCACCGCCGGTGCGGAACGCTTCCACCACATACTCCACGAAGACCCGCACCTTGGCCGGCA
This sequence comes from Massilia sp. 2TAF26, assembly GCF_052115005.1. Lineage (NCBI taxonomy): Bacteria > Pseudomonadati > Pseudomonadota > Betaproteobacteria > Burkholderiales > Oxalobacteraceae > Massilia > Massilia sp. 2TAF26. The sequence goes on from NZ_JBFRFV010000004.1 coordinate 168,953, forward strand.
GCAGCTTGCGGCTCGAGTAGTAGATGGCCAGCGGGCGGTTCAGCCCGTGCCAGTCGGGCAGCACCCGCAGCAGTTCTCCGGTCTCCAGCAAGGGCAGTGCATGCGGCATCGGCAGCATCGCGATGCCCAGGCCGATGGCGGCCGCGCGCGCGATCGCTTCCGGATCGTCCAGCACCGCAACCGGCCGCACGTTCGCCACGACTTCCCGTCCCGCACCGCTCTTCAGGGTCCACGGCATCAGGCGGCCCGACCCGAGCGCGCGCCGCAGCAGGCCGCGATGGCGCGACAGCTGCTCCGGCTCTTCCGGCGCCGGGAAGCGCCGCAGATAGCCGGGCGCCGCCACCAGCACCGACCTCGCCTGCGCCAGTTCGCGCGCCACCAGGGCGTCCGTCAGTTCCACGCCGCCGCCGATGGCGACGTCGAAGCCATCACCGATCAGGTCGACCTGGCGGTTATCGAAATGCAGGTCGGGCACCACGTCCGGATAGCGTTCCAGGAAGCCCTCCAGCAGCGGCACGAAATACATGCGGCCGACCGCCGGCGCCATCGCGATCTTCAGGGTGCCGGCCGGCTTGCCGGCGTCCTGGCGCAGGTCGGCCAGGGCATCGGCGATCTCGGTCCAGGGCAGGCGCACCTGGCGGTAGAGCCGCTCGCCTTCCGCCGTCAGGCTGAGGCTGCGCGTGCTGCGCTGGAACAGGCGCACGCCGACGCCGGCTTCGAGCCGCGCCACGCTCTTGCTGACGGCCGCCGGGGTCAGGCCCAGGCGCCTGGCGGCGGCGGAAAAGCTGGCCTCGTCGGCGGCGGCGACGAAGCAGTCGAGGTGGGGGGAAAGATCGGTTTGCATGCTTTCATCTTATACCAATGGTTGAAAGTGTAATACCGGATTGCCGACTACCGGGAACAAGTGGTCCGGACCATACTTTCCTCACCAACCACCCACACGAAAGGAAAGCATCATGGACTCCAGACTGAACAATCGGGTCGCCTTCATCAACGGCGGTTCGCGCGGCATCGGCGCCGCCACCGCGCGCCGCCTGGCCCGCGAAGGCGCCAGGGTCGCGATCGGCTACCAGTCGTCCGCCATCGCCGCCGAAGCCCTGGTGGCGGAGATCGAAGCCGGCGGCGGCGAAGCGATCGCGATCCGCGCCGACGCCGCCGATGCCGACGCCCTGACCCGCGCCATCGACCGCGCCGCCGACCATTTCGGCCGCCTCGACATCCTCGTCAACAGCGCCGGCGTGCTGCGGCTGGGTTCCGTGGAAGAGTTCTCGCTGGCCGACCTCGACCAGACCCTGGCGGTGAATGTGCGCGCCGTGTTCGTGGCCTCGAAGGCCGCCGCCGCCCACATGCGGGATGGCGGGCGCATCATCAACATCAGCAGCACGAATGCCGTGCGCATGCCGTTCGCGGGCGGCGCCGCCTATGCGATGAGCAAGTCGGCGCTCACCGGATTGGTCAAGGGGATGGCGCGCGATCTCGGGCCGCGCGGGATCACCGTCAACAATGTGCAGCCGGGTCCGATCGACACCGACATGAACCCGGCCGAAGGCGAGTTCGCCGAGAGCCTGCACGGCCTGATGGCCTTGCCGCGCCATGGCCATGCCGACGAAGTGGCGGCGATGGTGGCCTACCTGGCCGGCCCGGAAGCGGGCTTCGTGACCGGCGCCGACCTGCTGATCGACGGCGGCTTCGCTGCCTGAGGATCAGTGCGCGGCGCTGCCGGCCAGGTGCCGCTGCAGCGCCAGCCGCGCCGACCGTTCGATCGCCTGCCAGCACCCGCGCCGCAGCGCGGCCCGCTTGCGGTGCCTGGCGGGCACGCCGGACAGCGGCTTGAGGTAAAAGGGCAGGGCGATGCGCCAGCACCGGCCCGCCATCGGCACGCCGCCGAGGCTTTCCCAGAAGCCGTCGTAGGCGTTCGCGAAATGCCTGGCGTCGGCCGGCTTCCAGGCGCTCTGGCATGCGGCCTTGACGGCCACGGCCTGCCGCATGCCGAGGGCCAGCGCGATGCCCTGCAGGGCGGCGAAACAGAAGAAGCCGGGCGAGTTGTGCAGAAAGGCCTGCTCGAAGGCGGCAAAGGCGGCGCCGGCATCGAGACGGTGGCCCTGGTTGCGTGCGATGAATGGGACGACGGGCGCGGCGACCCCGGCGAAGGCGCCCTCGACCCAGCTGAAGGACAGGCGGTGCAGGCAAACACCGCCGGCGCGCATGGCGATCGTCAGGTCGCCTTCCGCGCTCAGGCGCGGCGCCATCTCCAGCCGGATCTCGAAACGCCCGCCGCCGGCCGCATCCGCATGCCGCCACAGGAGCAGGCCGCCGTTGCGGTAGACGGCGCGCTTGTAGGCGGCGTCGAAGGCGCCTTCTTCGAAACGGTAATGGGCGAGTACGCAATGCACCCGCTGGCGCAGCGACAGCCCTTTCGCCAGGTAGTGGCGGTGGCTCAGGTGGTGGAAGACGTCGTCGTGCGCCAGGGCCACGTAGCGGCGATGGATGTCCAGCGCCAGCAGTTGCCGGTGCGCGTGCCGAAACAGCAGCACCCGCAGGCTGCGCGCGACGCAGGCCAGCCAGGACGGTAGAGGATAGTGGCGCCGCGCCAGCCAGTGCCTGGCCAGGAGGGTAAGGACCATGCGAGCTCCGGGAAGCGTGGTTTTACGGCGATTCTCTGCCGGGCCCGGTACTGCGTATTAGAGCTGCGCAAGATCCTTGCCGAAATACGTGCGTGAGAATTGACGCATTTCCCGGCCATCGTCGGCTGATATCATCGGGAAACGTTTTCGATGAGGGAAAGAATGGAATTCCAGGCAAGACGAGACAGGGCCATCGAGTTGCTGGAACAGAGCGGCATCGAATGCAGCAGCTACGCGCCGCCCTTGATGCGTCTGCTGTGGCGCTGCGGTGTGCAGGTGCGGCCGCCGCATTTCATGGGTTTCGCCGCCGCCGCCCTGTTGTCGGGCAGCTGGTTCGCCGTCGGCTGGGGCCTGGTCATGTGGGTCGGATTCTGGTCCCGCCACAACACGGAGATGCCCTCGGCCCTACTCAGCGCCTGCGGTGCCGGGCTGTTCTTCGGCTTGTCGATGGCCGGCTACTATGCCCACCAGCGCAGGAAGCATGATTTGCCGAGCTGGGAGTCGCTGGTCTAAGTACTTAGCCTGCCAGCGCCTTGAGCAGGTAATCGGTATCCCGCCGCAGGATCGACTCGTTGAAGCCGAGCTGCGCCTTCCCCTCGTTCAGTTTGCTGAGCCGTACGTTCGCCTTCTGCAGGCGCTCTTCCAGTCCGGCCAGGCGCTGCGGCGCGAACTCCAGCACCGCCAGGTTGCTGCCGTTCTCGATGCGTTTCACCTTGAAGCCCGGCGTGCGCTCCAGCGCCGCCAGCAGGCGTTCGCCGGCCGCGCGCACGCGCGCATAGCGCTCTTCGACGCCGTCCAGCGCGTCGAGGGCGGGCAGGGCGGCCTGCCAGCCGTGGTAGATCGCGCCGCCGAAGAGGTGGCGCAGCTCGCGCGCCTTCGCCATCAGCGGCCTGGGGCCGGACAGCACGCCGCCGAAGGGCGCGCCCAGGTATTTGTAGAGCGAGACGTAGACGGTGTCGAAGTGCGCGCAATAGTCCGTTACGCGAAAGCCCTCCATGCCGCTCATGAGCAGCAGGCGGGCGCCGTCCAGGTGCAGCGGGATCTTCTTCGCGCGCGCGATGTTGGCGATCCCGGCCACCAGCGCCGGCGTCAAGCTCGCGCCCTGGGCCCGGCGCACCGGGCTTTCCAGCGCGATCGCGCCGACCTTGATCGGGTAGGGCCCGGCCTCGGCGCGCTCGATCGCCGCGTTCAGTTCTTCCAGCGTGGGCGCGGCCCCGCCCGGCGCCAGCGGCACCAGGTTGATGCCGCTGAGGGTGGTGACGGTATTCGATTCGTCGCGGTAGACGTGGCTTTCCTGCTGCACCAGCGCGTGCCGGTTCTCGCCGCACAGCAGGCGCAGGGCGATGTGGTTGGCGAGGGTCCCGGTCGGCATGAAGACCGTGTCTTCCTTGCCCAGCAGGGCAGAGAACTTCGCTTCCAGTTCCGCCACCGCACCGCCCGCCAGGTAGCCGTCGGCCGGCTTCGCATGCCTGTCCAGCAGCGCCTGCAGGCGGGCCGGTTCGGCGGCCGGGTTGCGCGGCAGGGTGTCGCCGGCCAGCACGACCAGGGTGTCCATGTCCGCGGAAGGCATCGCGCCGCCTGGCGGCGCGCCGCCGTATTGCGCGTGGGCGCTGCTGCCCGCCGCCAGGCCCAGTGAAGCGATCGGTACGGCTTCGAGGAAACGGCGGCGGTTCAGTCTCATGTGTTCTCTCTTCTAAGGCGCAGGCGCCAGCGCATCAGGCTGGCCGAGAAGGTGGCGAAATAGCTGGCGGTCATGCCCAGGCAGTACATCGTCAGCGGGCTGTCCGAAAAGCGCGGATTCGGCTGGTTGCTGCCCTGGTTCATGTAGACCTCGATGCCCAGGTAGATCACGCGCGCCACCAGCAGCATCCCCACCAGCACGCCCATGCGCATCGGCGGGGTGAAGTAATAGCCCTCGGCGGTGTCTTCGAAGCGGGTGCGGCGCAGGCCGTAGATGCCGAGGGCGATGCCGGCGACGGCGCCGAGCGCCAGCGCGGCCAGCGACAGCGGCCGGCCGCCCATGCCGGCGGCGGGCACCAGCAGCATGGCGCCGAACACCAGCAGGCCGGTGTAGTGGCGCGACATGATCGAACGCTGGCGCGTCATCTGGGCTTTCAGGCGCTGGTAGATGCGCCAGACCAGGATAGGAAGAAGGAGGATGAGGGCAAGTGTGGTGATGCTCATTGGGCGATTGCGGCGGCGGCGGTGCGCTTGCGCCAGGCAAGCAGACCGGCCGCGAAAGTCATGTAGTAACCGGCGAGGACGCCGAAGATGCACAGGGTCAGGGGGCTGGTGACGAACTCGTGGTGGGCGAAGGAGCCCAGCGCATAGTACTCATAGGCGCGGTAGCCCATGCGGCCGATGAACAGCAGCGCGACCAGCATGCCGATCGGCGCGTGCGGCGTGAAGTAATACTCGTCGCCGGCCTGCTCGAATCTGGTGCCGGCGCTGGCGATCCGGCCCAGCACGATGCCGAGCACCAGTCCGGCGCCGAGGCCGGCAATGGCGATCGGCGCGGTCTGCAGGCTCAGCGCCGCCAGCATCAGGACCAGCAGCGGAAAGAAGACCAGGGTCGTGCGGTGACGCCACACTTTCGAGCGCTGGCGGGTCGTCAGGCGCTTGATGCGGCTGTAGACGCGCCACAGGACCAGCGGAGCGAGGACGGCGGCAACGACGGGAGTGGGCAGCATGGCGATTTCCTTGGTGTCGAATCCGCCATTGTAATCCAGCCGGGCGTCGGCAAACCGCTGCCCATGTTAATGTTTTGGCTCCGCCAGCAGGAGAACCGACCATGTTCGTTGCACCCATCGAAGCGCACCGCGCCCCCGATCCGGCGCCCATCGAAGAGCCGCCCAAGGAGCCTTTCGACTCGCCCGACCCGCACCAGCCGCCGATCCGCACGCCCATGAACGACGAACCGGACACCGATCCGAACCCGAGCGTCGCGCGCACGCTGCACTGATTATTTCCATCCCGCTACCCGCCGTGCATTGACGCACGGCCGGCTGCGCGCTTAATATTTAGATGAATGTCTAATTAGATGAACTTCAAATTTGGAGGCGCGATGAAACTGCATACCGGTATCCGATCCCTGAAACTGTGGCCGATGCTGTCGATGTTGTCGATGTTGCTGTTGGCGGTGGCGGCGCAAGCCCTTGCCGCTCCGGCCGGCGACCAGCCGATCTCGCTCGACACCGCCGGCGGCACGGTCGCGGGCACCCTGCACCTGCCGGCGGGCGAGGGCAAGGTACCGGTGGTACTGATCGTCGCCGGTTCCGGTCCCACCGACCGCGACGGCAACAACCCCGCCTTCCCCGGCCCCAACAACAGCCTCAAGCTGCTGGCCGAGGCGCTGGGCCAGGCCGGCTTCGCCTCGGTCCGCTACGACAAGCGCGGCATCGGCGCCAGCAGGGCCGGCGCGCCGGACGAATCGGCGCTGCGCTTCGACACCTACGTCGACGATGCCGCGGTCTGGATCGCGAAGCTGAAGGCCGATCCGCGTTTCGGCCAGGTGGCGGTGATCGGCCACAGCGAAGGCGCGCTGATCGGCATGCTGGCCGCCGAACGCGCCGGCGCGGCCGCCTATGTGTCGCTGGCCGGGGTGGCCGAAGGACCGGGCGCCGTGCTGCGCAAGCAGCTCGCCGGCAAGCTGCCGCCGACGCTCGCGGCCGACAACGAGCGCATCCTCGCCAGCCTGGAGCAGGGCAGGACCGTGGCCGAGGTGCCGCCCGCGCTGGCGATGCTGTACCGGCCAAGCGTGCAGCCCTATCTGATCTCGTGGATGAAGTATGTGCCGTCCCAACGCATCGCCGCGCTGCGCATGCCGGTGCTGATCGTGCAGGGCACGACCGACATCCAGGTCGGCGTCGAGCAGGCGCAGGCGCTGAAGGCCGCCAGGCCGGACGCCGTGCTGGCCATCATCCCCGGGATGAACCACGTGCTGAAAGAGGTACCGGCCGATCCGCAGCGGCAGATGGCATCGTATGGCGACCCGGCGCTGCCACTGCATCCGCAGCTGGCCGGCACGCTCACGGGCTTCCTGCGTAAAGCGGCACCCTAGGCTAGGCAGCGCCTGGAGCAGGCTTGCCGGCGATGGCCTGCAGCAGCCGCGCCATGTCGACCGGCTTCACGAGCCGGACATCGAAGCCGCTGCGCAGCGCGCGGTCGCCGTCGACTTCCTGGCCCCAGCCGGTCACGGCGACCAGGGTGGCCTCCGCGCCCCAGGGCTGCCGCCTGGTCCACTCGGCGATCTCGTAGCCGGTCGCGCCGGGCATGCCGATGTCGAGCACCAGCAGCCGCGGCCGGATGCGCGAGGCCAGTTCGATGGCGGCCTTGCCGTCGTAAGCCGTGTGCACCGTGTAGCCCTGCAGCGCGAGGAATTCGGCCAGCAGGTCGGCGGCATCGCGGTTGTCGTCGGCCAGGACCACCTCGAGCGGGACCCGCGTTTCGGCGCTTGCGGGGCCGGCGTCCGTGGCGGCGGCCGCCCGTTCGCCGGCCTGCTCCGCGGCCAGCGGCAACGTCACGCGCACCCGCGTGCCGAGGCCCAGGCCGGGGCTGAAGGCGGCCACGCTGCCGCCATGCAGCTCGACCAGGGACCTGACCACCGCCAGGCCGATGCCGAGTCCCGGCGTGCCGCCATGGGCCTTGGTCTGGGCCTGGGAAAACATCTCGAACACCTCTTCCAGCCGCTGCGCCTCGATGCCGATGCCGTTGTCGGCCACCTCGACGACCGCCCGGCCGTCTTCGCGCGTCACGCGGACGTCGATCTCGCCGCCGGCCGCCGTGAACTTGGCGGCATTGTTCAGCAGGTTGCTCAGCACCTGGGTCAGGCGCACTTCGTCGCCCTCGACCATCACCGCCTCCGGCGGCAGGGACATGCCGAGCCTGTGCCCCTTGTCCTTGAGCGCCGCGCGCACGCTGTCGCAGCCCATCTCGGCCACCCGGCGCAGGTCGATCCGCTGGATCTCGAGCTGCAGGCGGTCGTGCGTGATCCGGCTCAGGTCCAGCAGCTCGTCCAGCAGCCTGGCCATGTGGCTGACCTGGCGGTCGATGACCTCGGTCGCGCGGCCCACGGAGGCCGGGTTGGCGGCGGCCTGGCGCAGCAGGGCGACCGAGTAGCCGGCGGCGGCCAGCGGGTTCCTCAGCTCGTGGGCGAGGATGGACAGGAAGTTGTTTTTCTGGCGGTCCGCCTTTTCGAGCTGCCCGCGCTGGCGCTCCAGGTTCTGCCTGACGTTCACGTCGGCGGTAACGTCGCGGGCGGTGCCGATGATCATGGTCGGCATGCCGGCCGCATTGCGCATCACCTTGCCGCTCGATTCGATCCAGCGCACGATACCGTCGGCGCCGCAGGCGCGGAACTGGGCCTGGTAGTCGTGCCTGCCCGCCAGCGCGGCGTTCCATTGCGCCAGCACCGCCGTGCGGTCGTCCGGGTGGATGTCGTCCAGCCATGGCTCGGCGTCGGTATGGACGAAGCCCGGCGCCCGTCCGTACATCGGGCCGATGGCCTCCGAATACGACAGCTCGCGCGTGCCGAGGTCGAGCTGCCAGGTGCCCATGCCTGCCGACTGCAGGGCGATCTCCAGCCTGGCCTTGGCGATCGACTCGCGCGCCAGCGCCTGCTCGACCTGGTCGCGCTGGCGCACGCGTTCGAGGCAGGAGCGCACCGCATAGCCGATGCGCGGATAGTGCTTGGCGGTCTTGGTGATGTAGTCGTCCAGGCCTTCCTTCATGGCGGCGACCGCGACTTCCTCGGTGCCGCTGGCGGTGAACATGATCACCGGCCGCTCCGGGAAGCGGCGCTTCAGTTCGCGCAGCACGGTGATGCCGTCGCTGAAGCGCAGCTGGTAATCGGTGATCGTGACCTCGAAGCCGCCCTGGTCGAGCGCCGCCGCCAGGGTCTCGGGCGTGCCGGCCTGCAGGATGCCGATGTCGCCGAAATGGCGGCGCAGTTCGCGGGCGACCAGCGCGCGGTCGTCGGGACTGTCGTCGATCAGCAGGACGGTGAACGTCATACGCTGTCCTGCGCGGCCGGCAGCTCGACGCGGAAGCTCGCGCCTTCGCCGGGCGCCGAGCCGACGCCGACGCTGCCGCCCATGCGCTCGACGCCTTTCTTGACGATCGCCAGGCCGATGCCGGTGCCGGGGAATTCTTCCTCGCTGTGCAGGCGCTCGAATACGTTGAAGATCCTGGCCTGGGCCTGTTCGGGGATGCCGATGCCGTTGTCCTCGACGGTGATGCGCACCATGCCGCCGGCCTGCCGGGCGCCGATGCGGACCATCGGTGCCACGCCCGGCGCGACGAACTTGACGGCGTTCGATACCAGGTTGACGAGGGTCTGCACGAAAGTCTGGCGGTGCGCCCTGACATGCAGGTCGGCGGGCACGTCGACGCACAGTTCGGCGCCGGCCTGGCTGGTCTCGGCCTGCAGCATGGTGCGCATGTCCCGGATGGCCGCGGCCACGCCGACCGTCTCGATCGGGATCTCGGTGCGCGACAGGCGGGCGAACTCCAGCAGGTCCGACACCATCGTGTCGACCCGGCGCGCAATCGCCTCGATGCGGTTGACGTAGACCGCCGACTGCTCCATGCGGCCTTCGTCGAAGTCCTGCTTGAGCGCGTTGGCATAGCCCTGGATGGTGCGCAGCGGCTCGCGCATGTCGTGCGAGACCGAGAAGCCGAAGGTCTCGAGGGCTTCGTTGGCTTCCTGCAGCTGGCGGGTGCGTTCGGCGATGCGTTGTTCGAGGTCGGCGTTCAGGCGGTGGATCTCGAGGTCGGCGCGGCGCAGCGAGGTGACGTCGTTGACGATGCCGTCGACGGCGTCGTGCCCGTTCACCCGCACGCGCACGAGCTTGACGGTGTGGGCGCGGCCGCCGGCGCCGAGCTCGCCGCTCAGGACCTGCAGCTCCGCGGTGTCGAGCGTGGCCCCGAGTTCCGGCAGCCGCTGCTTCACTTCCGCGACCAGGGGATGGCCCGGCGCCTTCGAGTATTCGCCGGGCGCCAGCCCGAGCATGGTCCAGAAGGCCTTGTTGCCTTCCTCGAGCTCGCCCTCGAGCGACATGCGGAACACGCCCAGCTCGATGTTTTCGAGCAGCGAGGCCAGCCGGGTCTCGCTGCGGATCGCGCGCGAGCGGATTTCGGAGCGGTCGAGGCAGGTGCGCACCGCCACCGGCAGGCGTGCGTAGTGGCGCGGGCTCTTGATCACGTAATCGTCCAGCCCGTGCTTCATGGCGTCGACCGCGATCTCCTGGGTGCCGGTGGCCGTGAACATGACCACCGGCAGCTGGGGATCGTGGGCCTTGACCCGCTTGAGCACGTCCAGGCCGGTGGTCCAGCGCATCTGGAAGTCGGTGATCACCACGTCGAAGGGGAAGCCGGCTTCCTGGGCGCGCTCCAGGCCCGTGCGCTCGCCCACCTCGGTGACTTCGCAGCCGGGGAAGTGACGTTCGATTTCCCGCCTGGCCAGCAGGCGGTCGTCGGGATTGTCGTCGAGGATCAGGACGCGCAGGGACATTGTGAACCGATCGTATGCGGAATCGTTAAATTATAGAGGAGGTTCGGCGCCACATCGCATGGGCAGGCATAGCCGCAACACCGTGCCGGCGGCTGCCGCTTCGACCCGTACGCTGCCGCCCAGGCGCTCCATGGCCTTGCGGACGATCGCCAGGCCGATGCCGGTGCCCGGATAGGCTTCCTCGCCATGCAGGCGCTCGAACACGCCGAAGATGCGCTCGCGCTGCTCGGGCGGGATGCCGATGCCGTTGTCGGCAATCCAGACCAGCGCGTGATCGCCGTCTTCGCATCCGTGGATCCGGATCGAAGGCGCGACGCCGGGCGCGACGAACTTGATCGCATTGCCGATCAGGTTCTCGAATACCTGCACCAGGATGGCTTCGTTGCCGAGCGCGGCGGGCAGGGGAGAGGCGATCTCGACCTGGGCACCGCTGCGCGAGACCTGGGTTTCGATGTCGGACAGGGCCAGCCAGGCTACCCGTTCGAGGTCGACCGTCCGCAGCTTGAGCTCGGCCCGCGACAGCTGGCTGTAGGCCAGCAGTTCGGTGATCAGGCGGTCCATGCGGCGCGCGGCCTCGCGGAGCCGGGCCAGGAAGTGGCGCCCCTGTTCGCTCAGGCGCGGCGATTCGTCCTCGCGCAGGGCGTCGGCATAGCCTTCGACGTTGCGCAGCGGCGCGCGCAGGTCGTGTGCGACCGTATGGGCAAAGGCGCGCAGTTCCATGTTCGCTTCAGCCAGCCTTTCGGTACGTTCCTGGATGCGGCGTTCGAGCAGCAGGTTGGCGTCGGCCAGGTCGCGCTGGGCCTGTTTCAGCTCGGTCACCTCGTGGATGCCGATCACGGTCCCGGCCGGCTTGTCGTGCACCAGCATCGGATGGCAACTGAGGATCCAGTCGCGCGCGGTTTCCGGATGCAGGGGCGTGCTGCCCGACAGCGCGATGCGCGCGGGCGCCATGGCGCCGGCGACGATGTCGCGCAGCAGCGCGGGCAGGTCGAGCGTCCCGGGGGCGGCCGGCAGGATGCGCAACACCTCCTCGAGCGGCCGGCCGGCGGCCTGGGCGGCGTTCATGCCGGCCAGGTCTTCCGCCACCGGATTCATGAACTGGACCCGGCCGCGCAGGTCGGTGGCGATCACGGCGTCGCCGATGCTGCGCAGCGTGGCCGCCAGGCGCGCCTGCCCGGTCTGCATCATGAGGGCTTCGTGGCGGGCCATGGCGCGCACGAAGAACAGCAGTGCGATCGAGAGGAAGGCCACCGCGCCGGTGGCCACGATGGTGCGGGTCAGGTCGCGGTCGACCACGGCGGCGCGCAGGGCCAGCAGCCTTTCCTCTTCGCCGCGCAGGGCCGCTTCCTGGGCGGCGATGGCCCTGCGCAGGGTGCGCATGCCGGACTGGGTATGCCGCTCGGGATGCTGCAGCCCCTCGGCCAGCGCCTGCGTAAAGCCGTCGAGCAGGGTGCGGTAGCGCAGCAGCGCCTGTTGCTGGACCGGATTGTCGCGGGTCAGCCGCTGCAGGGTCTGCCACTCGTGCGGGATGGCGGCAAGCCCGGCGTCGAGCTCGGCGCGGTCCTGCGGGTCGTGGTCGAGCAGGAGCGATTTCTGCAGGGCATCCACTTCGTTGACCAGGCTGATGGTCTCCTGCAGGCGCACCAGCACGTCCTGGGTGTGCACCACCCAGCGCCGCGACTCCACCGTGCGGCCGATGCTGCCGATGAGCGTCGCGATCGCGGCGGCCAGGATCATGATGCTGGCCGCCGTTGCGTAGTTGACGTAGCGGGTTGTTCCTTGCATGAGCACTGGCCTTGTAAACCCCGTGTTTTATGCGCTGAGCATGTCGATCCATTCTAGCAAATGCACTCGGGGCCGGTCGCGTGCGAGTAACGGTGCGAGTAACGCACATCGGGATCACGCCAGGACCGGCCCGGCCTGCGCCAGCAGTTCGGCCAGCAGTTCCGCCACCAGGGTCACGCGCGGCGAGCGGCGCACGTCGGGATGCACCACCAGCCAGATCGGCCGGCTCAGCACCTGGGCGTGGTCCGGGTGCACCGCCAGCAGGCTGTCGCTGCGGCCGAGGAAGTGCGGCAGCAGGCCCACGCCCAGGCCGGCGCGGCAGGCCGCCAGCATGGATTGGGCATTGTTCGACCAGAAGGCGTACGGGCGGCCGGCGCCGAATCTGTCCAGCCATTTCTGCTGCGGCGAGGTCTTCATCGCCTCGCCGTAGCCGACGAATTCCCATTCCGCTTGCGGGCGCGCGAACCAGTCGGGGGTGGCATAGAGGCCGTATCCCATCTGCGCCAGCGGGCGTCCGGCCAGGCCAGGTTCCTCGGGACGCGACAGGCGCAATGCGAGGTCGGCTTCGCGCCGGTACAGGTTGGCCTGGCGCACCTCGGCGACGATCTCGATCGCGATCGCCGGCCAGCGCGACCGCAGGGCCGCCAGCCGCGGCACCAGCAGGGTACTGGCGAGCGCCGGCGGCGCCGACACCTTGACGACGCCGCGCAGGGTGCCGGCGCCGGTTCCGGCGCGTGCGAAGGACAGCGCCTCGTCCTCGACGCGGCGCGCATACGCCAGCAGGTGCTCGCCCTCCGCGGTCAGGATCCAGCGCTTCGGCAGGCGGTCGAACAGGCGCAGGCCGATCCGGGCTTCGAGCATGCCGATGCGGCGCGACACCGTCGAATGCTCGACCGCCAGCGCCCGCGCCGCCGCGCTCAGGCCGCCCTGGCGCGCCAGTTCGACGAAGTAGCGGATGTCGTCCCAGTCGAGCGGGCTGGGCTTTGTCATCTCGAGGTCATCGGTGAATTTTTGCACAATAAGTGGCGATTTTTTGGGATTTCGGTCGAATTTCAATCAATCTACCATGTGCTCGTCTTTTCAACAGGAGCATGGAATGGAAACCTTGATCGAACATGTCGTCATCCGCCGCCAGGGCGGACCCGAGGAGCTGCGGGTGGAACAGCTGGCGCTGGCGCCGCCCGCCGCGGGAGAGATCCGGATCCGCCATCTGGCGGTCGGGGTGAATTTCCTGGACGTCTACCACCGCAACGGTGTCTATCCGCTGCCGGCGCTGCCGGCCACCATCGGGGTCGAGGGCGTGGGCATCGTCGAGGCAGTGGGCACGGGCGTAAGCGGGATGCATCCCGGCCAGCGCATCGCCTACGCCGGCCGGCCGGGTGCCTACGCGGCAGTGCGCAACCTGCCCGCCGACTACGCGGTGGTGCTGCCGGACGCGGTGCCGACCGAGGCGGTGGCCGGCGCACTGCTGCGGGGGATCACGGCGCATATGCTGTTCCATCACGTGCGTCCGCTGCAGGCCGGCGACACGGTGCTGGTGCATGCGGCCGCCGGCGGCCTCGGCCTGGTGCTGGTGCAATGGGCGAAGGCGCTCGGTGCGCGCGTGATCGGTACCGTGGGCAGCCGCGCCAAGGCCGAGCTGGCGCTGGCCCATGGTCTCGACTGCGCGGTGCTGTACCGGGAAGAGGATTTCGTCGCCGCCGCGCGCGAGTTCACCGGCGGGCGCGGCGTCGACTTCGCGATCGACGGCATCGGCGGGCCGACCCTGCTGCGCAGCTTCGATGCGGTGCGGCCCTACGGCATGGCGGCCAGCATCGGCCAGGCCGGCGGCATGCCCGGACCGGTCGATTTGATGCAGATCGGCAACCCGCGCGCCATCTCGTTCTCGCGACCCGGCGTGATGCGCCTGATGCGCGATCCGGCGCTGTACCGCGAAGGCGCCGACGCGACCCTGGCGCGCCTGGCCGACGGCCTGCAAGTACGCATCGGCGCCGAACTGCCGCTGGCGCAGGCGGCCGACGCGCACCGGATGCTGGAAGAGGGCAGGACCACGGGCGCGTTGCTGCTGCGGCCCTGACCCCGGCTTGTCGTTAGTCGAACGCCCAGGAGTAGAGCACGTCCAGCGCCGTGTTGGTGCCGGTCTGCAGCGCCAGCGTGATGCGCGGGGTGAGCTTGTAGCGCAGGCGCACCACGCTGGTGGCGGTGGCGGCGCCCTGTTCGAAGCTCAGGTAGAGGCGGGAAGAGATGCGCTTGCCGACCGTGACCACGGTGTTCGCCAGGCCGGTATCCTGGCCCGCGCCCTGGCGCACGCCGAATTCGTCGACGCCCAGCGCGTTCGCCAGCTTGCTCTGGATGCCGCCGGTGCCGCCTTTGCCGCCCAGCAGGGCGCCGGCCGCCGCGCTCAGCACATCGGCTTCGTTGCCGGTCGTGCCCTCCATGCCGTGGCCCAGCACCAGCCAGGACAGCTTGTCGCTGTCGGACACGTTCGGCGTCGACACCAGCTTGGCCGTCGGCGACAGCGCCGTGCCGCGCACCTGCACGCCGGCTTCGACATTGGTCTCGCTGAGCTGCTCGCCATCCGGACGCTTGCGCACGGCCAGCACGTCGATCGACGGGTTGTCGTAGGGACCGCTGAAGGTGGCGACGCCGCGCTCGATCGACAGGCGCTGGCCGTAGGCGGCATAGGTGCCGCTCACGGTGCGCACGGTGCCGTTGATGCGCGGTGCGCCGTCGCCGACCTTGCGCACGTGGACGCTGCCGGCCAGGTAGGCGTCGGCGCCCATGCCGCGCAGGTGGAAGTCGTCGCCCAGGTCGGCCGTCAGGTCGATCGTCAGCGGCACCGCCGCTGCCTTCTTCGCCGCTCCTTCCTTGGCATTGGCGCGGCCGAGCACGATCACGTCGTCGGACAGGGTCGGGCGGTCCTGCGGCGCGAACTCCACCAGCGCGCGGTCGGCCTTGAAGCTGCCCTCGACCGCGAAGCGGCGCGCGTCGCGCACCACGCTGGCCTGGCCGCTGACGATCACGGTGCGGTCCGGGCGCGACAGCGCTTCGAGCTTGTCGGCCACCAGCTTGAGGTTCATGGCGGTTTCGCTGCCGGCAAAGCGCACGTTGCCGTCGATGGTGGCGCGGCCGCTGTTGCCTTCGAAGGCGAAGCGCTGCAGCTGCAGGCTGTCGCCGGCCAGCACCGCGCGCAGCTGGCCATTGCGCAGGCGGACGCCCTGGTCCGGCCAGCGCACCGCGAGGCGGTCGCCGTTCACGGTGCCGTTCAGGGTCGGCGCGCCGACCGTGCCTGTGCCGGTGACGGCCAGGTTCAGGGCGCCGTCCACTTCCAGGCCCGGCTGGCCGATCAGCGGCGAGACCCAGGCCAGCGAGCCCAGGTTGGCGCTGGCGGTCAGGCGCAGCGGGCTGTCGTTGTCGAGACGGCCGTGGATCATCTGCGCGGTGGCGTCGACCTTGGCGGTGCCGATCCGGCTGCCGTCGACCGCCAGCTGGGCGCGCAGGGCGCCGCCGTTGACGTCGGCGCGCAGGTCGAGCTGGCGCAGGCCCAGCACCACCGGGGCGACGTCGCCGGCGATCAGGTCGCCCTTCTCGCGGAACACGTGCAGGCTGCCGTCCAGCGCCGGCGCGGCGCCGCTGCCGGCGGGCGCGCGCATGTCGAGCGCCCAGTCGGCGCCGAGCGTCATGTCGCCGCGCAGGTTCTCGCGGATCGCGTCGGACGCCTGGGCCAGGTAGCCGACCGGGACCCCGGTGGCGCTGCCGCGGCTGGTCCAGCGCGGGCCGTTCTTGACCAGCGACTGGATCGTGACCGAACCGGCCGGCAGGCGGATCGTGGCATCGTTGACGCTGATCTGCTCGGGGCTGGCGAGTCCCTTGACGCCCGAACCCGGCGCGCCGGCGATGCGCAGCGGGGCCGGCGCCGCCAGCGCGAGCGCGTAGCGGCCGCGGTTCTGCAGCGTGTTCAGGGTGCCGGCCCAGGCGCTCAGTTGCCCATTCGTGGTATAGCCGCCGCTGATGGCGAGGTTGGCGTCGAAGGCATCGCCGCGCGCCGCCGCCGAAATCGTGTGGGCGCCGCGGGTGCCGGTCGATTGCAGGCGGGCCGTGGCGATGCGCGTTTCGCTGCCCGGCGCGCCGCCGGCGTAACCGGCGATCTGCACGTCGAGCGCCAGCGGGTCGGCCGCGCCGCGACCGGAACCGAGGTTCGCGGTGGCATGCAGCGACGTCAGGTTCTGGGCCTTCATGCGCAGGTTCTGGCCGTCCAGCGAGGCGGTCAGCGAAGGCGTGTCCATGGTGCCGGACAGGGTGCCCGAGCCGCGCAGCACGCCGCCGAAGTCGGGGCCGAGGGCGGCCAGCTGGGGCGCATCGATGCGCCATTGCAGGGTGTCGCGGCCGCTGCCGAAAGCTCCGCGCGCGGCCACCACGTTGGCGCCCAGGTGCAGGTCGACGTCGGCGTTCGAGACGTGGCGTTTGTCGGCCGTGAGCTTCGCATAGCCCCACAGCGGCGAATTCGACAAGGTCGATTGCTGCAGGGTGAGGTTGACCGAGCCGCCCATGTTCGCGCCGGTGCGGCCGCTGGCGTCGAAATTGCCGTTGATGCTGCCGGCGAAGGGCGAGCCGAAGGCGGCCGGGTTCAGCTTCTGCATCGAGCCGCTGGCCTTGACCTCGACCACCTTCGCATCCTTGGCGCCGGACAGCCAGGCTTCGCCGCTGGCGTGCAGGGCGCCGTTGTCGAGCTTGCGCTGCTGCGCCACCCAGCCCAGGCTGCGGGCGTCGACGTCGAAGCTGGTGCGCGGCGCATCCATGGTGCCGCTGACGACGCCGTTCGCCACCAGCGCGCCGTACAGGTCCTTGCGGATGGCCGCCAGCTGGCGGCCGTCCACGCGCCAGGCCAGCTTCTCGCCCGGCTTGCCGAAGGCACCGCGCAGGTCGACCGTGTTCTGGCCCAGCGCCAGGTTGGCATTCACGTCGTGCACGTGGACGCCGCCCGGCACGCCGCCGTCGGCATCCAGCTTGCCCTTGCCGGACAGCGGCTGGTCGAACAGGCGGCTCGGGCGCAGCGCGAAGTCGGCCGCGACCTGCCATTGCGGGGCCAGCGCCCCCGAGGCGTTGATCTCGGCATTGATGTCGGCCTTCGGGAAGTCGCCGAAGGCCGCCGGGTCGAGCCGGCTGGCGACGACGTTCGCCTTGAACGGCTTCTTGTCCGTCAGGCTGGCGCTGCCCGTCACGCGCACGCTGCCGGTGCCGGCGGCCAGGCGGGCGTCGCGCACGGTCAGCACATTGTTGGCAAGGGCGGCTTCGGCCACCAGGCGCAAGCCGGCGTCGGACAGGTTGACGTCCAGGGTCTGCGTGTCCTGGCTGTTCGCCACCTTCAGGTTGCCGGCGATGGCGGTCTTCTTCATGCTGCCGTGGATCTGCCTGAGGTCGATGCGGTCGGTGTGCAGCGCGAACTGCGCGGTGCCGATGCCCTTCTCGTCCGGACCGCGTTCGACGCTGCCGCTGCCGGTGAAGCTGCCGGCGCCGCCCAGGTCGAGCAGCACGTCGCCGATCTTCATCGACGAGAGGTTGCCGCCCAGCTGGCCGCGCATCGCCCGCAGCGGCAGGCGCTGCTGGTCGATGGTGCCCTGCGGTCCGTCGTTGGTCAGGTTCACGGAACCGCTGATGTTGCGGTCCGGGTCCAGGCGCGCGTCCACCGCCAGGTTCAGGTCGGCGGTCGGCAGCGAGGGGTTGAAGAAGCCCGGATCGATGTTCTTCGCATTCAGCGTGAACGCCTGCAGCGGGATCTCGGCGAAGGGCGACAGGACCAGTTTGGCCGTGCCCTGGGCGCGCGCGGCCTGGCCGCTGGCGTCGAGGACGGTCTTTTGCAGGTCGCCGCCGGCATGCAGCTTCAGCTGCGGCAGGATGGCGCCGGGCTGGGCTTGCGAGGTGGACTGGGAAGCGGGAGCCTGGCTCAGGCTGGCGTCCGCATTCAGCTTGTAGGGCAGGGTGTTGGCGATGGTGCCGCTGGCGGCGGCCAGGCCCCAGGGCGTGTTCGCCTTCGCGTAGTCGAGCTTCCACTGCTGCTTGTCGCCGTGCAGGCTGGCGCGGATGTCGTCGATCCGGGTCTCCGCGCCCTTGTTCACGAACACCGCCGTGGCCAGGCGCGCATCTTCCACCGCGATCTTGAAGGGCGGTGCCAGGCGGGTCGGCATCGTGCTCGGCTCGGTGCTTTGCTTGAGCGTTTCCATGCGCAGCGACTTCGCGTACAGCTTGTCGATCTCGACGCCGTGCGACAGGTATTGCCAGGGCTTCCAGTCGATGTCGATGTCGTTCATCGTCATCAGCGAGGTCTCGGTGCGGAACACCAGCTGGCCGACGTGCATGTGGCCGTACAGGGAACCGCTGACGCCGGAAAGCAGCAGCTTGCCGCCGCTGGCATTGGCGACGCGCTGGGCGATCATCTGCAGCGTGGTCTCGCGGCCGCCGTACCAGACCACGCCGCCGATGACGACGGCGGTGACGGCCACGCCGATCGCGACCCGGCGCGGCCAGCGGCGCGGCTTGTTTTCTTCCGGCGTGTCGGGAGTGTGTGCTTCGCTCATCAGAAGGTGAATCCCAGTGAGAAGTGCAGGCGGACCTTGTGCACCGCCTTGCCGTAGGCGACGTCGACGGCGATCGGGCCGACCGGGCTGCGCCAGCGCGCGCCCACGCCGTAGCCGACCTTCGGCTTCAGGTCGGCGAAGTTGTCGGCGGCATTGCCGACGTCGTAGAACACGGCCGCGCCCCAGGGCGGCTTGAACCACCAGTCGTATTCGGTGCTGGCGGTGAACAGGTAGCGGCCGCCCGTGATGGCGCTGCCGACCGGGATGCCCAGCTGCTGGTAGCCGTAGCCGCGCACCGACTGGTCGCCGCCGGCGCGGAACAGGAAGGTCGACGGCACGCCGTCCTTGTCCCTGGAGAGGACCGCGCCGAACTCGCCGCGCACGATCAGGGTGCCCGAGGTGCCGACCGGCTTGTAGCCGATCGCCCGCACATAGCTGCGCACGAAGGGCTGGTCGGTCAGGATCGGCAGCGGCGCCGCGCCCAGCTGCAGGTTGACGATGTAGCCGCTGTTCGGCAGCACCAGGCTGTCGAGGTGGCGCTTGGTGATCGAGAAGGTCAGCGGCAGGGCTTTCGCGCGCGTGGTGGGCAGGTGGTCGATGGTGACCTGCTCGGTCAGCGCTTCCAGCCGCAGGCTGCGTTCCAGGGTCGGCGAGCCCCAGGCGCGGGTGGCGTGGATGCTGGTGGTGCGGGTGATCTGGTCGCGCACGTCCTCGCGGTCGTAGCCGGCGCCGACGCTGTTGCTGTAGCCGTTCGAGGTGGTCGGCCAGAAGAAATCGGTGCGCACCTGCTGGTGCAGCTGCTCGTACAGCACATTGCTCTTCATGCGCTTGCCGAACACGTTCAGGTCGTCGTAGTTGGCCTGGGCCCGGGCCCCGGTATTGGTCGAGAAGCCGAGGCCGAGCGACACGTTCTTGCGCTTGTTCTCGGACACCCGCACCAGCACCGGCATCGTGACCGCGGCGGACGGGGCTTCGGGTTTGGCGCCCTGTCCCTGGTTCAGTTCGCTGACCTGTTCCTGCAGGGCCGAGGACATGTCGAGGCTCACCTCGACGCTGCTGAAGTAGCCGGTGTCCTGCAGGCGGCCCTGCAGGGCCTGCAGCGCGGCTTCGTTGTATTCGTCGCCCGGATGGATCTGGTTCAGGTTGTTGATGATGGAGGGCGAATAGCGGCTCAGGCCCTCGATCCTGAGGGCGCCGAAATGCACGTCCGGTCCGCTGTCGATGACGACCTTGAGGCGGGCCTTGTGGCTGTCCGGATCGACGGTGGCGCTGGAGTCGATCAGCTGGGCGCGCGGGAAGCGCGACTGCGTGATCTGGCGCACCATGCCGCGCTTGGCCGCTTCCCAGTCGGCGGTGCGAAAGCGCGAGCCGACCGGCAGGGTCCAGCGGTTGCGCAGGGAGGCAGCGTCGACCGGCGCTTCGGTTTTATCGAAAGGCACGAAGCCGCGCAGCTCGATGTCGACGTCGCTCACCGCCACCGCCTGGCCCGGATCGACGATCACGCGCGCGACCGGCGTGCCGCCCGAGGTATCCAGCCCGCTCGAGATCGTGGGCGTGTAATAGCCCTCGGTGGCGACCAGGGTTTTCGCTTCCTCGGGGGCGTTGCGCACCAGGCGCTGCAGCTGTTCGAGGTCGACCCGCGGGTTGCCGCGCCAGCGCATCAGGTCGAGGTTGCTTTCCAGGAGCTCGCGCAGGTTGCGCGGGGCGTCGATCTTCACTTCGTAGCGGACCGAGCGCTGTTCGGGCGCCTCGACCGGCAGCGGCGTGGCCGGCTGGCGCTCCTGTTCCTGCAGTTCCTTCTGGGTCTGTTCCTTGCCGGTGGTCGGGGCCGGGACGGGGTCCTGGGCCTGGGTTGCAACCTGGCCTGCAGCGCCCACGGAGGCACACAGCGCGTTCACGACCAGCACGATTTGTGCCAAAATCCGAGATCGCGCCGGCGCAAGTGTCTCCATCGTGTCGGGTCGTGCGGTTACCATGTCTCTCCATTCTCCAGTCTGCCGGCCACATCTTAACGGATTGTCAAAACCGGCGGCGGACGCTTTACTTCAGGAACATCAATATGCATCAAGCTGACACCGCGCTCGTCCTGTTCAGCGGCGGACAAGATTCCACCACCTGCCTGGCCTGGGCCCTGCAACGCTATGAACGGGTCGAGACCATCGGTTTCGATTACGGCCAGCGCCACGCGATCGAGCTGGCGGTGCGGCCGACTGTGCTGGCCAAGATGCGCGCGCTGTCGCCGGAATGGGACCGCCGCCTGGGCGAGGACCACATGATCGACCTGTCGCTGATCTCGAAGATTTCGGATACGGCGCTGACCAGCAACGTCGCGATCCAGATGCAGGAAAACGGCTTGCCGAACACCTTCGTGCCGGGCCGCAACCTGCTGTTCATGACGGTGGCGGCGACGGTCGCCTACCGCCGCGGCCTCACCGTGCTGGTGGGCGGCATGTGCGAGACCGATTTCTCCGGCTACCCGGACTGCCGCGACGACACCATGAAGGCGCTGCAGGTGGCCCTCAACCTGGGCATGGCCACGCGCCTGAAGGTCGAGACCCCGCTGATGTGGATCGACAAGAAGCAGACCTGGGAACTGGCCGAGCAGTGCGGCGGCGAGGCGCTGGTCGACCTGATCCGCTTCGACACCCACACCTGCTACCTGGGAGAGCGCGGCGCCGCGCACGACTGGGGCCACGGCTGCGGCAAGTGCCCGGCTTGCGAGCTGCGCGCGCGTGGCTACGCGCAATACGCCCAGGCCCGCCGCGGCGCCTGAGGCGCGATCGTCAACGTGCGTGGGCTCGTGATTCTAGCCCCCGGCTTGAATCACCCCATCCTGGGCACTAACTGCTTATACCGTCTGTTCGCGGATCGTGCGGTTCTTGTTGGAGCGCTTGACCAGGTACCAGACCAGGGCCAGCGGCAGCAGCAGGGGCAGCAGCAGCGGCGAGATCGCCAGCGCCAGCACCAGGGCACCGATGCCGAGGCCGCCGATCAGCAGGATGCCGACGCCGGCGAACACCACCGCCAGCACCGCGCCCACCACCAGCATGATCAGGCCGGCCAGCAGCGTGCCGCCGCCCGCGAACAGCATCGCCAGCAGGGCGCCCAGCGGACCGTCGATCTCGTCGCCGTCGACGTTGAAGACCATGTCGCCGCTGGAGACGAACACATTCCACAGGAGCAGGGCAAACAGAAACAGGATGACGAAAGCGGCGGTCTTTTTCATGATGGTCCTCGCGGTGTTCGGTTGTAGATTCGGGCTTTGAAGCGCTATGTCCGTGTCGGCATGGTTCCAATGTATCTGTATCGTTCGGACGCCTCCATCGGCATGCGACAGGCTGCAATTTTCAGGGGCCAGGCGTGCTCCGGCGGCCGACGAACGGTGGGAAAAATTGGCGGGAATCAAGCCTTGCAATGTCAAGCATGAGGTCTATACTGACAGCCTGCTCTGTCGCAGGAGGGAATCCTATGCATTACATCCAGGACCATCCGACCTGGGCGCCATTTGCCCGGCTCGACAGGGGTGGCCACAAGAATCCGCCGTCGGCGCCACCGGCCATTCCGCCCATCATCATCACGCCATTCAACAAGCAGATTCCGAATCCGGCGATCGATCCGCGCAGTACGCCACCGGGGCCGCCCATCGTCCCGCCGCGCAGGCCCGACCTGCGCATGTAGCCTGCGCATCCAGCCCGCGCGTCTCGCCTGTTTCTGTGCCGTCTCTTGCCCTCGCTGCCGGAATTTCCTATGATCTGGCCTCTGGGCGCTTGCCCGCAGCAGGATAGGAACGACATGAACGACGAAGCACCGGATCACCACGACGACGACGCACCGGTACAGGAAGCACGTGTGTGGCAGGACAATGGCTGGACCGCACGAGTCATCAAGAACGAGGATGACGAAGGCTGGGCCGTCGCGATGTACAAGGACGGCGAAGCGGAACCGGCCCTGGTCGGGCCCTGGACCATGGGCCGCGACAAGAAGAACCCGAAGCCGCTCGACGTGAACGCCTTCAACACCCTGGTCAAGACCGCGTATGAAGTGCTGCGCCGCCACGAGCAGCAGCTGCACGCCCGGCTGCACAAGAGCACCGTCGTGTCCGGCCCGGACGGCGAGCTGAAGGTCACGCTAGACATCGTGCCGGACGAGGACAATCCCTATGCCTTGCTGACCGCCATCGACGAGATGGGCGAGCAGGTGGCCCAGGTGCGGGTCGATGCCGGCTTCAAGTTGTCGCCGGCCTCCGCGCTGGCCTGGGTCGAGAACGATTTCCGCGCCCCGCGCTGAAATCGCCGCAAATAAGCCACAGTTTTCTCCTGGCAGGCGCGCGAGCTGATAATATTTCCCAGACGCACTATTTCGTGTTTTAGGGGGATCGATGGAAAACCGTCTCGCGCGCCTGGAAGCGGTGCAGGCCATGCTGCTCGAAATCGGGCACTTGTCCGCCAGCTGCACCGACATCACCGAATTCATCGGCGCCGTTCACCGCGCACTGGGTCGCATCATGTATGCGGAAAACTTCTATGTGACCCTGGCCGAGCGCGAAGACGGTACCGTGCGCTTCGTGTATTTCGTCGACACCGTCGATGAAGGCCCGAGCCCGGACGAGCGCGTGCGCCTGGCCTCGCCCGAGCAGTCGCCGACCGCCTGGGTGATGCTCAACAAGCAGGCGCTGTCGATGACCGCCGACGAGGAACGCGCCCGCGAAAACGGCAGTACCTGGGGCACGGGCAGCGTTGCCGAGCACTGGATGGGCTGCCCGCTGCTCGACCAGCAGCACGAAGTACTGGGCGCCATCGTGATCCAGAGCTACCTCCCGGAACACACCTACAGCGAGGAAGACCAGGCGCTGTTTGCCCTGATCGCCAACCACGTCTCGAATGCCCTGCAGGGCCTGCAGAGCATGGACCGGCTCGAGCGCGCCGTGCAGGAACGCACTGCGGCGCTGGCGCGTGAGGTGGGCGAGCGCCGCCGCGCCGAGCAGGTGCAGCATGCGCTCTACCAGATTGCCGACCTGTCGGCCTCGGCGCTGGACACCGACGAACTGGCCGCCAGCCTGCACCGCATCATCGGCGAGCTGATGGTGGCGAAGAATTTCCTGATCGCGCTGACCCATCCGGACACCGGCGAGATCAGCATCCCGTATTTCGTCGACGAGAAGGACCGCGACGCCCCCAGCAAGCGCTTCCCCTTCGGCATCGGCATGTGTTCGTACGTGCTCAAGACAAAGCAGGCCCAGCTGCACGACGCCGGCAGCTTCGCGCGCCTGATCGCCTCCGGCAAGGTCCAGAATCCGCTCGGCAGCACCGATATCGCCAGCTGGATCGGCGCGCCGATGCTGGTACACGACCGCGCCTATGGCGTGATGGTGGTGCAGAGCTACGACCCGACCATCCTGTATACCAAGACCGAGCTCGACCTGCTGGCCTTCATCGCCAGCCACGTGGCGGTGGCGATCGCCCGCATGCAGGCCGACCGCGCGATCCGCAAGGCCAAGGAAAGCCTGGAAAGTCAGAACGCGGCCCTGAACCAGGCGCTGACCCAGCTGCAGGAAGCGCAGACGGAACTGGTGCGCCAGGAAAAGCTCGCCTCGCTGGGCCAGATGGTGGCCGGCGTGGCCCACGAGATCAACACCCCGCTGGGCATTTGCGTGACCGCCACCAGCCACCTGGTGCAGGAACTCAAGCTCACCAAGGAAGAGCTGGCGGCCGGCGAGATGACGGAAGACAGCCTGAACGCCTTCTTCGACGTGGTCGACCAGTCGCTGCGGATCATGACCACGAATACCCAGCGCGCAGCAAACCTGGTGCGCAGCTTCAAGCAGGTGGCGGTGGACCAGTCCTCGGACAATATCCGCAAGTTCAACCTGTGCAAGTACGTGGGCGAGATCCTGCTCTCGCTGCAGCCCAAGCTGAAAGGGCGGCCGGTCAAGGTGGAGGTCGATTGCCCGCCCGAGCTGGAAGTCGACAGCTTCCCGGGCGCAGTGTCGCAGATCGTCACCAATATGGTGGTGAACTCGCTGGTGCACGGCTTCGAGCGCGACCAGCCCGGCAACATCACGATCCGCGCGCGCATGGAGGAGGACGACATGATCGCCTTCGACTACGGCGACGACGGCGCCGGCATGGACGCCGATACGCTGGCCAAGATGTTCGATCCCTTCTTCACGACCAAGCGCGGCAGCGGCGGCAGCGGCCTGGGCGCCCACATCCTCTACAACCTGGTGACCGGTTCGCTGGGCGGGACGCTGCGGGTGGAAAGCAGCCCCGGCAAGGGCCTGCAGTATTACCTGCGCTTCCCGCGCACGGCCAGGAAGGTGGAGCTGGCGCTCCCGGCTTGACGCGCGGCGCTGCTGAAGACCCTGACCGCGCAGCTCCTGACCCAGCTCATGCACGATATGAGCGGCACCCTGGGCGCGGACATCCGCATTTCCTTCAACGTCAGCGTGGAGGACTTCGAAGACGATGCGCTGAGCGACATCCTGCTCGGCGCCATCCGCGACCACCTGCTGCTGCCGGCCAGCCTGGAACTCGAGATGACCGAAACCCAGGCGCTGCAGGCCTGCGACCGCCTGTTCGGGCGCATCCAGCGCATCGTCGATGCCGGCATCAGCCTGGCGATGGACGATTTCGGCATAGGCTATTCGAGCATCGACACCCTGAGCAGGCTGCCGTTCACCACCCTCAAGCTGGACCAGGGCCTGATCGGACGCATGCTGGCCTCGCGCAAGGATGCGACGATCGTGCGCTCCTCGATCCGGATCGGCCACGAACTCGGCATGGAGGTCGTGGCCGAGGGCGTGGAGACCCAGGCCCAGCGCGATTTCCTGGTCGAATCCGGCTGCAAGCTGATGCAGGGTTACCTGATCAGCCGGCCGCTGCCGGTGGACGCATTTCGCCAGTTGCGCGCGACGGCGGACGGTTCGCGCAGCTTTCCGGTCGGGCAAGTGCACCTGGCCATCCTCGACCACGTGCAGTGGCGGCGCCAGCTCGTCAGCTATGCGGTCCAGCGCGCCACCTTGCCGCGCAATTGTCCGACCCGCAAGGCGGACGGCTTTCCGGAGATGAGCGCAACCCACTGCGCGCTGGGGCGCTGGTATTTCGGCGAAGGCCGCCATATCGCCGCCACACCCATCTACCACGCGATCGACGCCCCGCACCGCGAGCTGCACCGCATCGGCGACGACATCATCGAGAAAGTGCGCCGCGGCGCGACGCTGAACGAACTGGCCGGCTTGCTGAGCTCGATGAAAGCGGTGTCGACGACCTTGATCCGCCTGCTTGAGGACCTGGAAGATACCGGCCTGCAGGAACTCTACCGCGATGTCGCGATCGAGGACTCGGCGGGCCCGACGAACAATTCCTTGTAGCCGGTTGCCGGATCGATCTCCCGGCTGAAGCGGTGGCCGGGCAGCAGCATCACCAATACCTCGGCCGTGGTGCGCACCACGCAGCCCGGCCCCATATGCCCTCCCGTCACCTTGCCGGCCGCATCCGACACGGCGATGTGCAGGTGCGGCCCATCCGGCGACAGCGAGCCGCCCAGGCTCAGGATTTCGAGGTCGCCGCGCAGTTCCGTGCAATCCGGCGCGCCGGCGAAGCGGATGCGGGCCACGCTCAGGCTGCCGATGCCCTGCACCACGAAGGCGGCGCCCACGCCGTGGCTGGCGCACAGTCCGGCCAGCGTTTCACGCAGGTCGGCCTGGGCGGGAATGCGCAAGGGGAGGGGAGTCATGTCCATGGGATGTCACATTCTGGCGGCCGTAACTAACAGTTGCCTTGCGTCAATTCTATACATGTTGCCATTCGGCTTTTAACATTACCCGAATAACAACAGTCATTGTGACGATGTGATAGTTTTCCGCTAATCAATTCCGTATAGTATGCCGTGCCCGTCGAGGCAAACAACAAAAAACGTTCAAAACTGCGGAAAAATGTCACAAAAATTCACACTGATGGCCTGCCTGGGCATGCTCTTGTCCGGCTGCGCCATGTTCACGCCTGCTACCGAAAGTCGCTATGTCAGCGCGGACGGCACACTCCAGATTCGCGGCGAGCTGGTCGACAGCACCGGCGTCAAGATCTTCGTCAACGAGAACAAGGTCATCGACGAGCATGTCTCGCTGCTGCGCGGCGACGGCGAGTTTGCCGGTACCTTCCAGGGCAAGCGCGTGAGCGCGGACTGCTCGACCACCGGCGGCCGCAAGCTGCATGCGACCACCTGCATGGTGGCCGTCGGCGCCGAACGTGTGCGCCTGATCCTCTGAAGCAGGCCGATCAGGCCTGTCTCGACAGGCCGTCGAGCAGTTCCACCAGCTGGCCGATCTCGTAGGGCTTGGCCAGCACCTGCACGCCAGGCATGGTGGCGCGTTGGTCGGTGTAGCCGGTCGCCAGCACCACCGGCAGGCCGGGCCGGCGGTCGCGCAGGATGCCGGCCAGGTCGATGCCGCTGATCTTGCCGGGCATGACGATGTCCGAGAAGGCGACATCGATGTCCAGTCCGGCCTCGATCATCGCCAGCGCGCGCTCGCCGTCGGGCGCCACCAGCACTTCGAACCCCGCTTCCTCCAGGCCGCGCGTCACCGCTTCGCGCACCAGCGCATCGTCTTCGACGAACAGGATCCTGCCGCTGGCGTGCATCTCTTCCAACTGGGCGCTGCGGCCGGGCAGGGGCGACAGCGGCAGGATCGAGCGCGGCAGGTAGAGTTCGACCCGGGTGCCCTGGCCGGGCGTGCTGGACAGCACCAGCGAACCCTGCGACTGGGTCGCGAAGGCATAGGCCTGGGCCAGTCCGAGTCCGCTGCCCTTGCCCGGCTCCTTGGTGGTGAAGAAGGGGTCGAGGGCGCGCGCCAGCACCTCCGGCGCCATGCCGGTGCCGGTATCGGTGACGGTGACCAGTACGTAATCGCCGCCGCCGCGCCCGACGGTCGGCTCGAGCGCGCAATTGCGCGCGCTGACGGCGAGGCGGCCGCCCTCGGGCATGGCGTCGCGCGCATTGATGCCCAGATTGAGCAGGGCGAGATCGAACTGCAGCGGGTCGACCGTCACCGGCCAGAGATCGTCCTCGCAGCTCAGTTCGAGCTCGATCCCCTGGCGCAGCACGTTGCGGATCAGCTGCAGGGAATTGCGCAGCTGTTCGGCGGGGGCGACGGTCGACAGCTTGGCGTCCTGCAGGCGGCCGAAGGAGCCGAGCTGGCCGGTGAGGGCGGTGGCGCGGCTGACGGTGCGCTTGCAGGTGTCGATCAGGCTCTGCACCTTGGGCTGGTTCGAGGTCAGCGCCGCCAGCTGCAGCGCCGTGGTCAGGGTCTGCAGCAGGTTGTTGAATTCGTGCGTGATGCCGCCCGTCAGGCGGCCCAGGGTTTCCATCTTCTGGCTGCGCATCATGGCCGCCTGCGCCTGTTCGCTGGCGGTGACGGCTTCGGCCACGCGCTGCTCCAGCTCGGCCTGGGCGCGGCGGATCCGCTCGCTGGCCTCGGCCATGCGGCGCGCCACCACGTCGATCTCGACGATCTCCTGCGGCGCGTAGGCTACCTCGCGGCCCTCGCCCAGGTCTTCGGCGCTGCGGCCCAGGTATTCGATGGGGCCGATGGCGCGCCGGCCGAAACGGCGCGTCAGCACCACCGAGAGCACGAGCAGCGCGGCCATGATGCCCGCAAGGTAAGTTGCCGCATGCACGGGCACGCGCTGCAGCTCGCTTTGCGGGATGCTGACCAGTACCCGCCAGCCGGCGTCCGGCACCGTGCTGAAGAAGCCCCGGGCCGGGGTGCCGGCCATGTTGCGGCCCTTGAACGCGCCCTCGCTGCCGGCGGCGAACTGGCGCAAGGCGGCGCTGCTCACCGAGCGCCCGCGGTACTGCTCGGCGTCGCGCGAGCGCGCCACGATCTTCCCCTGGCGGTCGATGATCGCAGCCACCCATTCGGCCGGGAAGCGCTGCTCCGCCATCAGCTGCTGCAGGCTGGCGGCGGTCACGCCCATGTTGAGGAAGTGGCGGATGCGGCCGTCGATCCGCACCGGCACCTGCACCACGAAGTCATGCTGGCCGCCCAGCGGCGATTTGAACAGGTCGGATACCAGGGTGCGGTCGGCGCCGCGCGTTTCCATCAGCTCGGCGATGTTCGACGCACGCCGGGCCGGCAGCGGGCTGCCCAGCGGCACCCGGGTATTCAGCAGCTGGCGTCCGTCGGGCTCGGTCAGGATGATGGAGGTGTCCGGCGTCGGCGCCAGCACCTTGGCGTGCCGGTAGAACTCCTCGAGGTCGCCGCGCGCCAGCGAGGGCGAGCTGGCCAGGGCGCGCAGGATGCCTTCCTTGATTTCCAGTTCGTTGTCGACCAGCAGGGCGAAGGCGCGCACCGCTTCCTTGACGCTGTTTTCCTGGGCGCGCCGCTCCTCGAGATAGACGTAGCCGACCGCCAGCGTCGCGGCGCTGAAGGTCGGCACCAGGATCGCGAGGATCAGGATCAGCAGTCGGGTTCGGATGCGCATCGGAGCAAATTGTGTTCCGGGCAAGAATGCTCCGGCGCGCGTAGTCTACTTCAGTCTGGCCAGCGGCGGTTGATGTCGTCCGCCTTGTCGAGGTTCTTGACGAGGATATCGACGTAGTGCGGATCGAGATGGTGGCCCGCCACTTCGCGCAGGTAGTCGCGCACCTGCTCGATCGGCCAGGCTTCCTTGTAGCAGCGCTCGTGGGTGAGGGCGTCGAACACGTCGGCCACCGCCACGATGCGCGCATACGGATGGATCTGGTCGCCCTTCAGCCCCTGCGGGTAGCCGCTGCCGTCCCATTTTTCGTGGTGCTGGTGGGCGATCACGGCGGCCGCCTTCAGGATCGGACGCTGGGAGCCGTCGAGGATCTGCAGGCCGACGGTCGGGTGCTGCTTCATGATTTCCCACTCCTCGGGCGTGAGGCGGCCGGGTTTCAGCAGCACCGCGTCCGGGGTGGCGATCTTGCCGATGTCGTGCATCGGCGCCGCGTGCATCAGCACCGCGGTCTCGTCCTCGGACATGCCGGATTCCTCGGCCAGCAGGTGGCAGACCTGGGCCATGCGGCGCACGTGGTTGCCGGCCTCGTTCGAGCGCGACTCGACCACGTCGCCGAGGCGCAGGATCAGTTCGGCCTGGGTATCGGTGATCTCCTGGTTCAGCAGGATGTTGTCGAAGGCGATCGCCACGCCCGAGCAGAACACGTCGAGCAGCTGGACGTCGATCTCGGAGATCTCGTCGACGCCTTTCAGCACCAGCAGCGAAGCCTTGCCGCTGTTGTTCGGGAAGTAGCCGACGTAGGTGTCGCCGTGCAGCTTGGAGATGCGGTTGTGGCGCGCCTCGTCGAGCTGGGCCACCAGTTCGGGGCCGATGTCGCTTTCTCCCATCTCGCCGATGCGGGCCAGGATCTCGTAGCGGCTCTCGCCGGTGATGACGCTGGCGCCGGCCACCCGCAGCAGCATGCTCTGCTCGAGGCGCAGCAGGGCCACGACCTGCTGCAGCAGGCCGCTGGCGAAGTCCTTCAGGTTACGCTGCTGGAAGATATGGCTTGATGCGGCGATCACGCGTTCCAGGCCTTCGCGGTAGGTCAGCTGCACGCGGCGCGCATCCTCGACCTTCATGATGTCGCGATAGGCGCGCAGGGCGGCGAAGGTGGTGGTGAACAGCTTGGTGCGATCGAGTTCGGTCTTTTCCTTGTAATCGTTGATGTCGTAATCGACGATCACGCGTTCTTCCGGCGCCTGGCCGGGCTGGCCGGTGCGCAGCACGATGCGGGTGAACTGGTTGTCCAGGTCCTGGCGCAACCAGCGCGCCACTTCCAGGCCGCTGTCTTCGCGCTCCATCACCACGTCCAGGAACACCAGCGCGATGTCTTTTTCGCGCGCCAGCACTTGCTTGGCTTCCTCGCCGCTGTAGGCATGCACGAAGCTCAGGCCGCGGCCGTCCAGGCGGAAACGCGACAGGGTGAGCTTGGTGATGTCATGGATGTCCGGCTCGTCATCGACGAGCAATACTTTCCACGGGGCAAGCTTGGGCGCAGCGGCAGACAGGAATGACATGACGATGTCCAGTATCGTGATTGCGTCTGAAAAAAAGAACAAAGAAATCTTGCGTTACGGCAGTATTACGCGAATCGATTGTAGTATGAGCAGTACCCATTAACAACAAGAAACAGTTCGTAACTAAACCAAAAAGTCACAATGCCGCAACGTTTTTTAATGGTGTTTGCAATTTAAAAACATTTTCGCGGCTCATTGATAGCGCTTCTGGCAGCGTTCGCACCAGAAGCTGCGCCGGTTCGAGCGGCCGAGATTCGCCTTGTGGAAGGGGATGTGGCAGCGCGGGCAGGTTTTCTGGTTGTGCGCCAGCCAGTGCTTCTTGAGGGTGAATTCCTTTTTCCAGGCCAGGAAGTCGAAGCTGTACTGGCGGGCCTGCTCGACCAGGGCGCGCAGCTTGGCGGGCGGCAGGGCGCCGACCGTGGACAGCGGGTGCAGGCGGATGCGAAACAGCACCTCGTTCTTGATGATGTTGCCGACGCCGGAAAAGATCTCCTGGTCGAGCAGGGCGTCGCAGACCAGCATGTCCGCGTTTTTTTTCGATTCGGCCCGCAGCTTCTTGCGCGCCTTCGCAGGGTTCCAGGCATCGGACATCACGTCCGCTTCCCAGTCGTAGAGGGCATCGAGCTCGCAATCGACTTCCTTTACCGAGCAGGCGTAGAAATTGATCTCGCTGCCGTCGGCGAAACCCAGCGACAGCCGCGGCTCCTTTTCGCGCCGCTCGTCGATGCGGTAGGTGCCGAACAGCAGGAAGTGGATGCGCACGGCCATGGTGGGCATCTGGATGAAGAACTGCTTGCCCCAGGTGCGCAGCGCCAGGACCGGCTGGTTCAGCAGGCGCGCGGTATCGATGGCCCAGGTATTGCCTTCGGCGCGCACGATCGTCTGGCCCACGAAGCGGGCGGTCTGCTCCTTCAGAATGTAGAGCGATGGTCCTTCCGGCACGGCGTCCTCCCTTCGCCCTCATTGTCGGGCGGAAGAGTCCGCAGCCGGTGTGCGGGGACTAACATTTCATTACAAACGAAGGATAGAAGGAGACGGACATGGGCATCAAATGCAGCGTATATTGATATGGCAAGACGACTTCGACGAAAGGAAAACAAAATGAGCTCGCGCATGCAGAAACTGGCCCTCGCGGGCCTGTTCGCGCTGGTGGCCGGCAGCGCCGGCGCCGCCACCACGGTCACCTACATACAGCCGGATAAATTCACCGACGTGCCCTTCGTGCCCTGGGACCGCGAAGACACGCTCAAGCAACTGAGCGAGCACTTCGTCAAGCTGGGCAACAGCCTGCCGCAGGGCCAGGACCTGCGCATCGAGGTGACGGACGTCGACCTCGCGGGCCGCCTGATCCCGAGCGCGCGCGCGGGCCGCGACCTGCGCGTCATGACCGGCCGCGCGGACTGGCCGCGCATCGAACTGCGCTATTCGCTGGAGCAGAACGGCCAGGTCATCAAGAGCGGCGAGGCGCGGCTGAGCGACATGAACTACCTCGATCACAGCGTCCGTTACTTCGACACCGAACCGCTGCGCTACGAGAAGCAAATGATCGACGACTGGTTCCAGAAGACCATCGGACCGCTGCCGCGCAGCCGGCGTTGAAGCGGACTGCCTGGACCATCCGCTATTCAAAGGGTTGTCGGCCATATGTTAGTCAGCTAACCGTACGGTCGTGGCCTTGTGGACTAAGTTAAGTGTTCTTTCAACGAGGGTTCAAGAAGAGGACACGATGACCGCATCCAAGAAGACCTCCGGCGCCGATGGCGCCGGTTCCGTATTAAGTACCGTGTCCGGCCCCTCCGAGGCGGGGCCGCCCAGCCCTGCCAAGGCCGGCAATCCGGTCGAAAAACGGCTGTTCGACAAGGCCGCCGCGGAGAAGCAGCTGGCCGCCGACATGCCGTTCAATCCGAACAAACCTGGCGAGTACGGCGACGCGGCCCGCACGCCGGCCGAGGGCGATCACCACAAGCCCGCTACGCCGGCAGCCACCGGCAGTACCAGCAGCGAGATCGCCAGTTCCGACAAGGTCGGTGACGGCAAGCCGGCGATCGGCGCCAATCCCACCGTGGCACCATTGGACCGCGTACGCGTCGACCCGGGCGACCGCCACCTGACCACCAACCAGGGCGTGCCGGTGGCGGACAACCAGCACTCGCTGAAGATTGGCCTTCGCGGTCCGACCGCGATGGAAGATTTCATCCTGCGAGAAAAGATTACCCATTTCGACCACGAGCGCATTCCCGAGCGTGTCGTACACGCGCGCGGCTCGGCCGCGCACGGCTTTTTCGAAGCCTATGACGACTTCAGCACGCTTACCCGAGCAGCACCGTTCGCCGCGAAGGGCAAGCGTACACCGGTGTTCGTGCGGTTTTCGACCGTTGCCGGCGAGCGCGGTTCGACCGATGTCGCGCGCGACGTGCGCGGGTTTGCGGTCAAGTTCTATACCGACGAGGGCAACTGGGACCTGGTCGGTAACAACATCCCCGTGTTCTTCATCCAGGATGCAATGAAGTTCCCCGACCTGGTGCATGCCGCCAAGCCGGAGCCGCACCACGGCATGCCGCAGGCGGCGACCGCGCATGACACCTTCTGGGACTTTGCCGGGCTATCCCCGGAGATCGCGCACATGCTCATGTGGGCCATGTCCGATCGCGCGATTCCTCGCAGTTACCGTACCATGCAGGGCTTTGGCGTGCACACCTTCCGCCTGGTGAATGCGGAGGGCGAGTCGCGCTTCGTGAAGTTCCACTGGAATCCACTGCAGGGCACACACTCGCTGGTCTGGGACGAGGCTGTCAAGATTTCCGGTGCCGATCCGGATTTCCATCGTCGCGACCTGTGGGAAGCCATCGAGTCCGGCAACTTCCCGGAATGGGAACTCGCGCTGCAGGTCTTCACGGAAGAGCAGGCCGCTTCCTTCCCCTTCGATATCCTCGATCCGACCAAGCTGGTGCCGGAGGAGCTGGTACCGCTGACGCCGGTCGGCCGCATGGTCCTGAACCGGAACCCGGACAACTTCTTCGCCGAGACCGAGCAGGTGGCGTTCTGCACCGCTCATATCGTACCCGGCATCGACTTCAGCAACGATCCTCTGCTGCAGGGCCGCAACCACTCTTATCTGGATACCCAGATTTCGCGTCTTGGCGGGCCGAATTTTCACGAGATCCCGATCAACTCGCCGATCGTGCAGGTCCAGAACAACCAGCGCGACGGCATGCATCGCCAGGCGATCCATCGGGGCCGCGTGAACTACGAGCCGAATTCGCTGGGCGGCGGTTGCCCTTTCCAGGCCGGCAAGATGGGTTTCACCAGTTTCCCGGAGCGCTTTACCACCGAGGACAAGGTGCGTGGCAACCCAGCGCTGTTCGCCGAGCATTATGGCCAGGCGCGCCTGTTCTACCGGAGCCAGACCCCGGCGGAACAAGCGCATATCGCGAACGCTTTCCGTTTCGAGTTGACCCGGGTGCAGACCCCGGCAGTGCGCCAGCGCATCCTTGCCCTGCTGGGCAATGTCGACAACGACCTCGTCGCCAAGGTCGCCGAAGGCCTGGGGATGGAGGTGCCGGCGCCGCAGCCGCGCGCTTTCGATGGCGAGGTGCCGGACTATCCGCCGTCGCCGGCGCTGTCGCTGATGAGTCGGCCCGGCGAGACAGGCGTCCGTACGCGCCGCGTCGCGATCCTGGTGGCGCCGGGCGTCGATGAGGCCCAGGTCAACAACCTGTACACCGGTCTTTTGAAAGCCGGCGCGGTGCCGCGCCTGGTGGGCGCTATGCTGGGCAAGGTGAAGGCGGCAGGCGGTACCGCCCTGGATGTCGAGATCTCGCTGGAGGCCGGGCCATCGGTGATGTACGACGGCATGATCGTGCCGGACGGTGCCGCCGATACCCTGGCGCGCAATGCCCACGCGATCGACTTCGTGCGCGAGCAGTACCGTCACTGCAAACCGATCCTGGCGATGGGCAGCGGCGCCGACCTGCTGGCCAAGGCGATGGTGCCGACGACGCTGCCGGACGGCTCGAACGATCCGGCCCTGCTGGTGGATGGTGTGCTGGCCGACTTTCAGGCCGCGCTGGCCGGCCATCGCGCCTTCGCGCGCGAAACCGATCCGCCGATGGTGTAAAGGCGTTTCCGCATCCCTGCGACAAACGTGGACGCCGGCCGAGGCCGGCGTTTTTCATGCTTATTGCGCCTTGTCGGCCCTGGCGGCCAGCTTGGCCAGCGGATCCTTGACCGTGTAGTCGGACGGCACGGTGAACAGGGCGGGCGCCGGTTCCTCGCGTTTCAGATTATCCAGGCGGAATACGGTGTCGCCGCTGCGCGGATCGCTGTGCCTGGTGTAGACGGTCACCTGCAGGTCCGGCGCGTACCAGGTCTCGTCCGAGACCACGATCGGGTTGCGGTTGCCGATCTCGCCGGCCGGGATCTCGTAGCTGCGCAGCTTGCCCTCGGCCTTGATGCCGTTGAACTCGCGGGTACCGAGGTCTTTGGTGGCGGCTTTCGAGGCCCACTTCATGTCGCCGAACACGCCGGCCGTCAGCGGCGCCAGGCGCACCTGGGCGGCGCGCAGGGCCTCGCTGTTTTCCTCCAGCGCCTTCGACACCTGGATGTGCACGTCCTGCTGGATGTTCTGGCGGAGCTCGGGGTTCGCGCGGGCGACACGCTTGACGATGATCTCTTCGCTGCCGTCGTCCAGCTTGCGGCGTTCGACGCTCGGCAGGATGCCGTCCCTGCGCATCTGCTCGACCCGGGCGCGGGCTTCCTCGCCCGCTTGTCGTCCGGCCTCGGCAGCCTTGCGCGAGGCCTCGGCCGCCTGGCGGGCGGCGACGCGCGCGGCATCGCCGGCACGGGCGATCTTCGTCGCGGTGCGGTCCTGGGGCTTCAGGATCCAGGTGGCGCCGGCGACGGGATCGTGGATGGTGATCAGCTTCAGCTCGCCCTTGGCGTCGACCACTTCCTGGCGGGTGCGGCCGGCGCTGTCGCGGTAGGCCATGGTGGTGTGGCGGTCGGCGATCTGGTTGCCGTCGGACAGGTTCTGCTGGCGCTCCGTGACCATCTGCGCGCTGTAGGGGGCGTTCTTGATCGGACGGATCGCGGTGTCGCGGGTGATCGTGAACGTGGCCGGACCGGAGGCGCTGAACGTGCCGTCACGCCCCACGAAGAAGCGATCCGCCTGGACCTTGACTGCGCCGGCGCGCGGGTCGCCGGTGGGACCCTCTTCGGCCAGGGCGGGAATGGCCAGGCTGGCCAGCAGGACTGCAAGAACGAGTTGTTTGGTCTTCATGGCATCCTCGGTTTGAATATCTAATTAAGGGAAGTCAGGCGCACCGCCAGCGGCTGGCCGTCGGCGCCGAGCAGCATCTCGGCGCGGACGGTATCCCCGGCGTTTTCCGGGGTAAGCGGGACCCCCAGCGGCGCCAGGCTGCTGCGGGATACTTCGGTTTCGACCATGCGCGGCGCCGGCTCCTGCTCGATGCGCTCGGGCGACTCCAGCGCGATGAACAGGCCGCCGCCGTCGCGCGATATCAGCGGGCGGCTGCGGGCGTCCGGATCCACGGCCAGGCGCGGGTTGTGCAGCAGCAGGCTGAAGACGGTCACGGCCGTCACCGCGGTCGACAGGCCGCCGGCCAGGGCCCAGCGGCGCAGCGCCAGCCCGCGGTACCAGGGCGTTTGCGGAAACTGGCGGGCGAAAGCCTGCATCAGCTCTTTTTCCACGCCGCGCGGGGCGTCCTGTTTTGCCATCTCGGCGCGCAGGGCGTCGATCAGGGGGGCTATCGGTTCTCGGGTGTCCATGTGGGCTGTCCTTCTCATGCTTGGGCCAGGTCGGGCGCATTGCGCCAGCCGGCCAGGCGCTTTGCCAGGGCCGCGCGGCCGCGCGACAGGCGCGAGCGCACGGTGCCGATGTCGACCTGGCAGATGTCGGCGATCTCGGCATAGGAGAGTTCGTGCATTTCGTAGAGGATGACGACGTCGCGGTAGTGGGGCGCCAGGTGGGCCAGGGCGCGCCGCACCTGCTCGGCGGCTTCGTTGTCCAGCAGCCGCGCCAGCGGTCCGCCTTCGTCCAGCGCCAGGTCGGACTCGGGATCCTCTTCGGGGCCATCGTCCTGGGCGTCCGCGCCGGGCAGGGCGACGTGGCGCCGGCGGCCTTCCTCGCCCTTCAGGATCAGCTTGCGCGCCACGCCGAACAGGAAGGCCTGCAGCTGGCCACGCAGCGGATCGAAGCGGAAGCGCTCGGTCAGCAGGCCCATGAAGGCTTCCTGCACCACGTCGGCCGCGGTGCCGGGCGAGCCGCAGCGCAGCAGGGCGAAGCGGTACAGCGGCCCCTGGTGGCGCCGGTACAGGGCCGCGAAGGCATCTGCGGCGCCGCCGCGCATGGCGCGCAGCAGCTCGGTGTCGGAAGTGGCGGAGGTCGTGTTCATGGGTAGCGGTTCTTTACCCATATTCCGCCAAGGAACTAAAAAAGTTCCAGGTATTTTTGGATTTTTTTAATCGATCCAGTTCACCCGGTCGAATTTGGAACGGAAATCGTCCGCCATCGCGACGACCTGGCTGGTCTTGTAGTTGAAGAAGACGAAGCCCTGCTTGGCCATCGCCACCAGCTTCTTGTCGCGCGGGCGGGTGATGCGGAAGGTGATGTCGCCGCCGTACTTGTTGAAATCCATGACCCCGACTTCGAACAGCAGCTGGTCGCGCGCATGCGCTTCGGCGCGGTAGGTGGTGGCGAGGTCGGTGACGATGATGCCGGTGCCGTCGCGCTCGGTTTCGGGGACGCCGAATTCGAACAGGAAGCGGGCGCGCGCCTCGGAGATCATCGAGATCATCGAGTCGTTGCCGAGGTGGTTGGCGGCATTGATGTCGGTGACGCGCACCGTCAGCAAGGTCGTGTAGTAGTACTGGTCTTCGGGGAAGTCGAGTTGTAAGCGTGCCATGGTTCGTGAATCCACTCGGGAGCGGATAGCGTAGCTGGTCTCAGTCCTGGCGGGTCAGGCGGTAGATCAAGATCGCGGCGCGGATCGCGCTGCGTTCGATCGAAGCCACTTCCAGGCTTTCGTTGGGCGAATGGGCGCCGCCGCCGCTGGCGCCGA
Source organism: Massilia sp. 2TAF26 (assembly GCF_052115005.1). Lineage (NCBI taxonomy): Bacteria > Pseudomonadati > Pseudomonadota > Betaproteobacteria > Burkholderiales > Oxalobacteraceae > Massilia > Massilia sp. 2TAF26. Next base: position 206,563 of record NZ_JBFRFV010000004.1, read on the forward strand.
GGCCGTCGAGGCTGTCGACGTAGGGCGCGGCGAACTGGATGTCGCCGGCGCCGCGCGATTCCGGCGGCACCATGCCGATCGGGCCCAGGCCGGCGTCCTGGCTGGCCCGCGAATACTGTTCCAGCACCTTCAGGTTGCCGGGCGTGACCGCCATCGGCGGGTAGGAGTCGCGGAAGTTGATCGCCGCGCTGGCGCCCGGCAGGCTCCGGGCCACGATCTCGCGCATGCGCGCCTGGGCGCGGTCGCGCTGGCCGTAGTCGAGGTAGCGCAGGTCGCCTTTCACGGTGACGGTATTCGCGATCACATTGGTCTTGCCGAAGGCGGTGCCGCGCGAATGCTCGTCGTCGAAGGATACTTCGGTGCCGCCCAGGATCACGCCCGGGTTGAAGGTGAGGCCGGGTTCCACCACCTGCTGGCGGAAGGCGTCGAGGATGCGCGCCGCCTCGTACACGGCGCCATAGCCGCCCGGACCGAACACGCCCATCGAGTGCGCCTGTTTCCCCTTGACCTCGAGCTCGAAGAAGGCGGTCGAGCGCCGGCCCACGGTGGCGGCCGCCATGCCGTCCTTGCCGGTGATGCTGCCTTCGAAGCTGAGGGCGACGTCGCTGCGCTTGGCGATGTCGACCATGTCGCCGCGCGAGATGCTCTTCGGATTGCCGGCTTCCTCCTCGTCGCCGGTCAGCATGACGGCGATGCGGGTGTCGTCGAGCGCGCCCACGCGCTGCAGGGCGCGCAGGGCTTCGACGATGACGACGTCGCCGCCCTTCATGTCGGACACGCCCTGGCCCTTGATGGTCGTAACTTTGCCGTCGGGGCCGGGTTGCGGTTCCCAGGCCGGGGTGGTGCTGCCGGGTTCGAAGACGGTGTCGAGGTGGCCCAGCAGCAACAGGCGCTTGCCTTGTTTGCCCCGGCGCTCGGCCAGCAGGTGGCCGGCGCGCTGCATGTCGGACGGCAGCTCGATCCAGCGCGTCTTGAAGCCGAGTTCGTCGAACTGGTCGCGGAACAGCTTGCCGACCGCGCGCACGCCCGCCTGGTTCATCGTACCGCTGTTGATGAGGACGCTTTGCCGGAGCAGTTCCAGGGCTTGCGGCGCATGGGCGCGGATCTCGGCCACGATCCGCTGTTCCACCGGGCTCAGTTGCTGCGGAGTTTGCTGAGCGGGCTGCTGGGCCGCCGCCACCTGCATCGCCACGCCTGCCGCCAGCCCCAGCATTGCCTTCACCGTCCTGCGCATCGCATCTTTCCAAAGTAATGATGCTCAACTGTACACCGATTCGGTGCCGGCTGGCTGTATGGACAGGGTTCAGCGTTGCGGATCGGTGGGATAAGGCGGGCGCCGGCGCATTTTCCGGACGACGCCGGCGGGGTCCAGCAGCAGCACCAGTTCGGTGTGGCGGCCGGCGCCGGCATTCGCTTCGTAGAGCCAGGCTTCATAGCCGCTGTCGAACACGACGTTCCTGGTCGGACCGAAGGCGGCCAGCAGCTCGGCGCGCGTGGTGCGGCCGGGGACGACGGCTTGCGAAAAACGGTCTTCGGCGACGATCTTGCCGGGCTCGTTCGGGCTGGTGGCGCAGCCGCCCAGCAGCAGCGCCGCGGCGAATAAGGTGACGAAGGGTTTCATGGCGGGACCTCCGCCGGCGGGTCAATCATGTACTCGAAGCTGACCAGGGTGTCGTCCGGCCAGCTGCGGTCCCAGATCGGCGCGTAATAGGTGCGGTCGAGCAAGACCTGGCAGTCGCAGTATTCCAGCATGCCGGGGCTCTGGTCGCCGCCGGCGTAGAGCATGCGGAAGGGCAGGATCTCGGTGCGCTCGCCGGCGTGCAGGGTGACCGAGAACACGGGGCGCTCCGTAAAGAACAGGAAATTGCCGTCCGGGCTGTTGCAGACCTGTTCCGGCGTGGTGAGGGCGTTCGAGATCCAGCCGAACAGCGGCGAGCTGTTCGATACCAGTCCCGCCTCCATGCCGACCAGGCATTCCAGGCGCAGGTCGCCCAGGCGCCGCGTACCGGGCGGCAAGCCTGGCGTGATCACCTGGGCGCGCCAGGTCATGCTGGTGGTCTTGCGGTTGGCGACCACGGCGGCGTCTTCGCGCAAGGCCTGCTCGTTGCGCGGCAGCACGAAGGTATTGTCTTCCGCCACCGGGATCGGCACGGCGATGTGGTCGCCGAGGGCGCGCAGGGTGATGCCCCGCATGTTCACCTTCGGCGAACGCGGCAGCAGGCGGAAGCGCAAGGTGGCCTGGGGCGCCAGCGCGTGCTCGCGCTCGAATCGCTCCATGCCGCTGATCATTTTGCGGTAGGACTTGTCGACCGGATCGCGGGTCGAGGTCACGGTGACGGTTTGCGGCTTGCCCTCCGCCACCTCCGGATTTGCCTGCTGCGCCGGCGCCAGGGCCGGCATGGCAGCGAGGGCAAGCGCGATCGGGAAACCGTGCGGGCGCATCGCGGGCGCCTTACCAGTAGCGAACGCGGCCGACGTCCATGTGGACGAATTGCGAGTCAGGGTAATAGCCGACCCCGCCCGCCTTCTCCGCCATGACGATCTTGTGCAACTTGGCCAGGTCCTGGCCGGGAATGCGCACGTCGATGGCCTTGCCTTCCATGTGCAGACTGTGCTTTGCCACGCCGGTCGTGTTTTCGTGCAATTTCTCGTTCGTTTCCGGCGAGCGGTAGCCCGAAATCACGTGGATGGTCGGGTGGCTGCTGTACTGGGCGCTGATGCGGTCGAGCAATACCAGCAGCTTCGGATCGATGGCCGAGATCTTGTTGTTGCGGTGGTCGCGCAGCAGTTTATTAATGTCCTGCAAGGCGTCCGGTATGAACTCGCCTTCGGCCCAGAAGATGCTGCGCAGGCTTTCGCCGGTGTGGGTGTTGTACAGGCGCAAGACCCGTTCGTTCGGCGCCACGGCGGCGGCGGCGTTCGTGGGTGGAATATTGGCCGCCTTCGCGGACCGGATCACCGCCGGCGCCCCGAGGACAGAGGCCAGCATGGCGGAGCTTTTGAGGAATGAGCGTCGTTGGTTCATGAGGCTTTCCTTACGAGTTCGCAAGGAGACATGATACGCCTCATGTGCAATGCATGCAGGAGGCGTATTTCCCCAAGGGCTGTCAGTCCAGAACTACATGGTAGGGAAAGATTTCAATTCATATAAACTTGCCTGTTGCCATTCAGGGCGGTACGGATCGCCCGCGCCAGTTCCTCGTCGCTATATGGCTTGTTCAGCAGGCTCACACCCTGCTTCAGCTTGCCGTCCTGGATGACCGCGTCTTCCGAATAGCCCGAGGTGTACAGCACGCGGATTTCCGGGTGCAGCTCGCGGGCGACGGCGGCCAGTTTCGGACTGTTCATCGTGCCCGGCATGATGACGTCGGTGAACAGCAGGTCGATCCGGCGGTGCTGGCGCAGTACGATGGCCGCTTCGTCGGCGCTGCTGGCCCGCAGGATCCGGTAGCCGAGCGCCGACAGGATTTCGGCGACATTGTCCTGGATCGCGATCTCGTCGTCGACGACGAGGATGGTCTCGCTGCCGCCCGCGACGGCGGCGGCCGGCGCCGCAACCTTCTCGACCGCCGCTTCAATGGTGCGCGGCAGCAGGATGGTCACGTTCGTGCCGCGGCCAGGCTCGCTGTCGATCTCGATGTGGCCACCGCTTTGCTTGACGAAGCCGTAAGCCATGCTCAAGCCGAGTCCGGTTCCCTTGCCGACGCCCTTGGTCGTGAAAAAGGGCTCGAAGGCGCGCTCGCGGACTTCCGTGTCCATGCCGCTGCCGGTGTCGATGAAGGCCACGCACACATATTCCTTGCCGCCCAGTTGCAGCTGCTCGGCTTCGCCGTCGGCCAGCACCGTATTCGATACCTGGATGGCGAGCACGCCGCCGCCGTGCATCGCATCGCTCGCATTCAGCGTGAGGTTCAGGATGACGTTCTCCAGCTGCTGCTGGTCGACCCGCACGTTCCAGCTGTCGGGCGCGATCGCGAGGTCGATTCGTACGCGTTCGCCGACGGCGCGCTTGAGCAGCTCGTCCATGTCGGCCAGTACCTGGGCCATGCTGGTCGGCGCGGGCTGCAGGGGCTGCTTGCGGGCGAAGGACAGCAGCTGCGAGGACAGGCGAGCGCCGCGCCGCACAGCATCGCGTGCCGAGGTACAGCGCTGCAGCACCTTGTCGTTGGCGGCCGACAGCATGCGGATCAGGTCGAGATTGCCGCTGATGATATGCAGCACGTTGTTGAAATCGTGGGCGACGCCGCCGGTCAGCTTGCCCATGGCTTCCAGCTTCTGGGCATGCAGCAGCGCGTTCTGGGCATCTTCGAGCGAGCGCGTGCGTTCCCTGACGAGCAGTTCCAGCCGCTCCTGGTGGCGTTCGAGCTTGTCCTTGGCGAGCGCGAGTTCGTCGGCGTTGGAAGCTGCCTTCAGGTAGACGCGGTGGATGGTCTGCATGTACAGCACCAGCATGACGAGTGCGGACAGCAGCGCATTCAGGCGGCCGACATACCAGCCGACCGACAGCCGCGCTCCGCCGGCCATCGTGATGATGTTATCGAAGGCCAGCGCCAGGATCGCCACGCCCAGCCAGGCGCTGATGGGCGTGCGGAAGCGGCTGGCGCGCCACAGGAAGAACAGGGCCGCGAACAGGATCGCCTGGATAAGCGGGCCGTAACCGGTCCTGGTCACCAGGCTGTAGTCGTCGCCGACGTTCTGGACCGGCAGGAAATCGTGCAGGACCGTCACCGCCGCCAGGGTCGCGGCCAGCGCCACCGCCATGATCGTGGCGGCGCGGACGAAGCTGCGGCGGGCATCCGCGACGGTCCGGCCCTCGCCGCGCCATTCCGACACCGCATAACCGAGCAACATGCCGCCCGCGCCGAGGTGCCAGAAGAACCACAGCCAGATGGTCGTCTGCGCGCCGCCCAACAGGCGCTCCTTGGCAACGAAGGCGCCGGGCAGGGACAGGAACTGCGCGGCCAGCACCGCCGCGGTGTACACGCAACCGGACCATAGCCACAGCAGCGAACGGATGCGCGTTTGCAGGAAATAACCGTAGACAAGGTAGGATGCCAGCAGATAGGTGCCGATCAGCATAGCCTGATAGGCCGGCACAAAGGCCTGCACGTTCGGCCACTTGTGGCTGGCGATCGGCATCAGCAGCAGCGTGGCGAGCGCAACGAAAGCGGCGGCTGCGAAGGCGCCGATCTGGAAAGGGGCGAAGCGGGCGGGAGAGGAAGTATGGGAGATCATTGAGCTGCCTGTTTTGCAATGCTCGACGGGGTGCGTGGAGCAGCGTCATCAGGGAGGAGGAAGTCGTTAAGCATAACATGCTGCTGCGCGCCTCCCCGCTGGCATAGAATGGGCAGCCGGATTCCAGGAGGCACCGCATGCGTCTGTCGATTGTTTCTCGAACCGTGGGGGCGTTGTTGCTCGCGGTACTGGCCTCGTTCGCCGCAGCCGCGCCGCCGGCCGCCGTCGACATCCCCATCCCCGATATCCCCTACACGAGATTCGTGCTGAAGAACGGCCTGACCGTGCTCGTGCACGAGGACCACAAATCGCCCGTGGTGGCGGTGAACACCTGGTACCACGTCGGTTCCAAGAACGAGAAGCCGGGCAAGACCGGCTTCGCCCACCTGTTCGAGCACCTGATGTTTTCGGGCAGCGCCAACTTCAACAAGACCTTTCTTTCCGCCCTGGAAGGCATCGGTGCGAGCGACTTGAACGGCACCACGAACAAGGATCGCACCAATTACTTCGAGACCGTGCCGACCTCGATGCTCGACTACACCCTGTTTGCCGAGAGCGACCGCATGGGCCATCTGCTGGGCGTGCTCGACCAGAGGAAGCTGGACCTGCAGCGTGGCGTGGTGCAGAACGAGAAGCGCCAGCGCGAGAACCAGCCCTATGGCGTGGTCGAGCAGATCGTTACCGAGAATACCTGGCCGGCGGGCCACCCTTATTCCTGGACCACGATCGGCTCGATGGACGACCTCGACGCCGCTTCCATGAGCGACGTCACCAACTGGTTCAAGACCAACTACGGCCCGAACAACGTCGTGTTGGTGCTGGCCGGCGACCTCACGCCCGCCCAGGCGCGCGAGAAGGTCGAGCATTACTACGGAGATATTCCACCCGGCCCGCCGGTGGCAAAACAGCGCGCATGGATCGCCAAGCGCAGCGGCACCCACCGCGAGACCGTGCAGGACCGCGTGCCGCAGGCGCGCATCTACCGCGTCTGGAATGTTCCCGGAGCGGATACGCCGGAAGAAGCGCTGCTGGACCTGGCGGCCCACGTGCTGGGCGGCAGCAAGACCTCGCGCCTCTACCAGCGCCTGGTGGTCAGGGAGCAGCTGGCGACCTCGGCGTTTTCCAGCGACGATTCGAGCGAGATCGCCGGCCAGTTCGGCATCAACCTGACGGCGCGTCCCGGCGCCGACGTGGCCCGCATGGAAAGCATCGCCGACGAGGAATTGCGCGCACTCATGAAGAGCGGTCCGCGCGAGGACGAACTGCGCCTGGCCAGGACGGCGATCCTGGCGCAGTACGCGCGCAGCGTCGAGCGCGTCGGCGGCTTCGGCGGCAAGAGCGACATGCTGGCGCGCTGCATGACGTTTACGGGCGACCCCGACTGCTACAAGACCTACCTGAAGCGCATCCAGGCGGCAACCCCGGCGATGGTGCGCCAGGCCATGGCCGAGTGGCTCGGCGATGGCGACTATATCCTGGAGGTCGATCCTTTCCCGGGCGGTCTCGGCGCCTCGGTCACCACCCTCGACCGCGGCAAGGGAGCGCCGCTGGGCCAACCCGAAAAGCTGCACCTGCCGCCGATGCAGACGGCGACCCTGTCGAACGGCCTGAAGGTGGTGCTGGCCGAACGCCACGGCGCGCCGGTGGTGAACCTGTCGATGATGATCGATGCCGGCTACGCCTCGGACTCGCACGAGCTGCCTGGCCTGGCAAGCCTGAGCCTGCGCATGATGGAGGAGGGAACGCAGAATGGCGCAAACAAGCGGTCTTCACTGCAGGTCGGCGCCGAGCTGGAAGCGCTGGGCGCTTCCTTCGGCGCCGCCACCAACCTCGACGGCGCCTTCGTCAACATGAACGTGCTGGCGCCAACCCTGTCCCGTGCGCTGGGCCTGTACGCCGACCTGGTGCTGCATCCATCCTTTCCGCAGGCGGATTTCGAACGCCTGCAGCGCGAGCGCATCGCCGCGATCGCCCGCGAAAAGACGGTGCCGCGCGCGATGGCGCTGCGTGTGCTGCCGGGACTCCTGTATGGCAAGGACCACGCCTACGGCCTGCCGCTGACCGGCACCGGCACCGAGCAGGCGGTGGCGCGCATGACGCGGGCCGACCTGGTGCGCTACCACCAGGCCTGGTTCAAGCCGAACAACGCGACCCTGCTGGTGGTGGGCGATACCACGATGGACCACTTGAAGCCGCTGCTCGAAAAGGCCTTCGGCGGCTGGCAGGCGGGGGAAGTGCCGCGCAAGAACGTGAGCCGGGTGGCGCAGCCGGACAGAACCGTGATCTACCTGATCGACCGCCCCGGCGCCCTGCAGAGCGAGATCGTCGGCGCCCAGCTGGCGCCGCCGCGCAATACGCCGGAGGCGGTGGCGCTGAATCTGCTGAACGACGTCTTCGGCGGCACCTTCAGTTCGCGCCTGAACATGGACCTGCGCGAGGACAAGCACTGGTCCTACGGTGTCGGCTCCGGGCTGGTGGCGGCGGTCGGGCAGCGCATCCTGTACAGCGCTTCACCGGTGCAGACCGACAAGACGGCGCCGGCCCTGCGCGAGCTCGCCAGGGAATACGCCGACATCGCCGGCGCCCGTCCCATCACCGGGCCGGAACTGAAGGCGGCGCAGGACAACGAGACCCTGGGCCTGCCCGGCGCCTTCGAGACCATCTCCCAGCTCGGCAATGGCTACGCCACCATCCTGCAGTACCACTTGCCCGAGGACTACTACAACACCTACACGGACAAGGTCTGGGCCGTGAATCCGGCCGAGCTGAATGCGCTGGCGGCAAGGACGATCCTGCCGAATCAGCAGCTATGGATCGTGGTGGGCGACATGAGCAAGGTCGAGGCCGACGTGCGCGCCCTGGGGATGGAGGTGCGCAAGATTGATGCGGATGGAAAGATCTTGCCTTGAGGAAGATGAGCGCTTAGGCGGCAAGGAAGCCCGGCTTCGCAGGCTTCCTCGCATGAAACCTTATTTTGCTGCGGACTTGCGGCGGGCAGCGACGATCGCCAGCGCCCCGAGGCCAAGCAGCGCGAGGGAAGCAGGTTCCGGCACGTCGGCGCTGCCTTGGGTCTCAGCGCTTGCCACATATTGCAACTCGTTGACCAGCAGGCGCTGGGCATCGTTATTCGGCGAATGGAAATTGGTGGTCGTCTGGCCACCAAAGGCGACAAAGCCTTTGCCATACTGCATTGCGCCAAACACAATGCCTCCCTGCTGACTTTCGATCAGGTCGCTGATGCCGCCGCCGCTGACCGTGGCGTGTCCAAAGGATCCGCCTTGGTACGAGCTTGCGATGCCACCCGTGGTGAGTCCGGCGGCAACGCCCGCGGCGGTGACATTGACTTGGCCGCTAAAGCCGGGATATTGCAGGGTCACGCCAAAACCGAGGTCGATCGATCCACCCTGGTTCGGTGCTGCGTTCAGGAACAGACGGCCGCCGTTGTCGACGTAAGTGGCGATGGCGCTACGGTTGGCCGACAGGAAGCTGTTGAATTCGTTCGCATTACCGTCGCTACCGTCGAGGAATACGAAATCGGCGTTGGCGAAAACATTCGTGGAGAAACCATTCGACTTGACCCACTTGCCGGCACCGAAGGTAGTGTTCATGGCGGTGTCGTTCGTGGTGTTGTACCACGGGTTATAGCCACCGGTCGAATAGGCGATGGTGCCAGCCATCGCACTTGCGCTCACGCACATGGAGGCGATGGCTACAGCGATCATGGATGTAATTTTCATAATATTTCCCTAGTAAATGGTTATAGTTGCTTCAATATTATAGTTAAGCAATTATTGTGCCATTTGGGAAATATTTTCAAGAATCAAAGACTTATTGCTGTTCAAAAACCCTTTTTTTCTTGAGACTGTAAGAATTTCCGACAGTTGTCCAAGCCGACTTTGACTTGCTTGGCAGGATCGGTAGAGATGATGAACACAGGGGTTTGCAAAAAGATGTAACGACGCGCCCGGGTTGCCGGGGGAGGGAATGATTTTCTTGTTACGGTTTGGCACAATTGCCAATCGTGCGCGGCGGTACGGCGTGTAGGATACGTCCATACACTTTATTTTTTAATAATAAAAGGAGCCCATCATGAAGACCACCACCATTTCCGCTCTGCTGTTCTCCGTCGCCGTGCTGGCCACCGGCTGCCACAAGGCCGAAACCACCACGACCACGAACGACATGGGCCCGGCCCAGGCCGCGGGTAAAGCCGTCGACGATGCCGGTGCGAACGCCGCCGCAGCGACCCGTGACGCCGCCGCCAACGCCAACGCCGCCGCCGACCGCGCCAACGCGAAGATCGACGCCGCGGCCGACCGTACCGCCGCCAACATGCGCGAAGCCGGCGCCGAGGTGCGCCAAGGCTCGAAGGAAGCCGCTGCCAACGTGAAGGAAGGCGCCAAGAATGCGACCGCCGCAACCGGTCGCGCGCTGGAGCATACTGGCGAGAAGATGCAGGACGCTTCGAAGTAATCAGTTAGCTTAAAACACCGTCGCCAGCTTGAATCCGTCATTCCCGCGAAAGCGGGAGTGACGTTCATACGTCGCGGGAATGACGTCGACAGGGTGGCGCTTGAGTCAGGCCCCCGCCTTTTCTTTCTCCCGCTTCTTCCGCTGCTCCTCCTGCCACTGGTGATACCGCTCAATATGCTGCTCCCTGCGCAGCACCTTCGAATGCGGATCCAGCGTATAGCTCACCCCTTCCGGCAGCTCGACACTCCCCTTGCCATCCGCCATCGGCACGCTGAGCACACGGTCGCCGACCCTGACCTCGACCGGCATCGGGAAGGGCGTGTTCTTTTCCGTCTTCCATGCCAGCTGCAGGCTGTTGCCGCTGCGCGTGGCCTGCAGCTCCGGCAATTCCTTCTGGTACAGGTAGGCCTGGAAGAACCATTCCAGGTCGCGTCCGCTCACGCGCTTGACGATGGCCATGAATTCCGGCGTCGTGCCGTAGCGCGGGGCGAAGTTTCCGGGGCGCGGGTCGGGGGTGCCGTAGACCTCTTCGCGCACGGCCTGGAAGAAGGCCCGGTCGCCGATCAGGCCGCGCAAGGTGTGCATGACCAGCGATCCCTTGTTGTAGATGTCCTGGCCGGGGCCGCCGCGCTTGGTGTCGTAGACGTCTTCTTCCAGCCGTGGCTTGCCGGATACGATGGGCGCCTTGTTCTCGATCATGCCGCGCTGGTGCATCAGGGAGGCGAAGTATTCGAGGTCGCCGCGCAGGTACTGCATGTAGAGCGGCTGCATATAGCTGCCCAGTCCCTCGTGCAGCCACATATCGTCCCAGTTGGCGTTGGTCAGCTGGTTGCCGAACCATTCGTGGGCGAATTCGTGCTGCAGCAGTTCGTCGTAGCCATAGGCCGTCTTCGCGTACTTGTTGCCGTAGGCATTGATGGTCTGGTGTTCCATGCCCTTGTGCGGGGTCTCCACCACGCCCATCTTTTCGTCGCCGAAGGGGTAGGGGCCGATGGTGCTCTCGAAGAAGTCCAGCATCGGCGCGAATTCGGCGAACAGTTCCTTCGCGCCTTTCTCGTTCTGCGGCAGATACCACATGCGTAGCGGAATCACGTTGCCGTAGCGGCTCCGGTATTCGCCCGACAGCACCTGGTAGGGCGCGACGTTGATCGAGATGCCGTAGGTGCTCGGATTCTTCGTGCGCCAGTGCCAGGTGCGCCAGCCGTCCGCCTCGTCCATGCCCATGGCGATGCCGTTGCCGGCCGCGACCAGCGGGCTCGGCACCGTGATGTGTTCGTCGACCAGCTTGGGCTTGCCGGTCGGGTGGTCGATGCAGGGCCAGAACAGGTCGCAGCCTTCGCCCTGCACGGCGCTCGCCACCCAGGGCTTGCCGTCCGGCGTCTTCGACCAGACAAAGCCGCCGTCCCAGGGCGCGCGCTTGGCCACGTGGGGCTGGCCGTGATAGCGCACACTCACGACTGCCTGCTTGCCGGGCTGCAGGGTCTGCGGCAGGTCGATGGTCAGCTTGCCTTCCGGGTTGCGCCAGCTGGCAGCAGGCAGCGGCTGGCCGTCGACGTCGATGGCGTCGATCGGCAGGTTGCGGTCCAGGTCGAGCTCGATGCTATGGAGCGGCGCGCGGGTGCCGAAGGTGAGCGTGACGTCGCCGCGGATGCTGCGGGTGTCCGGCTCGATGCGCAGCTTGAGGTCGGCCTTGTCGAACTCGAGGGCTTGCTGGGCTTCGCTGCGGGGAGCGCCGGAACCGGTGCTGTATTCGGTCAGGAAAGGCTGCGGGGTCACGCAGCCCGCCAGCAGCGCGCTTGCGCCGACGATGGCGATTTTTTTCATGTTCTGCGGCGTTTGCCGTCTCTAGTTATGATCCCGGGAAATTTATCACAGAGCCCAGGCGAGGTCTGTATTAACGGGAGAACGCCCATTGCGCGCCGCTCTAGCCGCGTCTGGTGAATACTTCGGTCGAGGAGGACCTTATCTTATGAACGGCAAACTGAATCTCGACATCGCCCGCACCGCCCTGGTGCAGATCGACTTGCAGAACTTTAATGTGAACCGGGAACTGGCGCCGCACCCGGCCGAGCGTGTGGTGGGCAATTGCGTGCTGCTGTCGAGCGAGATGCGCGACCGCGGCGGCATGGTGATCTTCGTGCGCGTGCAGCTGGACGAGCTGCGCCTGCCGCTTGCCGACAATCCGATGTTCAAGCCCGGTACGCCGGCACCGCCGCCGGAAGCATCGTATATGGCGGAGTCGGCCCAGGTGCAGGCACAGGACCACGTGGTGACCAAGCGCCAGTGGGGCGCCTTCTACGGCACCGAGCTCGACCAGCTGTTGCGCCGGCGCGGCATCAAGACCATCATCATGACGGGCATCGCCACCAACTACGGTGTCGAGTCGACCGCCCGCGCGGCTTTCGACCGCGGCTACGAACTGGTTTTCGTGGAAGATGCGATGAGCAGCGGGAACGCGGAAGCGCACAAGAATTGCTGCGAGAACGTGTTCCGTAACATGGGCAGGGTGCGCTCGACCCGTGAACTCATCGACGCGCTGCAGGCCGGCACCGGCGACGCGTAAGCATCACCGGCGCCTGCTTATAGCTTATTTGCGAGTAGCGGTCGCCTGGCCGTTCTGCGCCTGGGCGTTGGCCTGGGCCTGGGCGCGGGCCTGTTCGCGCTCCTGTTTCTTGGCCATGTGATGGCCCACGGCGCAGCCCACGGCCGCGCCGGCCAGGTGGTGCTTGCCGAGGAAGTGGCCGCCGACGGCACCGGCGGCCGCGCCTTTCAGGCAGCTGGGCTTGGCGTAGGCGGCACCGGTCGAGGCCAGCGACAGCAGGAGGGATACGGCGATGAGTTTGGCTTTCATGATTATCTCCGGTAGCGGGTTGGTGATGCTAGCCTAGGCCTGGCGAACTGGACCGACTGTTCGCCATTCAACGGAAACAACGTTATCGGCGCCGCCGCGGTTGACCGCGGCAGGCGCCGGCCGCATCAGGCAGAGCGGGCGATCTCAGCCGTGATCTCGTAGGAACGCAGGCGCGCCGCGTGGTCGAAGATCTGCGAGGTGATCATCAGCTCGTCCGCGCCGGTGCGCTCCACGAAGGCCCTCAGTTGGGCGGCGACGGTGCCGGGCGCGCCGATGGCCGAGCACGACAGCACCGAATCGAGCATCGACCGCTCCGGCGGGCTCAGCAGATCCAGATAGCCTTCGACCGGCGGCTTCAGTTTGGTCGGGCGGCCGCTGCGCAGGTTGATGAAGGCCTGCTGCATCGAGGTCGCGCGGAAATGGGCTTCGGCGTCGGTGTCGGCGGCGAACACGTTAAAGCCGAGCATGACGTAGGGCTTGTCGAGCTGGGCCGAGGGACGGAAAGTGGCGCGGTAGAGCTCGATCGCCTGCATCATCATCTGCGGCGCGAAGTGGGAGGCGAAGGCATACGGCAGGCCGAGGGCCGCCGCCAGCTGGGCGCCGAACAGGCTGGAACCGAGGATCCAGACCGGCACGTCGAGGCCGGCGCCGGGTACCGCGCGGACCTGGCGGCGCGGCGAGTCGGCAAAGTAATCCATCAGCTCCACCACGTCCTGCGGGAACTCGTCGGCATCCGACGCCAGGTTGCGGCGCAGCGCGCGCGCCGTGGTGTGGTCGGAGCCGGGGGCGCGGCCCAGGCCGAGGTCGATACGGCCGGGGAACAGCGAGGCGAGGGTGCCGAACTGTTCGGCGATCACGAGCGGAGCATGGTTCGGCAGCATGATGCCGCCGGCGCCGATGCGGATCGTCGAGGTGCCGTTGGCAACATGGCACATCAGGACGGAGGTCGCCGCACTGGCGATGCCCGGCATGCCGTGGTGTTCGGCAAGCCAGAAGCGGTGGTAGCCCCAGCGCTCGCCATGCTGGGCAAGGTCGAGCGAGTTGCGGAAGGAATCGGAAGCGGTGCCGCCCTCAACGATGGGGGCAAGGTCGAGTATCGAGAGAGGAATCATGGGGGCATGATACGCCGATCGGATTTTTTTCGTGCGGAGGCACCGCGCTTGACCCCGCCTGGAGGCCTGCCTATGATGCATTGGTTCAATTTCGCCAACGACAGTAAACATGCCCCGCCCAGCCTTCCTCCCGTCCCGCCGCTCCCTGTTCGCCGCCGCCTGTGTCGCCCTGCTGCTCACGGGCTGCGCGCATGGCCGTCTCGACAACCCCGCCATCCCGCAGGTCGACGCCGCCATGCAGGAAGCCATCGGCGCCCACAAGCTGCCGGGCGCGGTGGTCCACATCGAGCATGACGGTGCGGTCTATGAACGGGCCTATGGACGCCTGAGCTACGAAGCCGATGCGCGTCCCGTCGAGACCTCCACGGTGTACGACGCCGCCTCGCTGAGCAAGGTGCTGTCCACCGCGCCTTCGGTGCTGAAGCTGGCGGAAGAGGGCAAGATCGACCTCGACGCGAAATTGAGCAGCTACTTTCCGGAATGCGCGAACGGCGGCAAGGAAGCCATCACGATCCGCCACCTGCTGACCCACAGCTCGGGCCTGCCGGCCGGGTTGCCGGCCAAGCCGGCCTGGCACGGCGATGCGGCCGCCCACGCCCTGGCCTGCGGCCAGGTGGTGACGCATCCGCCCGGCACGTTCTTCCGCTACTCGGACATCAACTACATCCTGCTGGGCCAGCTGGTGCAGAAGGTGTCCGGCATGCCGCTCGATGAATTCGCGCGCACCCGCATCTTCGCGCCGCTGAAGATGGTCGACACCGGTTACCTGCCGCTGCGCCGCATGGGCACTGGCGGCGCCGCGCTGATCGCGCCGACCCAGAAGGGCGCGGACGGCGCCGGTTCGGCCCACGGCGACCTCGCGCCCGGCCAGCTGCTGCAGGGTGTGGTGCACGACCCGACCGCGCGCCGCATGGATGGCGTGGCCGGCTCGGCCGGCGTGTTCACCACCGCCCGCGACGTTGCGCGCTATGCCCGCATGCTGCTGCGCGGCGGCGAGCTGGACGGTGTGCGCATCCTCAGCCCGGAAAGCGTGCGCCTGATGACCACGGCGCAGTCGCCAGGCGGCATCGAGGCGCTGCGCGGTCTCGGCATGGACATCAATTCGCCCTACGCGGTGCGTCCGCGCGGCACCGTGTTCCCGGTGGGCAGCTATGGCCATACGGGCTTTACGGGTTGCGTGCTGTGGATCGACCCGGGCTCGCGCACCTTCTATGTGCTGCTGTCGAACCGGGTCTACCCCGACGACAAGAGCAATGTGCTGGAACTTTATACCAGGCTGGGCACGCTCGCGGCGCAGGCCGCAAGCCCCTGATATGGATGCTATCCGGGACAAAAACGCATCAACGTGTCGCTTTTTTGCCGCTGATTTTTTGCCGTGCGGCTAACGCGCGCACGCTTTGCCGCGACCGTTCTAAACTGCGAACCCTCAATTTATCTTGTTGATATTGTTGAGCTTTTTGCCCCAAATCCATTAGGAGAGCGACATGAAAATGAATAAGTTACTGAAAGGCCTGCTGGGAGCTTCCGTTGCGATGGCGATGTTCGGTGCCGTGAGCGCTCAGGCGCAAACGAGCGGCAGCTCTTCGACCACCGGCGGCACCAGCGCCACTGCGCAGTCCGACCAGGCAACCGGCACTTCGTCGACCCACAAGAAGTCCAGCAAAAAGAAACATTCGCGCAAACATGGCAGCAGCGCGGGCTCGAGCAGCAGCGGTATGACCGGTTCGGGCGGCTCCAGTTCGAGTAAGGGCATGGACAGCAGCAGCGGCTCCTCGAGCAGCGGCAGCATGGGTACCGGCAGCTCGGGCTCGTCCGGCAGCATGGGTACCGGCAGCTCGGGCTCGTCCGGCAGCATGGGCACCGGCACTTCGGGCTCGTCCGGCACCAGCGGCAGCATGGGCACCGGCAACTCGGGCTCGTCGGGCACCAGCGGCAGCATGGGCACCGGCAGCTCGGGTTCGTCGGGCACCAGCGGCAGCATGGGTACCGGAACCGGCACCGGCACCACCGGCACCGGCACCAGCTCGTCCGGCATGAGCGGCACCGGCTCGGGTTCCGGCAGCGGCACCAGCGCCACCGGCACGACCGGCACCGGCACCACCGGCACGGGCACCAGCACCACCAGCGGCGGCACCAGCGGCACCGGTGGCCGCGGTTACTGATCGTTCAGCCGGTTCGCCGGCGCCCTGAACAACACCAGCTTGCGGGCTGGTGTTTTTCTTGGTGTTTAGTGTTGTTTAAGGAAGGCGGCTACCTGCGGATGGACCGCCGCCGGATCCTCGACCACCGGCAGGTGTCCCAGTCCCGGCAGCGAGACGAACTGCGCCTGCGGGATCGCATGCTGCACGTCGGCGTGTTCGGCATAGGGCACCGTCTTGTCGGCGTCGCCCCATACCAGCAGCACCGGCAGGCCCTTCTTGCCCACCTTCTCGAAATCCGGCAGCGAGGATTCGTTCGACAGATGGCGGATGGTCGACAGGATCGCGCGTCCGAAGCCGTCGTAGCGCATCTGCGGCTGGAAGCGCTCGGCCCAGCCGGCCACGTGTTCCGGATGCGCGAAGTCCTCGAGCTGGCTGGTGGCCAGCGAGGGCAGGAACCATGCGCGCGTCAGCCATTCGCCGACACCCGGCCAGGCCATCACGCTGATGTCGTGCGCCCGCGTGAGGGGCGCCACCAGCACCACGCTGCGCACCCGTTCCGGATGCTCGGCGGCGAAGCGTCCGACGATCGCGCCGCCCATCGACAGCCCGAGCAGGTCGGCCTTCGGCACCTGCAGGGTGTCCATCAGTTCCAGCAATTGGTCGGCGAACAGCCGGCGGTCGTAGTCGACCTTCGGCCGGTCGCTCCAGCCGCGCCCGTACAGGTCGAAGCGGATCACCCTGAAGCCGGCGGCCGCCAGGTCCGCGCTGGTCCTGTCGAACACATAGCTGGGCACCGAAAAGCCGTGCACCAGCACCACCGGACGTCCCTGTTCGGGGCCGGCGATGCGCACGTGGACGATCCCGTGCGACAAGCTGACGAACTGCCCGGGCGCCTGGCGCCGCGCGTCGGCGTCGAGCGGGCCGTGCTCCATATTGCGTGCGAGGGGAATGGCGACGAGTACGGCGGCGGCAACGGCGCCCACGGCAAGCAGGATCTTGCGCAGGCGGCGTTTCGGTGTCGGGGCGGGGGCAGCGGTCATGGTGGCATCATGCGGATGGGCAATACCGCTTATTGCACACCAGACCGCGGTCTTTCGTCAATCGTTGGACAGCATCGAGCCGGTTTCGCGGTAGCGGGTGTGCCAGGAATAGGCTTTCTCCAGCACGTGCGGGGTCTGGCCGCCGCGCTGCCGGGCCTCGAGCACGTACTCGCGCAGCATGGTCTTGTAGGGTTCGGCCGTGCAGTGTTCGATGATCGCATCGGCGCGCTCGCGCGGCGCCAGGCCGCGCAGGTCGGCCAGTCCCAGTTCGGTGACGATGATGTCGACGTCGTGCTCGCTGTGGTCGACGTGGGTCACCATCGGCACGATCGAGGACACGCGGCCGCCCTTGGCGATCGACTTGGTGGCGAAGATCGACAGGTAGGCGTTGCGCGCGAAGTCGCCGGAGCCGCCGATGCCGTTCATCATGTGGGTGCCGCTCACGTGGGTCGAGTTGATGTTGCCGTAGATGTCGGCTTCCAGCGCGGTATTGATCGCGATGATGCCGAGGCGCCGGATCACTTCCGGATGGTTCGACACTTCCTGCGGGCGCAGCACCAGGCGGTCGCGGTAGCGGTCGAAGTCGCGGAACACCTGGGCGCTCTTTTCCGGCGACAGGGTGATCGAGGAGCCGGAGGCGAATTCGAGCTTGCCGGAATCGAACAGGTCGAAGGTCGAATCCTGCAGCACCTCCGAATACATGGTGAGGTCGTGGAAGGGGCTGTTGACGAAGCCGGCCAGCACCGCGTTGGCGATGGTGCCGATGCCGGCCTGCAGCGGCAGCAGGCTGGCGCTCAGGCGTCCGGCGACGATTTCGTCCTCGAAGAAGCGCACCAGGTGGGCGGCGATGGCGGCGGTCTCTTCGTCGGGCGGCAGCACCGAGGAGGTGCTGTCCGGCTGGTCGGTGATCACGATGGCGACGATCTTCTCCGGCGGGATCTCGATGAAGGGCGTGCCGGCGCGCTGCTCGACCGACATGATCGGGATCGGCTCGCGCATCGGCCGCTTTTTGGGAATCCAGATGTCGTGCAGGCCTTCGAGGCCGGTGGTCTGGGCCAGGTTGATCTCGACGATGACCTTGTCGGCCAGGATCGCGAAGCTGGCGCTGTTGCCGACCGAGGTGGTGGGGACGATCGCGCCCGTCTCCGTGATCGCCACCGCCTCGACCACCGCGATGTCGACCGGCTTGATGTGGCGGCTGCGCAGCTGTTCGACGGTTTCGGACAGGTGCTGGTCGATGTACATCACCTCGCCGCGGTTGATGGCGGCGCGCAGCACCGGATCGACCTGGAAGGGCATGCGGCGCGAGAGGGCGCCGGCTTCGGTGAGCAGTTTATCCGTATCGTTGCCGAGCGAGGCGCCGGTCAGCAGGGTGATCTTCAGCGGCTCGTGGCGGGCGCGTTCGGCCAGCGCGGCAGGGACCAGCTTGACGTCGCCGGCGCGGGTGAAGCCGCTCATGCCGACGGTCATGCCGTCCTTGATCCAGCTTGCTGCTTCGGCAGCGCCGGTGACGCGATTGCGCAGCTTGGCGCAGCGGATACGATCCAGGTATTCAGTCTTCATGTTTCTAGCTGAGCCGGTAGTCGACCGGCAGTAGGGGTGGGGGAAGCGTGGTGTCGCCCAGCGCGCTGCGCAGGTCGATCTCGATGGTGCGGCAGATGGCGTCGAGCGGCAGGTCGTGGTCGGAGGTGCCGAAGGGTTCCTCGATCTCGTCGCCGAGGGCATCCAGCCCGAAGAAGGTGTAGGCGACCAGCAGCGTCACCAGCGGGGTCAGGTCGCCGATCGCGTCGACCAGGCCGAAGGGCAGCAGGACGCAGTAGAGGTAGGCGGTGCGGTGCAGCAGCAGGCTGTAGGAAAACGGAATCGGCGTACCGTGGATGCGTTCGCAGGCGGCGGCCACGCCGGTCATCGCCGACAGGGTGGCGTCGATGCCCGGCGCCAGGCAGGGATCGAGGCGGCGCTCGCGCAAACATTGTCCGAGGTCGGCGCCCATCTCCAGCATCAGCGCGTGCGGCAGGTTGGGCAGGTCGCGCACGCGTTCCCATTCCTGGGGCGCGATCCACGGCTCGATATCGGCTGCGGGGTCGCTGCGCCGCAGGCGGTGGCGCAGCGCATGCGCGAAGGCGATCGCACGCCGGATCATGCGTTCCCGCGAGGCGGCGTCAGGCGTGTCGCCCGGCGCGATCAGCGACAGGCACTGGCGCGCCAGGCTGCGGCTGCGCAGGACCAGTTCGCCCCATTGCTTGCGGCCTTCCCAGTAGCGGTCATAGGCGGCGTTGTTGCGGAAACCGAGGAAGATCGCGAGAGGCAGGCCCATCAGCGTGAAGGGGATCGCACCGATGGCGATCTTGTGGCCCCACAGCGTGCCATGGGTCCAGGTGACGGCGATTGCCAGCAGGGCGGTGACGAGCAGGCTTTTCCAGATGTTCGGCATCACCGAACCGCGCATCACCAGGAACAGGCGCAGGGCGGAAGGGCGGTCGCGGACGATCATGCCTGCCCCGTTCCGCGCTGCGGCTGCGGGGTGAAGGTGGGATCGGTCTGCTGCATCGTCGGATGTGAAACTGCTTGAGTTGCCTTCATTGTGCAACGGACGCGAAAACGCATGCGTCCGGTTGAAATGGCCTTGCACCATTCTGATACTGCCGCGCGGAAATGACTAATTACGATTCTTGATGCCTGCCATGCAGTTGATGAATGGTGCGGCGCAGCGTAGCGGGCTCAGCCAATGCGTGCGGACTGGCTCGCCTGCCACCTGCGCAGTCCGGAGATCGCTTCTTCCTTGCTCTTGGCTTCGATCTCGATCCACGGCGCGCGCGCATAGGCCGCCGGCATCGTCGAGATCAGGTCCGCATGCTGGCGGTCGTTGAAGCTTTCGCGTCCGTTCGAGATGTGGACCATCTGGTGCTCAGGATCCGGCCAGGTGGCGCGCGCCTTTTCCAGCATCGCGGCCACGCTCGGATCGTCGTAGCTGGACAGCTTTTCGCTGACGATGTGGTGGTGGGCATCGAACACCATCGGCACGCCGCTGCGCACGCAGACCTCGTGGATCTGCTCAGCGCTGTAGGCGTATTCGTCGTTCTCCAGGCACAGGCGCGAGCGGATCGCATCGGGCAGGCCGGCGATGCGTTCGACCAGGGCGTCGCTGCGATTGCCCTTGCCGCCGTGGATCTCGAGCACGGCCCAGGGCGAGCGCGGCTGCTCCAGCAGGTCCATGATGTCGGCGTGCATCTGCAGGATCTTGACGCTGTTGGCCACCACCTCGGGCGAATCGGAGCTCAGCACCACGAACTGGTCCGGATGCATCACCAGGCGCAGCCCCATCTCGGTGGCGCGGCGGCCGGTACGGGACAGGCTGGGCGCCAGCTCGCGCATCACTTCGCGGCCGACGTCTTCGTCGAAGAAGGGGAAGATCGAGGACGGCAGGCGGTACAGCCGGATGCCTTCGCGCTTGCAGTACTGCAGGGCGCCATCGAGGGTCCGGATGTTGTCGCGGTAGATCCCGTCGAGCAGCTTGCGCTGGCCGGCATCGGACTGCTCCAGCAGGCGCTTGCGCGTTACGGTGCGGTAGCGGATGTCCTTCGATACGGTAATGCAGACCAAACCAAGCTCAGAAACCATGACGCGCCGGTATCGTTGATGGGCAGACCATGTTCCAAGGATTCGCCAGCACCGTCAAATCCGTTCCGTGCCGCAACCCCAAATTCGGGGTCAGAGCACATTTCCCCCAAAATTCGGGGTCAGAGCACATTTTTTGGGCAATTGCTGTTCGGTATGGCCGCGCCAACACAAAGGGGCCCGGCGAAGGAGGCCCAGGCGCAACCATCGCCAGTCTTTCACTGCAGCCATTTCTACAAAAAGTGCTCTGACCCCGAATTGGGGTGGAAATGTGCTCTGACCCCGAATTTAGAATTAGAGGAGGGGTAGGGTCGCGCTTCGGCTGCCTGATCCTTACATCGGAAGCAAGCCGGTATGATTCATGTACCGACCTTGGACACTCAATATGGGTCCCTGCTTTCGCGGGGACGACGGACGAACATGCAAAAATTCCTCATCCTTTCAGGCCTCATCCTCCTGGCCGCCGGCCTCGCCTGGCCCTGGCTGCGCCGCCTGCCGTTCGGCCGCCTCCCCGGCGACATCCACATCGTCCGCGAAGGCTTCAGCTTCAGCTTCCCCATCGTCACCTGCCTCATCGTCTCGGTCGTCGTCTCGCTGCTGCTGTGGTTCTTCCGCCGCTGAGCGGCGCTTCTTTTCCCTCCCTGGCCGCCTTCCTTGCCGGCGCGTGCGCGTGTCGAAAAATCAACACGCGTATTCGCGATAGCAAGATTTGACAAACATGGCCAAGAAATCAACGACACAATGCGCCCCATACGAAGACGAGAGACGCTGCAGCGTCCGCCGAATTCGACACTGGCAGCTTCACGTTGAGACATAGTTTTGGAGACGAAGACATGAACGAGTCGAAGGCAGGGAAGGCGATCGCACGCACCGCGATCGCGAGCGCGGTATCGGTGCTGGTGATGGGGATGGCGGCGCAGGCGCAGGCCCAGGAGCAGGACGCTAGTGTCGGCGAGGCGCAGACGGTGATCGTGACCGGCGTGCGCGCCGCGCTCGAGCAGTCGCTGCGCCAGAAGCGCAACGCCGATTCGGTGGTCGAGGTGGTGACGGCCGAGGACATCGGCAAGATGCCCGACAAGAACGTGGCCGATGCGATCCAGCGCCTGCCCGGCGTGAATACCCAGTCCTCGGCCGGCGGCGAGGGCGGCTTCGGCGAGAACGACCGCGTCAGCCTGCGCGGCACCAGCCCCAGCCTGCAGCAGACCCTGTTCAACGGCCATGCGATCAGCACCGGCGACTGGTTCGTGCTGAACCAGATCGGCGGCAACGTCGGCCGCTCCAGCAGCTTCTCGCTGCTGCCCTCGGAACTGGTCGGCTCCATCGTCGTGCAGAAGAGCGCGACCGCCGACCTGGTCGAAGGCGGCGTCTCCGGCGCCATCAACGTGATCACCCGCCGTCCGCTCGACTTCCGCCAGCCGCTGACCGTCGAAGCGTCGATCCAGGCCAACTACAACGACCTGTCGAAGAAGACCGAGCCACAGGTGTCGGCCCTGGTGAGCTGGAAGAATCCGGCGAATAACTTCGGCGTGCTGCTGCAGGGCTTTTCGGAGAAGCAGAGCGTGCGCCGCGACGGCCAGGAAGTGCTGGGTTACACCCCGATCAGCGCGACCAGCGCCGCCGCCGTCGCCAATCCGGCGCTGGCCGGCATAGCGGTGCCGACCTTCATCGGCGCCGCCCTGTTCGAACAGAAGAAGAAGCGCGAAGGCGGCGCCTTCGACATCGAGGCCAAGCCCTCGCGCGACTTCGGCATCGACCTGAACGGCTTCTATTCGAAGCTGCAGGCGCCGCACCAGAACACCAACTGGCTGGCCGCGCCGGCGAACTCGATCAACAGCAGCGGCTTGATTCCGCAGAACCCGGTGATCCGCAATAACACCCTGGTCGGCGCCGCTTTTGTGAGCAATTCGGGCGAGGTCGACAACATCTACCGCCCGAACGCCGGCGGCGAATCCTGGTACCTCGACCTGAACGGCCGCTGGCGCCCGACCGACGCCCTGAGCTTTACCGGCCGCATCGGCAAGACCCACGGCATCGGCTACGACCGCGACGACGTCTACTACCAGAACAACGTCGACGGCGGCATGGTCTATGCGCTCAACGGCCTGACCCCGGCCACCGTCAGCTACCCGGGCGGGAATACCGCGAAGCCCGGCTCGACCGCCTGGGCCGGCGGCGGCGAGGCGCAGTCGGTGGACCAGGAAAAGTATGCGCAGATCGACGGCGAACTGCGCGTGCGCGACAATGCGTGGGTGAACGGTGTGCGCTTCGGCGCCCGCTTCACGGACCACAACCGCACCGCCGAGCACCCGCTCGAGACCCGTCCGGGGCCGAACGGCTTCAGCAATCCGGGTCCGGTCTGGAACGGCAGCATGTACCCGTCCGACTTCGGCAAGGACCTGGGCGGCACGGTCTTCAACGGCTACTTCAAGTACGACGGTCCGGCCCTCGGCGCTTGGGGTGCGGTGCCGGGCAACCGCCTGCTGGACTACACCCTGCGCCACAACTGGCTGGACGAATTCCGCGTCGCCGAGAAGACCGCGGCCCTGTACGGCATGGCCGAATTCGGCGGCGACGGCTGGAGCGGCAATGCCGGCCTGCGCGCGGTCGAGACCCGCCAGACCACGGTCGTGAACCTGCCGGGCGGCACGGCGCCGATCACCGGCTCGGCCTTCGGTCCCTATACCCCGACCACCTTCAAGCGCACCTACCGCGACTACCTGCCGAGCGTGAACCTGAAGTTCGACGTGCGCCCCGACCTGGTGGTGCGCGGCGCGATCGCCAAGACCGTGGCCCGGCCGGACTACAGCGCGCTGGGCGGCTCGGTGTCGCTGAACGACGATGCCCTGTCCGGCAGCGGCGGCAACGTCAACCTCGACCCGGTGCGTTCGACCAACTTCGACCTCTCGGCCGAATGGTATTTCGCACCGAAGGCGATGCTGTCGGCCGGCCTGTTCTACATGGACTTCGGCTCCATCGTGGCCCAGGGCGCCAGCACCGGCAGCTATTACAACAACAAGCGCGGCGTGTTCACCGATTACCAGATCACCTCGCCGTACAACACCGGTGCCAAGAACAAGGGCGTGGAGCTGAGCTGGCAGCAGCCGCTGATGAACAACTTCGGCTTCCTGGCCAACTACACGTACGCGGACGGCGAACTGGATGACGGCGGCGAGATGCTGAACTCCTCGAAGAACACCTGGAACCTGACCGGTTTCTACGAGAACGAGCGTTTCAGCGCGCGCCTGGCCTACAGCTACCGCTCGGCGTACAAGGCGGGCGTGGACCGCGGCGCCAGCCAGCACGTCGACAGCATGCCCTCGCTGGCGGGATCCGTGAACGTCAAGCTGACCGAGCACCTGACCTTGACCTTCGACGCGCTGAACCTCACCAACGAGACCATCAAGATGTATGCGGAGAACAAGGACCGCCCGCGCGCCTTCTACTCGAATGGCCGCACCTTCTATCTCGGCCTGCGCGGCAAGCTGTAATCACATGGCAGTCGTGGGTATCAGCTGGGAATGCCTGTCCAACCTGGTGGGAGATGAAGCCTTCTCCGCCAGGCTGGTACTGCGCAACACATCGCATGCGCCGATCGCGGCGGGATGGTCGGTGTACTTCAACACCTGCCGCCGCGTGCTGGCGAACACGGTCGATGCGGGCTACCGCATCGACCACCTGAACGGCGACCTGTTCCGCCTGCGCTCGAGCAGTGAAGCCGACTGCGGCGAGGCGGACTGGCTGCCCGGCCAGGCGCTGGAAATCGGCTACGTGGCCCAGTTCTGGGCCATCAGCGTGACCGACGCGCCGCTCGGCTTTTACCTGATCGAGGCCGACGGCCGTGTCAGCGACCTGGGCGATCCCGAGATCCTGCCCTTTGCGCGGTCCGAGCAGCTGCACCGCAACGCGCGCGACCTGCTGCCGCCCGCCGACGCGGCCTGGCGCTACCGCGACAACGCCGACCTCTACCTGCTGCCGCGCGAGGCGGTCGGCCGCATCACGCCGAAGCCGCTGCACGCGCGCTTCAATGGCGGATGCTGCACGCTCGCCGCCGGGTCCGCGCTCGCCGCGGCCGAAGGCCTGGCCGGCGAGGAAGCCTTCCTGCGCGGGCTGCTGGCCGGCCTGCCGCCGGGCGCGGGCGGGCGCATCGAGCTGGCCGTCGCCGAGGTCGATGCGCCGGGGCCGGAAGCCTATCTGGTCGAA
The DNA here is from genome assembly GCF_052115005.1 of Massilia sp. 2TAF26. NCBI lineage: Bacteria > Pseudomonadati > Pseudomonadota > Betaproteobacteria > Burkholderiales > Oxalobacteraceae > Massilia > Massilia sp. 2TAF26. Next base: position 231,233 of record NZ_JBFRFV010000004.1, read on the forward strand.
ATCGGCGCCGGCTCCGTGCTGGTGCGCGGGGCCAGCGCCCACGGCGTGTTCAACGGCATCCAGACCCTGGCCCAGCTGCTCGAAGCCGACGGCACGCTGCCCTGCGGACGGGTGCTGGACGCGCCGCGCTTCGGCTACCGCGGCATGATGCTGGACGTGGCGCGCCACTTCTCGTCCAGGGAAACGGTGCTGCGCCTGCTCGACTGCATGGCCTGCTACAAGCTGAACAAGCTGCACCTGCACCTGACCGACGACGAAGGCTGGCGCCTGCAGATCGATGCGCTGCCCGAGCTGACCGCGCTCGGCTCGAAGCGCGGCGTCGCCGCAGACGGGCAGAGTCTCCCACCGTCCTTCGGTTCCGGCGCCGACGTCGGCACCTCGGCCGGCACCGGCTATTACGATGCCGCCGACTTCATCGCCATCCTGCGTTATGCGCAGGCGCGCCACATCGAGGTGATCCCGGAGTTCAATATGCCGGGCCATGCGCGCGCCGCCGTGCTGGCGATGCGCGCGCGCCACGACCGCCTGCGCGCGGCCGGCGATATCGAGGGCGCCGAGCGCTATCTGCTGAGCGATCCGGATGACGCCTCGCGCTACGAATCGGTGCAGATGTGGCGCGACAACGTGATCTGCATCGCGCGGCCTTCCGTGGACCGTTTCATCGATACCGTGGTCGCCCATGTGGCGGCGCTGTACCGCCGGGCCGGGGTGCCGCTGCGCGCCGTGCACACGGGCGGCGACGAAGTGCCGCTGGGCGCCTGGCTCGGCTCGCCCGTCTGCCAGGCCCTGATGCGCGAGCGCGGCTGGAACGATGTCGGCCAGCTGCATGCGGACTTCGTCGAACGCTGCCGCGCGATCCTGGCCAGGCACGGCCTGGCCTTCGCCGGCTGGGAGGAGACGGCGCTGAAGCACGGCGCGGCCACGGCCGGGGGCTGCGCGCCGGCCCAGCACGAGAATACCCAGGCGGTGGAGGGCGCCCCGCTGCCGCTGCCCAAGCCCGGCTTCGACGGGCCGGGCTTCCAGGTCTATGCCTGGAACAATGCCTGGGGCTCGGGCAAGGAAGACGTGGCCTACCGCCTGGCCAACGCCGGCTACGACGTGGTGCTGGCGAATGCCGCCAACCTCTACTTCGACCTGGCCTATGCGAAGGACCCGCAGGAACCGGGCTATTACTGGGCCGGCTTCGTCGAGACCCGCCATGCCTTCGTATTCTGCCCGCTGGAGATGATCGCCAGCGCCGCCAGCGATCCGATGGGGCGCGTGCTGCCGCCCGAGCGGCTGGCCGCGATGGCGCGCTTATCAAGCGAAGGGCGCTCCCGCATCATCGGGCTGCAGGGCCAGCTGTGGGGCGAGAACGCGCGTTCGCGCGCCCGCATCGAGTATTTGGCGGCGCCGCGCATGGTGGCGCTGGCGGAGCGGGCCTGGGCGCCCGATCCCGGCTGGGGCGGGATCGGTAATCCGCAGGCGCGCGCCGCCGCCATCGAATCGGACTGGAACGAGTTCGCCAACCGCCTCGGCCAGCGCGAACTGCCGCGCCTGGACCGTGCTCCTCTGGCCTACGGCTACCGCCTGCCGCCGCCGGGCGTGCTGTACGACGGCCGGACCATCCGCGCGAATGTCGCCCTGCCGGGCCTGGCCCTGCATTACACTCTGGACGGCAGCGAGCCGGACGCGGCCAGCCCGCGCTACACGGGCCCGGTGCAGCCCGGCCAACAGGACCGGGTGTTCAAGGTGAGGACCTTCGACACCCGCGGACGCGGCAGCCGCACCGTCACCATCGAACTGGAACCGGGTTAAATAATAAGGTCAAGCATGGACAAGGCAGAGCCGCATCACCTGGCGCCCGGCAAGCTGCGCCACCCGCTGGCCTGGGTACCCAGCCTTTACCTGGCCCAGGGCCTGCCTTTCTACAGCGTGGCGCTGGTGGCGGGCCTGATGTTCAAGAGCATGGGCGTGCCCAACGAGCAGATCGCGCGCTGGACCGGCGTCCTGGGCCTGGCCTGGGTATTCAAGGCCTTGTGGAGCCCCTTCCTGGAACTCTTCCGCAGCAAGAAGCGCATCGTGGTGACCCTGCAGCTCACGGGCGGGGTCGCGCTGGCGGCGCTGGCCCTGGCCCTGCAATTGCCGGCCTGGTTCGCGCTGGCGATCGCCTTGCTGGGCGTGGTGTCGCTGGCCTCCAGCACCCACGACATCGCCGCCGACGGCCTGTATATCGCCAGCCTGTCGGCAAAACAGCAGGCGGCCTACGCCGGCTGGCAGGGCGCCTTCTTCAACGGCGCCAAGTTCCTGTCGCTGGGCGGACTCGTGATCCTGGCCGGCCACCTCGAGCAGTCGGTCGGCCCGCAGGCCGCCTGGGCCACCGTGTTCGGCCTGCTGGGCGCGTTGATGGCGGGGCTCGGCCTGTATCATGCCTGGGCGCTGCCGGGGCCATCTGCGAGTACAGGCCCCGCATCGGCACAGGCGGCCAGCGTGCGCGGCACCGTCGCCGTGCTGGTCGACGTGATCCGCGCCTTCTTCGCCAAGCCCGGCATCTGGCTGGGCATCCTGTTCATCCTGCTGTTCCGCACCGCCGAAGGCCAGGTCCAGACCATCGGCCCGCTGTTCCTGCGCGACGCCCGCGACATCGGCGGCATGGGCCTGTCGACCCAGGAAGTGGGCGCGATCTACGGCACCGCCGGCACCGCCGCCTTCCTGGTCGGCAGCATCCTGGGAGGCTATTTCACCTCCTGGATCGGCCTGAAGCGCGCGATGCCCTGGCTGATCCTGGCGATGAACGTGCCCAACCTGGTGTTCTATTACCTGAGCATGACCCAGCCCGAATCGCTGGGCGTCGTCACCGCCTCGCTGGCGGCAGAGATGTTCGGCTACGGCTTCGGCTTCGTCGGCATGATCCTGTTCATCATGCAGGTGATCGCGTCCGGGCCTTACCAGACTGCCCACTATGCGCTGGGCTCGGGCTTCATGCAGCTGGGTTTCGTGCTGTCGAAGGTGGTCAGCGGCGACATCCAGCAGGCGCTGGGCTACCGGCACTTCTTCCTGTGGGTGGTGCTGTCGGCGCTGCCGGTGCTGGTGCTGACGCGTTTCGTTCGCCTGGAACCGGAAAATCCATGATCGGCCCTTGAAATACTCTCCTTATACTCCACATGGAGTATAAGGAGAGTATATTCATGAAACTTGTCGAATCAAAAATCAAATTTCCAGACACCGAGAAGGTGACGATCAACCTCGGCCTGGTCGACCTGGCACAGATGGACCTGCTGGTCGAAGAGGGCTTCTATACCAACCGCACCGATTTCGTGCGCATGGCGATCCGCAAGCAGCTCGAGCTGCATGGCGAGGCGATCCGCCAGACCGTCACGCGAAAGCGCTATGTGATGGGCATGCAGCGTTATTCGAAGGCCGAGCTGGAAAAGACCTTGGCCAGCGGCGAACGGCTCGAGATCCACGTGCTCGGCCTCGCTTCCATCGACGACGACGTCACCCCCGAGCTCGCACGCGAAGCCATCGCTTCCATCCATGTGCTGGGCGCCTTTCTCGCCTCGAGCGCCGTCAAGGCGGCGCTGGCGGACCGCATCGAATCCTGAGGAATCACCATGAAACCCTATGAAAAATTTGTCGACAATATCCTGGGCGCGATGCGTTCCAGCCAGGGCAAGGACCCTGCCGCCGCCACCGCGATCATCCAGGAGGCGCTCAAGGCGGCCGGCCTGATGGGCGCGGTGCCGTCGGCCGCACAGGCGCCGCAGCAGGGCGCGCCCTTCGTCGACCTGAACCCGCCGCCGGCGTGGGCGCCACATGCGCGCCAGGGCAAGGCGGCGCCGGATGCCCGGGTTGGCCCCGGCGCCGGGGCGATGCCGGACTGGGTCGCGCGCTTCACCTCGAACCTGCCCGGACAGGGCGTTGCCGGCCGCGGCAAGGTTCTCGGTCCGGAAACGCTCGGCCCCGGCCAGTTCCTGGAAGGCAGCTTCGGCAACGAGGCCGGCACGCGCAATTACCGGCTGTACGTGCCGGCACGGCCGGTATCCGGTCCGCGTCCGCTGGTCGTGATGCTGCACGGCTGCAAGCAGAATCCGCAAGACTTTGCCGCCGGCACCACCATGAACCTGCTGGCCGAAGAATACGGCTGCCTGGTGCTGTATCCGGAACAGGCGGCCGGCGCGAATCACTCGCAGTGCTGGAACTGGTTCGAAGGCGCCCACCAGGGCCGCGATGGCGGAGAGCCTTCGCTCATCGCCGGCATGACGCGGCAGGTGATGCGCGAGCACGATGCCGATGCCGGCCGGGTCTACGTGGCGGGCCTGTCGGCCGGCGGCGCGATGGCGGCGGTGATGGCGGCCGGCTATCCCGAGCTGTACGCCGCGGTCGGCGTGCATTCCGGCCTGCCGGTCGGCAGCGCGCATGACCTGATGTCGGCGCTGAACGCGATGAAGGGCGCGGGCAAGAAGAAGCGCAAGGCCGCGGCCGGCGCCAGGACGGTGCCGGCGATCGTCTTCCACGGCGACCGCGATGCCGTCGTCCATCCGTCGAATGGCGAGGCGGTCTACCGGCAGTTCACGCACGGCGCCGGCGTCGCGGAAACCGAGGAGCGCGGCCAGGACTACACCAGGGCTGTGGCGCGCGATACCGCCGGCCGGCCGGTGGCGGAGCACTGGACCTTGCACGGCGCCGCCCACGCCTGGTCCGGCGGCAGCACGGCCGGTTCTTACGCCGTCGACTCCGGTCCGAATGCCTCTGCCGAAATGCTGCGGTTTTTTCTTGCGCAGTGATTTGCTATGCTTGCGTCTTCACACATACTTTGAAGGCAGCACATCATGGTTTCCCTGCAAGAGCAGCTGCTCAAGGCCGGCCTGGTCGACAAGAAGAAGGTCAAGCTGGCCAACCAGGAAAAGAGCAAGCAGCACAAGATCGAACTGCGCACCGGCGACAAGCAGCAGAACGAGTCGCGCGAGGCCGCGCTCGAAGCCCAGCGCAAGCAGGCCGAGCGAGCGCGCGAGCTGAACGCCCAGCGTGACGCAGCCGCCGCGCAGAAGGCGGTCGAAGCCCAGATCGCGCAGATGGTGAAGACCAACCGCCAGCCAAAGGGCAATGGCGACATCGCCTATAACTTCACGATCGGGACGAAGATCGAGCGCATCCACGTCTCGGAAAAGGTGCGCGACCACCTGGTGGCGGGCCGCCTGGCCATCGTCGGTCATGGCGGCGGCTTCGAGCTGGTGCCGCGCGTGATCGCCGACAAGATCGCCGAGCGCGCGCCCGAGATCGTGGTGCGGGTTGCCAAGGCCGCGCCGCAGGCGGTCGAGGAAGACGATCCGTATGCGGACTTCAAGATCCCGGACGACTTCACCTGGTAAGGCGGGGGCGGACGGCTAGCGCTTCTTGACCGGCAGCGCCAGCCAGCCGCGCCAGCGCCCCTCGGCGTCGCGTTCCACCATCTGGATGTGGGGCCGGGTGCTGTCCAGCCGCCACAGCGACTGTTTATCGAGCCAGTCTTCGTACATGAAGCGGAAGCGCGGCCACTCGTCGTGGAAGTCGAGGCAGGCGTAGCTGCCGGCCGGCAGGATGCGCATGCCCATGGCCGGGTCGAGGCCGGCGTCGTCGGCGCAGCCGAAGTCGTAGCAGTATTCGCTTTCTCCGGTGAAGCCGGGATCCTCGTCGAACACCCCGTACCAGGGCCGTCCCGCGCCCTGGCAGGACGCGATCACGGCATTGCAGGCGATCGACAGGGCGGCGCCGGACTGGCCGAAGAAGCGCTGGTAGCGCAAGGTCACCGCCGGCAGCATGCGCACGGCGATGCGCGCGGCGATGGTGCCCGGCGTCGGCGGGCAGTAGGGCGCCAGCAGTACTTCCAGCTTGTCCGGTTCGGCCACGAAGAAACTGACGTCGCTCTCGCGCCCGACCTGCTGGTCCATGTACGCGCGCCAGCCGCCTTCGCGCCAGGCCTTGGCCGACATCGAGAACTGCTGCCTGAAGGCCTTGGCGAAGGCCGCGTTGGACGGAAAGCCGCAATCCTGGGCGATGCGCACGATCGCCACGTCCGGCTCGTGGCGCAGCAGGTGGGCGGCGCGGCGCAGGCGGCGCTTCCTCTGGTATTCGCAGGCCGAGAAGCCGGTCAGCTCGCGGAAGATGCGGTCGAAGTGGAAGGACGAATAGCTTGCCGAGGCCGCCAGGCTTTTCAGCGCGAGCGGGTCCCCGACCGAATCCAGCATCAGGTCCATCACTTCATACAGGCGCGACACGCGCGAGGGCGGCTTCATGCGAAGGTTGTTTACGAAATAATTACAAATATGAAATAAGACTATTCCGTAAATAACCCCTGTTTGGCAAGCATTTGCGTGGTATGCATGCCCCAAGTGTTGTCAACGTGTCTGCCTGGTCTCCTCCAGCTTGTTCACATCGAAGCCCTGGCGCTCGAGCCGGTCCAGCAGGGCGGCCATGGCCTGGCGCGGCACCGTGGGCGTGCGCGACAGGATCCACAGGTATTCGCGTTTCGGTTCGCTGACCGCCGCCAGCTGGTAATCGGGATCGAGGTCGATCACCCAGTAATCGCCCCAGACCATCGGCAGGAAGGACAGCCAGCCCGGCGCGAAGCGCACCTGCAGCTTCGGCGAATCGGCGGGACCGACCTGGCGCGCGCTGCCGACCGCCTCCTCGAAGCGGCCGTCGGCGCGGCGGCAGCGGTTGATCACCTGGATGCCGCCGTCGCGCTCCAGGCTGTAGTGGGCGGTGGTGAAGCCCTCGCACTGCTTCTGGAAGCGGTTCGGGTATTTGGCGATCTCGTACCAGGCGCCGAGGTAGCGCGGCACATCCAGCGAAGGGATGGGTTCGAGGTTGGCCCCTTCATGGCGCTCGCGCGCGGCTGCCAGCACGGTCATGGTGGCGCCGAGCAGGCCGAGGGCGATCAGGGCGAGGCGGGAAACGGGTAAGGGCATGGCATGCGTCCGTGGTCGGTAACGCCGCCAGCTTAGCAGTTGCGGGCCGATGCCGTCGCCAGCCGCGGCCCGGGGGCTTACTTGTGGCGACGTTCGACCGCGGCGGCACCGGTGGCCAGCGCCAGGATCAGCACCACTAGGGCCATCAGGCCGATCACGCTGGCCAGGTGCAGCACGGTGGCGGCCGGGCCGGTGGGCGGCGCGCCAATCGCGCCGGAGCGGTCGAGCATGAACAGGCCGACCAGGACCACGCTTACCAACGCGCTCCACAGCAGCGCCGGACGCAGGCCGCCGAGCAGCATCGCCACCGCCGGGCACAGCACGAACCAGGGCGTGGTCGGGGCGGCCAGGCCGCCCAGGTAGACCGCCATCCAGACCTTCAGCAGGAACAGGGCGCCTACGAACAGGTCGCGCGCGGCGGCGATCGGCAGGCCGGCGGCCAGCGTGAAGGGCGTCACCATCATGACCACGCCGGCGGTCAGCACCACCATGCCGACGGCGTCGAAGCCGAGCAGGTGGTACATGGTCGTCAGCAGCGGAACGCTGACCGCGGTGACGGCCGCCAGCACCGTCAGGTTGCGCGCGGCCTGCCACTGACTGGTGTCGGCGCGCAGGGACGCCGGGAGGATGTTGTCCAACAGCTTGATCATGTTATGGGGAGGGTGGGTGATCATTCTGTTCTCCGTTGGCGTTCCAGGAAGCCTGCGAGTTCGTTGACGCTCTGGTAGTCGAACAGCAATTCGGGCACGATGGGCATGCCGAGGCGCTGCTCGAGTTCGACCGCGATCGAGGCGGTGGCCAGAGAATCCATGCCCAGTGCCGCGAACGGGGTGTCGAGGTCGATGCGGTCGAGAGTCTGGCGGCTCTCGGTGCGCAGCCAGGCCAGCACGCAATCGTGGACCACGGCGTGGATGCCGCTGCCGCCTGCTTCAGCGGCGGGCGCCTGCGCTTCGGCGGGCGCCTGTACCGGCGCGGCCTGCGGCATCGACGCTGGTCTCGCGCCGGCGCGCAGCAGCAGGGCGTCTGGCTGCTGGTCTTCGCCGGCCAGCTGCTGGTCGACGTCGCCGATATCCTGGGCGTAGCCGGCCACCAGGGCCAGCAGGTCGCCGGAAGAACTGTAGGGGCGCTGGCCGGCCAGTTCCGCCAGCAGCGCCTGTAACTGATGATTGAAGCGGCGCCGCGCCCACACCACGGCATTGCTGGCCGCCTGCGCGTCGCCGCTCTGCGACTGCTGGCGGCGCTCGGCCGCGCCCAGCAGGAAGGCACTGGCCGACAGTTCGCCGAGCTTGTAGTCGGTCCACTGGCGCGCCGCGATCTTCGAACCGAACAGGCGCTGCGCGCCCTCGGCCAGCGTGGCTACGCGGGCCATGGCGGCATCCAGTTCGGTGCACAAGGCGGATCTGCCGAGGGCGTCGGCCAGGAAGGCGCGCCAAGCGCCGCCCGGCTTGGCTAGCGCCACGCCGAGGTGGGCGTACAGGGTTTCGGTCGGGCCTTCAAGGATGCGCAGCACGCGCGCGTCGCGGAGGATCTGCGGGGCGCCGTTGGATTCGATGTAGCCGCGCCCGCCCAACATCTGGACCAGCAGGTCGGCCGCTTCGCCCAGCGCTTCGGTGGCGGCGGCTTTACAGGCGATATAGGCTTCGGCGCCGGGCGCGCGGCCGGCGTCGACCTCTCCCGCGATCGCATACGCCAGCGCTTCGCTGGCCTGGATCGCGGCGGTCAGTTCCTGCAGGCGCACCACGCTGACGGCATTCTCGGCCAACGGGCCGGTGGCGACCGTGCGGCGCGAGGCATAGCGCGCGATCAGCTGGGCGCAGCGCTTCATGGCGCCGACGCAGATCGCGCCGATGCCCAGCCGCGAGAACAGCATCGCGTCGTGGGCCGCGTCCATGCCTTCGCCCGGCGCCAGCAGCACCGCGTCGTCGGGCACGAAGGCATTGTCGAGGAAGAGGGTGTTCTGGACCATGCCGCGCATGCCCATGGTCAGCGATTCGGGGCCTTGCACCAGGCCGTCGTTGTCGGCATCCACCAGCAGCGAGATCATGCCCAGCGGCGTGCCGTCGGCGCTGCTGGCCTTGGCGAACACGGTGGTCAGGCCGGCCCAAGAGGCCAGGCCGATCCATTGTTTTTCCGCGTTGACGCGCCAGCCGCCCGGCACCTTGACGGCGCTGGCGCGCAGGGCCATCGGGTTCGAGCCGGCCGCCGGCTCCGTCAGCGCAAAGGCCGCCAGCTGGCGCCCGGTGGCGAGCTGCGGCAGCAGGCGTTCGCGCTGAGCTTCGCTGCCGAAGCGCAGCAGCGGGCGCAGGCCGAGGCCGTTGTGCACGCCGACCATGGTGGCGACCGTCATGTCGACCGCCGCCAGCTGCTCCAGCACGCGCATCAGGTCGACGGTGGCCAGGTCCTTGCCGCCGGCGCTGCGCGGCGCCTGCAGGCCGAAGAAGCCGGCATTGCCGAGGTCCAGTACGACATAGGGCGGAATGGTGCGGCGTTCGTCGATCACGCGCGAATTCAGGCGTCGCTGCGCATAGCGGCGCAGCCAGCCTATCATCTGGTCGGCGGTGCTGCGCGACAGGGAGCGCGCGGCGTCGGCGCCGGCCGGCGCCGGCGCTTGCACCGTCGCCGTCATGGCTGCCACGGCGGCCTGCGGCGCGGCCGGCGCCGGCGCAGGCATGGCACCGCGAGGCGTACGCCGGTCGAAGATACTGCCCGGCATGACGTAGACCAGCTCGAGCTGGCCGTGCAGAGCCAGTTCCTTGCAGCGCGAACGCTGCACCTTGCCGCTGGTGGTGCGAGGGAAGGTGCCCGGCTTGACGAACACGATCGAGGACACCGACACGTCGAACTGCTGGGCGATGACCTTGACGATGTTCTGCGCCATCGCTTCGATGCGCGCCAGGTAGTCGTCCTTGGCCTTCTGCTGCTCGCCGCTCTGGGCCAGTTCTTTCTCCAACTGCTGCGCCGCGCGCACCAGGCCGCGGTTGGCTTCGGCGACGATCGCCAGCCTTTCCTGGCCGCCGATCTCCACCGAGAAGGCCGCGCACATGTTCGGCTCGATAAAGTCGATCGTGTGTTCGATCACTTCCTCGATATCCTGCGGGTAGACGTTGCGGCCGTTGATGATGATGAGATCTTTCAGGCGGCCGGTGATGAACAGCTCGCCGTCGCGCATGAAGGCCAGGTCGCCTGTGCGCAGGAAAGGACCCTCGCCGGTCTTCGACAGGCGCGCGCCGAAGGTGGCTTCGCTCTCCGCCGGGCGGTTCCAGTAGCCGTGCGCCACGCTGGGGCCGCTGACCCAGACCTCGCCTACGCGATGGCTCGACACCGGCAGGCAGGTCTCGGGATCGACCACCAGCACCTTGCTGCCGGTGCCGACGCGGCCGGAGCTGACGATCTCGCGCGCGTCCGGATCGCCGGGCGCCGCATCGCGGATCTGGTTCCCTTCCAGCAGGGACTTGCTGACGGTGCGTACCAGCGGGCCGCGGCCGCGCGGGCCGCCGGTCACGAACAGCGTGGTCTCGGCCATGCCGTAGCAGGGGAACAGCGCGCTTTCACGCATGCCGGCGCTGGCGAAGGCCTCGGTAAAGGCGCGCAGCGTGCTCGCGCGCACCGGCTCCGAGCCGTTGTAGGCGACTTCGAGGCTGGACAGGTCCAGCTGCGCCTTCTGCTGGTCCTTGACCTTGCTGGCGCAATAGTCCCAGCCGAAATTGGGCGCGCCGGCGCAGGTGCCGCGGTAGCGCGTGATCGCGTCCAGCCAGATCATCGGGTTCTTCAGGAAGGCGGCCGGCGCCATCAGCACGCAATGGAAGCCCACGTACATCGGCGAGACCACGCTGCCGATCAGGCCCATGTCGTGGAACAGCGGCAGCCAGCTCACCATCACGGTGTCGGGGTGGAAGCCGAAGCCTTCGCGGATCGACTCGACGTTGGCGGCGATGTTGCCGTGGGTGATGCGCACGCCCTTGGGCAGCGAGGTCGAACCCGAGGTGTACTGCAGGAAGGCGACCATGTCCGCCGAAACGGCCGGCAGCGCGGAAGGGCCTCCGCCAACGCGGACCTCGCTCTCCTGCAGCAGGTCGGTGCACATGCATTCGCGGTTCGAGGCATCGACCAGCGACAGGCTGGCCTTGATCGCCGGTTCGACGTCGCTGCGGGTCAGGATCAGGGCCGGGTCGGCGTCGTCCAGCAGGGCCTTCAGGCGGCGCGAGGCGCGGCTCTTGTGCGGGATGGTGGCCGGCACCGCGATGATCCCGGCCAGCAGGCAGGCAAAGTAGACGGTGATGAATTCGAGGCCGGCGGGGTAGAGCAGCAGCGCGCGGGCGCCCGGCGCCGCATGCTTCGCCAGCGCGGCAGCCAGCGCGGTGGCGCGGCGTTCGAGCTGGCCATAGGTCAGCTCGTCGATCTTGCCGTCGTCACGCAGGAAGGTGTAGGCCAGGCGGTCGGGCGTCTGCCGGGCGTGCTGGCGCAGCCGCTCGTGCAGCAGGACGCATTCATTGTTGATCGTGTCGATATCTTCCCGCATTTGTCCCAAGCTGGCTCCTGATTACTGCCGGCGGCGTGCTTCTCCGGCCGCGATGGCGTCGCGCGCCCGGGCCACTGTTTGGCCGATGATCGGTGCAGCGCGTTTGATTTGCTGCATATTATGGTTGGACATCAGCTGCAGGCGCAAGCGCGAAGCGCCGACCGGCACCCCGGGGAACTCGACCTGGTTCACGAACACCGACTGTTCAAACAAGAGTTTGCCGGTCAGGCGCGAGACTTTTTCGCTGCCGATCAGCACCGGCACGATGGCAGAGGGGATGCCCATGCAGTGCAGGCCTTCGCCCGCCAGCTGGGCGCGCAGGCCGTCCACGTTGCGCATCAGGTCCGCGCGCAGCGAGTCGCCTTCGTCCGAACGGATGATCTGGATGCACTCCAGGATGACGGCCGACTGCATCGGCGACAGTGCGTTCGAGAACATGTGCGGCCCGGCGTACAGCTGCAGGTGGCGCTTGACGGAACGGGACGCGGTGGCGACGAAGCCGCCGTTCGAGGCGAAGGATTTCGAGAATGCGCCCATCACCAGGTCGATCCGCCCCAGCATGCCCTGCTGGGCGATGCAGCCGCCGCCGCCCGGACCCATGGCGCCGAGGTCGTGGGCCACGTCCACCAGCAGGGTGGCGCCGAATTCGTGGCACAGCGCTTGCAGCGCGGCCAGGTCGGGCGTGTCCGAGTCCATGCTGAACAGGCCTTCGGTGACGACTAGGATGCCGTGCGCGGAGTCGCGCGCGCGGATCGCGCCCAGCAGTTCGCGTACATGGCCGACGTCGAGGTGGCGGTTGATGCTGACGTTCGGTGTGGCCGCGCTGGCGCCCTGGCGCAGCGAGGCGTGGGCGAACTGGTCGATGACGATGTGGTCCTGGGCTTGCACCAGCGCGGTGATGGCGCCGAAGGCCGCGCCCCAGCCGGTCGGGAACAGGGCCACGTGCTCGGTCGCGACCAGGCCGGCGATGGCTTCCTCGAGCGCCAGCGAGGTGCGGGTATTGCCGAGCAAGACAGCCGAGCCGGCGCTGTGCGGGCCGGCATCGCGCAGCGCGCGCGCGGCGGCGTCGGCTACCTGCGGGTGCGAGGCCAGCGACAGATAGTCCTGGGACGCGAAATTGATGCCGCGTGCGCCATTGCCGCTCTCGTCGCGGATGCTGGCGATCGGGTGCGGGGCACCGTCGAGCGAACGGGCGTACTGCCACAGGCCGTCGGCGCTGCGGGCATTGTGCCAGGCCTCGACCGGCTCGGTGCGGCGCAGCAGGTCGGCGCCGCGCGGCTGCGCGAACTGGGCCGCGGTACCGCCGAGCGAGCCGTTTTCCAGCATGGCGTCGACCTGGCGCGCGAGTTCGCGCTCGGCCGCCAGTTGCGGATCGTCGCCCGTGTCAATCGCTTCGTGGTGCTGCATCGATGGAGTAGACATGCATATTTCCTGTTAGGCGACCTGCAGGGCGGAGCCCTGTTCGGTCGCGGCTTGCTGGCGCAGCAGTTCGGCCACTTTGTCGGCCGCCAGCGGACGGTGGTAGTAATAGCCCTGGGCGAAGTCGCAGCCCATGGCCGCCAGGTCGGCCAGCTGCTCTTCGGTTTCGACCGCTTCCGCGATCACCGCCAGCTGCAGGCGGTGCGCCATGTGGATGATGGACTCGGCCAGCGCATAGCCGCGCGCACCGGCTTCTCCCTGGCCGAGGCGGGTGACGAAACTGCGGTCCATCTTCAGGATATCAGCCGGGAGTTCGGTCAGGTAGCCCAGGCTCGAATAGCCGGTGCCGAAATCGTCGATCGATACCTGGACCCCGGCCTGGCGCAGGGTCTGCAGGCCTTGGCGGTTCATCTCCATATTATCGATCAGGATGCCCTCGGTGATTTCGAGATCCAGGCAGGCCGGCGCGATGCCGGTCTCGGCGATGATCTCGAGCACGCGGCCAACCAGTTCCGGATGCTTGAGCTGGCGCGCCGACAGGTTGACCGCCGTCTTCAACGCCGGCAGGCCGGCGTCGCGCCAGGCGCGGTTCTGGGCGCAGGCGCTGCGCAGCACCCATTCGCCGATCGGGACGATCAGGCCGGTCTCTTCGGCCAGGGTGATGAAACGGCCCGGCTCGATGCGACCGTACTGCGGATGGTTCCATCGGATCAGCGCCTCGACGCCGACGATGCGGCGGCTGGCGATGTCGACCTGGGGCTGGTATTCCAGCAGCAGCTGGTCCTGGGCCAGTGCCTCGCGCAGGTGGTTCTTGAGGATCAGGCGCTCGCTCGGCGGCAGCGGCGCGTCCGAGGAGTAGACCTGCACGCTGTTCTCGCCCCACATCTTGGCGCGGGTCATCGCGGTGTCGGCGCGCTTGAGCAGGGTGTCGATGTCGCAGCCCGGCGCCGGGAAGGTGGCGATGCCGACGCTCAGGCTGACGAAGGATTCGCGCTCGCCGGCGCGCAGCGGCAGGGCGAAGCGGTCGAGGATTTTTTCCGCCACCTGCTGGGCATCGCCGAGCTGGGCCAGGTCTTCCAGGATCACGATGAATTCGTCGCCGCCCCAACGCACCACGGTGTCGGAATCGCGCAGGCAGTCGCGCACATTGGCCGCGATCTGGGCCAGGATGGCGTCGCCCGCTTCGTAGCCGAGGGCTTCATTGATGTCCTTGAACTTGTTCACGTTCAGCAGCATCAGGCCGACCAGGCGCTCGTTGCGGATCGAGCGCGACATCGCATGGTTCAGGCGGTCGCGCAGCACGCGCCGGCCGAGCAGGCCGGTGAGCGGATCGCACTGGCTGGTGTCGGTCAGTTCCAGCGGCAGCATCGCCGGCGCGGCATCGGCCAGGGCTTCGGCCTGTTCGCGCGACAGTTCGACGGTCTGGCCGTAATTAATGACCCGGTTGCGGCCGCTCGACTTGGCGGTGTACAGGGCCTCGTCCGCGCGGGTGACGGTCTGGCCGATCGTCTCGCCCAGGCGGAACTGGGCCACGCCGATCGACACCGAGACCTTCAGGTCGCTGGAGATGTCGCGGAACACCAGGCGCTCGATGCCCATGCGGACGCGCTCGGCAAACTGCATGGCGTCTTCCAGCGTGGTCTCGGGCAGCATCAAGAGAAATTCCTCGCCGCCGTAGCGGCCGAAGGCGTCGCTTTCGCGGATCTGCTTCTGCACCGTGACGGCAAAGCTGCGCAGCACCGCGTCGCCGGCGGCATGACCGTAGGTATCGTTGATGCGCTTGAAGAAGTCGATGTCGAGCAGGCAGACGCAGAAGGCCCGGGCGCCTTTCACCACGCGCTCGCGCTCCTGCTCGATCAGCCCGATCAGGTGGCGGCGGTTATGGCTGCCGGTCAGTTCGTCGCGGATTGCCAGCTCGTTGATGACGTTCAGCGCGTGCTCCAGCTTGATGAAGCCCTGGGTCTTGGTCAGTTCGAACAGCAGCACGAACACGACGATGACGAGGTAGAGGCCGAGGTCGCACAGCAGGTAGAGCAGGTCCATGTCCTTGACCGGATGGGGCGGCAGCACAAGTCCCATCTGCGGCAGGATATAAATGGCGGCCACTGCGGCGCAGCTCATGCCAAGCCAGAACACTGCTGTGGCGACCCCGCCCAGGAACATCGCCACCACCGGCGCCGTGATCAGCCAGCCGGCAGTGGGCGCGTTGACGCCGCCGAGGTTGAAGGTCAGCCAGGTGAAGTTGAAGAACACCGCGCACAGGAAGACCTCGCGCGCGACCGCGATGCTGCGGGTCGCGCGCAGCAGGAAGGGCGCGATGAACATGAAGGCGCAGCAGGCCAGGATTTCCTGGGCAGCGGTCGAGAAGCCGAGCAGGTAGTAGGCCAGCGAATAGAAGGGGCCCGAGAGCGCGGCCAGGACTACGGCGTTGACGACGTTCTGCGCCCGCGTGAGCTGGGCAGCGTTCAACTGGGCCTCGGCGGGAATAAACCAGTGGATCGCCGTCATGTAACGGTCTATCAACCGGGAACCGATATTTTTCATGGAATCTCTCGGCTTTATTGCCGGTTGAGTATTGTTATACGCAGCAAAGAATCGGCTTCGAAAAATGTTTCCCGAGGGAATTTGCCGATGGTAGCATGTTCGCGAACTTGCGCTATATCAATTTGATGACTATGCGTATCGACAACGGCTCAGCTGTTGTTTGGACGCCAGAAGGAAGACGATAGCCCCAATTCTGCACCGTAATGGTGCAAAAAGTCGGCGGTACTATTGAATTTGAGTCCGAGCGGCTAAGGCGGCGCGCAGGCGCTGCTTGGCCGCCATCAGGCCGGCGTCGTCACCGGTTCCAGATCGCCAGGCCGGTGGATGGGAAGGAAATCGCGATCGCGATCACGATCGCAAAGGCCAGTCCGAGTTGATGGCGCAGGCTGGCGCCACATGAAAAAACGCCAACCTTGCCGGCTGGCGTTGTCGTGGATAGTCAGTGAAGGTTTACTGCAGCCTGCTGGCGCGCTGGGCCTGCAGTTGCTCGCGGATCTGCTCGCGCAATTGCTGCGCGTTCGAATGGGTGTAGTCCTTGTTGACCTCGAGCTTGATCAGCGGCTTGATCTGCGGGTGCAGGTAGCTGCGCAGGGCGCCGAGGAATTGCGGCGAGGCGGAAATGACCAGCTGCTGGAAACGGCCTTCCTGGTGGGCGTCCATCAGGTATTTCGAGATGTCCTTCGCGAACAGCTCGGCTTCGTGCTCCTGCGGCGTCTGGGCCGGCTGGTAAGTCTTGTTGGGTGCGCCGCTCTTGGTACTGTGGGCGAAGCCCGCCGCCTCGTTGCCGCCGATGTTGTGGCTGCTGCTGCCGGCGGCCGTGCGCCCGGCCTCGTCGGTGTTGATGTCCGAGGTGCGCAGGCGCGCGGCGGAATTGACCATGTCTTCGATTTCTTCCAGCGGTTCCGACGGATCGGCTTCCGAAAAAATCCTCGCTCGGCCCGCGTTGGCCGACACAATCCAGGTCGTCTGCATATACCCCCCTGTCAGTCTATGAAGCGTGAAGGTGAATCGGCGTTTGCATCCGGGAAAGCCCGACTTGCACGCCGATCATGGCTTGAATTCAGTATAGCCAAGGTTGCAAATGGCTGGCGTCACGTATCCGGGCGGTAAGGTACGCGGCGCGGGAGGTTGCCATGTTCAAATGGCTGTCCAGGACAAGGAGGCATCATGAGCCAGACGTTCAAGGCGGGCGACAAGGTGGAATGGCATTCATCGCAGGGCACGGTGCGCGGCACGGTCAGGAAGAAGCTGACCGCGCCGACCGAGATCAAGGGCCACCACGTGGCCGCCTCGGAAGAGAATCCGGAATACCTGGTCGTCAGCGACGAAACCGGGGCCGAGGCTGCGCACAAGCCATCGGCACTCAAGAAAATCTGACCGCTCCCCCGATTCGACGCCATGGCGCAGTACGCGCCAGGCTCCCCCGCGCCGGTCCGCAATGGACCGTTCCCCGCCGTTTATGAAACAAGGGTAGGCCCGCCCGGCGGGCGCCCGTGCGGATGGCGTGCGCGATGCGGGCGATGTTTACGAAAACACGGCTAAACTGCGTGCCTTTTTTTGAATCTTGTTGAGCTCCCTCCGGCAACTTTTGTATAAACGCTACAGGGCGAATTGCGATGCCCGAAGGCGTAGGGGGCTGCCAGGACCGTTTAGTAAATGTTCCCTGAGCCTGTCACCGGGTTGCAGAAAAGAAGCCCATTCATAGGGCACGATAAGGAGACTTCACATGATGTTCAGGAACGTTCTTGCATCGCGACAGGGCATGCGCCTGTGCGCGACCCCCATTGCCACGGCAGTCGCCATGGCGCTGTTGAGCATTGCCACCGCCCAGGCGCAAACCGCGCAGGCCGACACCGCGGCCGATACCCAGGCGGATTCCAAGACGCCGGAAAAAGTGGTGGTGACCGGCTACCGCTATTCGATCCAGAAGAGCCTCGACCAGAAGCGCGAAGCGAATGCGATCGTCGACGTGGTGACCGCCGAGGATATCGGTAAATTCCCCGACAAAAACGTGGCCGACGCGCTGCAGCGCGTGCCGGGCGTGATCATCGACCGCAGCGGCGGCGAGGGCAAGAACGTCAGCGTTCGCGGCCTGTCGTCGGAGCTGACCCTGACCGAACTGAACGGCAACTACGTCGCCACCGCCGAATCGAACGGCGATCCGACCCGTTCGTTCAACTACACCCTGATGCCGTCGAACATGCTGTCCAGCGCCGAGCTGTTCAAGACGCCGGAAGCGCGCATCGACGAAGGCGGCATCGGCGGCACCGTGATCCTGCACACCCGCCGTCCGCTGGACGTGAAGTCGGGCAGCGGCTTCGTCAACGCCGAAGGCACCTGGGCCGACACGACCAAGAAGGGCGACGGCCAGTTCTCCGGCCAGTACGCCTGGCACGACGAGAGCAACCGCTTCGGCATCCTGGTCGGCTACACCCAGCAGAAGCGCACCACCCGCACCATGAGCGCCAGCACCGAGAACTGGCAGTGGTATGGCGACGACTACGATGCGCATCCGGCCACCGACGTCAACGGCAAGCCTTCGAAGCTGAGCTCCTACTGGTGGGGCCAGTCGGGCTTCCACGACCAGAACGGCAAGTACTACACCAACTTCATGATGCCGACCTCGGTCAACGAGAGCATCAAGACCGAAGACCGCGAGCGCAAGGGCGGCCAGTTGACCTTGCAGTTCAAGCCGATGCGCAACCTGAACCTGACGGCCAACTACTTCCGCTTCGACCTGTCGCAGAACTCGCAGACCAATACGCTGAA
The DNA here is from genome assembly GCF_052115005.1 of Massilia sp. 2TAF26. Classification (NCBI taxonomy): domain Bacteria; kingdom Pseudomonadati; phylum Pseudomonadota; class Betaproteobacteria; order Burkholderiales; family Oxalobacteraceae; genus Massilia; species Massilia sp. 2TAF26. The sequence goes on from NZ_JBFRFV010000004.1 coordinate 249,413, forward strand.
GGTTCCGGAATGGAACCTGGCCCGTTATGACGGCGACGGCAACTGGCCGGGCGGCCGCATGCTCGATGGCTTGACCTTCGACAAGAGCGGTACCATCGTCACCGGCGCGAACTACAGCGCCCATCCGGGCAAGACCTATTACTGCAGCGAAGACCAGGCCAAGGCCGCCGGCCAGAAACCGGGCGGCTGGGGTCCGGACGACTGCACCATCCCGACCCCGCAGATTACCGGCAGCTACAACCGCGAAAAAGCGCGCTCGCAGGTCTTCGACATCGGCGCCGAATGGCGCGGCGAGTCGCTGGACGCCGACTTCAAGGCCGGCCGTACCTGGGCCGGCGGCGGTCCGTCGCTGCAGTTCAGCATGCCGATCAAGCCGCGCGTGCAGAATGCGGACGGCAGCTGGACCCTCGGTAACTACGCCAGCGCCTGGAGCACGGCCGGCACGCCGACCATGACCTTCTCGCCCGAGCTGATGGCCAACCTGGCGAAGGGCATCGGCGAGATCGACCTCGGTTCGACTTCGTCCTCGTGGACCCGCAACAGCAACCAGCAGAAATACGCCCAGGCCGACTTCACCTGGCATACGGACGTCAGATTCCTGGATTCGCTGCAGTTCGGCGCCAAGTACCGTGACGGCGGCATCCACCGCAACACCGGCAACAACTACTGGGTGTGCCCGGGCAAGGATCCGGCCAACTACGACAACCGCTACCAGGCCGGTTGCGACCCGACCGCCAACAAGTTCCAGCCGTCCTTCCTGTACGGCCAGTCCCTGGGCAATATCGCCGGCGGCATCAAGGCCAGCGCTTTCCCGGCGATCGACTACGCGAGCTACGTCAATTACCTGAACAAGACCTACGGTCAGATGCAGACGCGTAACGAAGACAACTTCGTCTACAACGTCGACGAGAAGATCTCCTCGGCCTACCTGCAGGCCAACATCAAGGCCGACCGCCTGCGCGGCAACGTGGGCGTGCGCTTCGTACGGACCAAGCAGCATGCCGACTCGACCGACCAGGTCGAGAACTACAAGGACTACTTCTTTAACGGCGCCAACGGCACGCCGGCGCCTTGCCTGGCAGGCGGCGCCCCGGCTGCCGGCGCACCGGCCGGTTCGGGCTGCGTCAGCGGCTTCACGACCCTGCCGGACAGCATCGCACGGACCCAGTCCTTCGTCGTCAGCTCGCTCGACCGCACCTACAACGACGTGCTGCCGAGCCTGAACCTGGCCTACGACATCACCGACTCCCTGCTGCTGCGTGCGGCCGCATCGAAGGTGATTGCGCGTCCGAGCTATGGTGACATCGCTTCGCCGGGCGGCCTGCAGAACTACAGCCAGGAATACGTCAACGACCGCCGCCTGATCGGTGGCGGCGGCAACCCGGGTTGGTTCGGTTCGGGCAGCAACAAGAACCTGCAGCCGTACAAGGCCACCCAGTTCGACCTGGGCCTGGAGTGGTATTACCAGCGCGGCTCGGTGCTCGGTATCGACCTGTTCCGCAAGAACGTCAGCAACTTCTCGGTACCGGTGGTGATGGACGTGAACCTGAACGTCGGCGGCCAGAACGTGACGGTGCAGAACTACTCGACCAGCGCCGGCGGCCGCAATGGCGTGTCGCAGGGCGCCGAGCTGTACGCCCAGCACACGCTGGCGTCCGGCCTGGGCTTCCAGTTCAACTACACGTACAACAAGACTAACCAGGCCGCCATCACGCTGGAAGACGGTACCGAAGTCGGCCAGTCGCCGCTGGTCGGCAGCGCGAAGAACCAGCTCAACCTGACGGTGTTCTACGAAACCGACAAGCTGCTGCTGCGCGCTTCGTACAACCGCCGCGGCGAAGTGGTGGACGGTCTGCAGAACGGCCTGAACGTGTATGAGGATCCGTACAGCCAGATCGACCTGAACGCGGCCTACAACATCACCAAGCAATTGAGCCTGACCGCTTCGGTGCTGAACCTGACCAGGCAGGAGACCCGTGCTCACCTGGGCAACGACACCAAGGACCGCTTCTACTCGAGCGGCTACGCCGGCCGTATTGCGTATGTGGGCCTGAACTACAAGTTCTGAGTCCACCCCTTCCTCCCCGGCTTCGTCAGGCCGGGGAGTTTTTTTTGGAGGACGCAATGAGCACGCAGAACCGTATCACCAGCATCACCATCGTCGGTGGCGGCAGCGCGGGATGGATGGCCGCCGCGGCCCTCGCCACCTACCTCGGCAAGGGCGCCTCGATCCGCCTGATCGAGTCCGAAGAGATCGGCATCGTCGGCGTCGGCGAGGCCAGTGTTCCCCACATCCGGCTGTTCAACGGCCAATGGCTCGGCATCGACGAAGCCGAGTTCGTCAAACGCACCCAGGCCACCGTCAAGCTGGGCATTCAATTCAAGGACTGGACCCGCATCGGCGACAGCTATATCCACGGCTTCGGCGCCATCGGCCGTTCGCTGGGGCCGCTGCCCTTCCACCAGTTCTGGCTGAAGCTGCGCCAGGCCGGACGCGCCGGCCCGATCGGCGACTATTCGCCGCAGACCGTGATGGCGCCGCGCGGCAAGTTCGCGCCGGGCGACCATAAGGCGCCGCCGAATTCGCCGCTGGCCGACATCGCCTACGCCTACCATTTCGACGCCACCCTGTACGCGCGCTTCCTGCGCGAACTGGCGGAGCAGCGCGGCGCCCGGCGCATCGAAGGCAAGATCGTCAAGGTGAACCGGCGCGCCGACGACGGCTTCGTCGAATCGGTGACGCTGGAAAGCGGGCAGGTGGTGGACGGCGAACTGTTCATCGACTGCTCGGGTTTCCGCGGCCTGCTGATCGAGCAGAGCCTCGAGAGCGGCTGGCAAGACTGGTCGCATTGGCTGCCCTGCGACCGCGCGCTGGCGGTACCCAGCGCCAGCACCGCCCCGATCACGCCCTACACCCGCTCGACCGCGCGCGCGGCCGGCTGGCAGTGGCGCATTCCGCTGCAGCACCGCACCGGCAACGGTCATGTCTATTCGAGCCGCCACATCAGCGACGACGAAGCTTGCGCGACCCTGCTGGCCAACCTGGACGGCGAGGCGCTGGCCGAGCCGCGTCCCTTGCGCTTCACGGCCGGCATCCGCAAGAAAATCTGGAACAAGAACGTGGTGGCGGTGGGCCTGGCCAGCGGCTTCCTGGAACCCCTGGAATCGACCAGCATCTATTCTGCGCAGTCGGGTATCACCCGCCTGCTGAGCTACTTCCCCACGCGCGACTTCGATCCGCAGCTGATCGAACGCTACAACCGCGAAGCCACCTTCGAATATGAGCGGATCCGCGACTTCATCATCCTGCACTACCACGCCACCGAACGCAACGACACCCCGTTCTGGGATCGCTGCCGCACGATGGAGGTGCCGGAAACCCTGCGCGAGACGATCGAACTGTTCCGTACCGACGGGCGCTACTTCCGCAACGGCGAGGATTTCTTCGCCCTGCCGAGCTGGGTCCAGGTGATGCTGGGGCAGGGCATCGAGCCGCACGGCTACCACCCGATGGTGGACGAGATGCCGGAAGACCGGCTGGTCGAACTCGTCGAAGGCATGCGCGGCTCGCTGGCGCGCGCGGTGGACTCGATGCCGACCCACGAGGAATGGATCGAGCGCTACTGGAAGGCGCCCGCGCGATGAGCGGCCGCCCATTCCTGCGTTCGGGCGCGCGCCTGCTGCTGGGGTTTTGCCTCGCGGTGGCGGCCGCCTCCGCGATGGCCGTCGCGCCGGAGGGCGTGCGCATCGACAAGGGCTGGAGCTTCCGTCTCCTGCCCGGCAACGCCCAGGGCGCCGCCCATGCCGAAGCCGCGCCCTGGCGCGCGGCGACGGTGCCGGGCACCGTGCATACCGACCTGCTCTCGAACAGGCTGATTGCCGACCCTTACGTGGGCGCGCCCGAGGCGAAGCTGCAGTGGATCGGCCTGGCCGACTGGGAATACCGCACCCGCTTCGACGCGCCGCGCACGGCACTGGCGTCGGCGCGCAACGACCTGGTCTTCGAAGGTCTCGATACCTACGCCGAGGTCTGGCTGAACGGCGCCAGGGTGCTCGATGCCGACAACGCCTTCCGCACCTGGCGCGTGCCGGTGCAGGGCAAGCTGCGCGCGAAGGGCAATGAACTGCGCATCGTGTTCCGCTCGCCGATCGCGAAGCTGCTGCCGGGCGTGCAGGCGATGCCGCACAAGCTCCTCGGTAACTATCCTTCGCCCTACGGCGACGAGCCGAAGGACGCGATGACCGCCAACTTCGTGCGCAAGCCCGGTTACCACTATGGCTGGGACTGGGGCCCGCGCTACGTCACCGCCGGCATCTCGAAACCGATTGTCCTGCAGAGCTGGGACACGGTGCGCATCGACGACCTGCAGCTGCGCCAGGACCGTGTCGACGAAGCGCGCGCCGACCTCGCCGCGGTCGCCTCGCTCGACGTGGTGCGCGAGGGCGCCTTCATTCTCCGCCTGTGGCAGACCACGCCGGACGGCAGGCGCTCGCTGGCGGCCGAACGCCGCGCCGAACTGCATGCGGGCGCCAACCGCATCGAACTGCCGGTGCAGGTCGACCGCCCGCAGCGCTGGTTCCCGAACGGCTATGGTGCGCAGCCGCTGTACCGCTACGAACTCGAGGTGGGCAGTAGCAACGGTGACGGCAAGGGCACTATTGCCAGGGCCGGCGCGCGCACCGGCCTGCGCAGCATCGAACTGCGCCGCGACCCCGACGACAAGGGCCGCAGCTTTTACTTCGCCGTCAACGGCATCCCCGTGTTCGCCAAGGGGGCGAACACCATCCCCTTCGACATGTTCCAGCCGCGCGTGAACAAGGCCCAGCTGCGCCGGGTGCTGCAGTCGGCGGTTGATGCCAACATGAACTTCCTGCGCAGCTGGGGCGGCGGCTATTACGAAAGCGAGGATTTCTTCGACCTCGCCGACGAACTGGGCCTGCTGGTGTGGCAGGACTTCATGTTCGGCGGCGGCATGCCGCCGGCCTATGACGACGCCTTCCGCGCCAACGTGGTGCTGGAAGCGCGCGACCAGGTGCGGCGCCTGCGCAACCACCCGAGTCTCGCGCTCTGGTGCGGCAACAATGAGGAAGAAATCGCCTGGAAATACTGGGGAGCGGGCAAGGAGCTGAAGGCCGCCGATCCGGCTTTCGCCGACAAGGTCTGGAAGGGCTATGTGCAGCTGTTCGGCACCGACCTGCGCAAGGTCGTGGCGGAAGAAGGCGGCGGCATCGCCTACTGGGCCAGCTCGCCCGGCGACGACCTGCTTGACGTCGCCAACACGCCCGCGAGCGGCGACATGCATTATTGGGAAGTCTGGGGCAACCCGGCGTACCCGCCGTCGAAGTACCTGGAGATCACGCCGCGCTTCATGTCCGAATACGGCCTGCAGGCCTGGCCGGTGCAGCGCACCATCGACGCCTTCGCCAGGCGCGAGGAGCAGGGCGTCGCCACGCCGGTGATCGAGGCCCACCAGAAGTTCCTGGCCGGGAAGGGCAACGAAAGGCTGATGAAGTATGTGGACTACGAATTCGGCGAGACCAGGGATTTCGCGGCTTTCGTCTACCTGAGCCAGGCGGCGCAGGCCGAGGGCATCGAGCTGGCCGCGCTGCACCACCGCGCCAGCCGCCCCTTCACCATGGGTTCCCTGTACTGGCAGCTCAACGACGTCTGGCCGGGTGCGTCCTGGTCCAGCGTGGACTGGTTCGGGCGCTGGAAGGCACTGCAATTCCATGCGCGCCGCTTCTATGCGCCGGTGGCGGTGGCCGCACTGCGTTCGCCCGGCGGCAAGACCACGGTCAGCCTGCTCAACGACCGCACGCATGCCGTGAAGGGCGAGCTGCGCCTGCGCCTGAGCACCCTCGACGGCAAGCTGCTGCGCGACGAGCGCAGGCCGGTCGAGCTGGCGCCGCTGTCGGCGGCGAAAGCCGTCGACTATACCGATGCCGAGCTGCTCGGCGGCGCCGATCCGGCATCCACCGTCGCGGTGTTCGACCTGCGCGTCGACGGCGAAGCGGCGTCGCGCGGCGCCGTGTATTTCAGGGCCGCGAAGGACATGCAGTGGCCCGATCCGGGCTTGCAGGCGCAATGGCGCCGCGACGGCGACGGCTATGCCCTCGAACTGCATGCGGCGAAGTTCGCGCGCGCCGTCTGGCTCGATACCGGCGAGCTCGATGCCGAGCTGTCCGACAATGCGCTGACCCTGCTGCCGGGCGAAAGCGTGGTGCTCCATGTTGCGTCGAAAGCCGGCCTCGAATCGCTGCGCACATCCCTGCGTTTACGTTCGCTGGCCGGCATGCAGATGTTTACTAAAACGCGCTAAAAACCGCTCCGATGCGGCCGCCGTCATTGACGCGGGCGGCGGCTGCGATAAAACTAACCGAGCAGTAAGCAAGCATCGAACACGCCCGAAAAACGCACACATAAGCGTTTAATAAACAAAGACATTGGAGACTCTTCATGCACTTGATTTCCAAGGTGCGGCCATGAGCCAGGCCACCCTCCGCGACATCGCGGAGGTCACCGGCCTGTCGATCGGCACCGTGTCGCGGGCGCTGAAGAACCAGGCCGGCATGACCGAGACGACCCGCAGCAAGGTACGCGAGGCCGCCATGCGCCTGGACTACGACTTCGGCCAGCTGAAGAAAGGACGCATCCGCCGCATCGCCTTCCTGCTGCACAGCCAGCACAACACGCTGGCGTCCAGCCCCTTCTTCTCGCCGGTGCTGCAGGGCGCCGAAGAAGCCTGCCGGCGCGAGGGTGTCGCCCTGTCCTTCATCGCGGTCGACCCGGCCGAGCCGGTGCTGGCCCAGATCCGCGTGCACCAGCCGGATGCCATCGTCTGCGCCGGCTTCTTCGAGCCGGAAGTGCTGGCCGCGCTGCAGCAGGTCGGCAAGCCTATCGTGCTGGTGGACATGCACAGTCGCGGCGTAACCTCGGTCAACCCGGACAATCTGCGCGGCGGCTACCTGGCCACCCAGCACCTGCTGCGCTGCGGCCGCAAGCGCATCGCCATGCTGTCCGGTTCGCTGGCCCACTACAGCATCCAGCAGCGCAATCGCGGCTTCCGCCAGGCGCTGTTCGACGCCAGGGTCCATGCCGACCCGAGCCTCGAAGTGAGCATGCCCTTCATCGACGAAGGCGAGGAGGCGGTGGCGGAAGCCATGCGCAGCCTGCTCGCGCTGCCGAAGCCGGCCGATGCGGTCTTCTGCTACAACGACAGCACGGCGCTGGCCGCCATGAAGTTCTGCCTGAACGAGGGGATGAAGATCCCCCACGATATCGCGATCGTCGGCTTCGACGACATCGCCGCCGCCGCCGCCGCCATTCCTCCGCTCAGCACCGTCCGCGTGGACAAGGAAGCGCTGGGGCGGGCCGGCATCGATTTACTGCTTCACCAACCAGACGACCACCCATCCCAGATAACCGTGCCCGTCGAGATGATCGTACGCGAGAGCAGTTGCGACGACTGATGCACATCCAACCATGCCTACCATGACTACTCTCCCGAATTTCCGCGACCCCGCCGTCCTGCTCGAGCATGCGCAGCACACCATGCGCTTCTACCATCCGCGCGCGATCGATCCCGCCGGCGGCATGTTCCAGTATTTCAAGGACGACGGCGAGATCTACGACCCGCGCCACCGCCACCTGGTCAGCAGCACGCGTTTCGTGTTCACCTATGCGATGGCCTACCGCCACTTCCACGATCCGGCCTACCTGGAGGGCGTGCGCCACGCCGTGCGCTTCCTGCGCGAGGCCCACCGCGCGCCGGACGGCAGCGGCTACGCCTGGATGCTGGACGGCCGCGACGTCGAGGACGGCACCCAGCACGCCTACGGCGAAGCCTTCGTGCTGCTGGCCTACGCGCATGCGGCGATGGCCGGCGTGGACGAGGCGCGCGCCTGGATCGGCGAGACCTTCGAGCTGATGGAGAAGCGCTTCTGGAACGAGGCGGACGGCCTGTACGCCGACGAAGCCAGCCAGGACTGGAGCACGCTCTCCAGCTACCGCGGCCAGAACGCCAACATGCACGCTTGCGAGGCGCTGCAGGCCGCCTGGCAGGCCACCGGCGAACAGCGCTACCTGGAACGCGCCTATACCGTCGCCTACAACATCACCCAGCGCCAGGCGCAGCGCTGCGGAGGCCTGATCTGGGAGCACTACGACGCCCAGTGGCAGCCGGACTGGAAGTTCAACATCGACGACCCGGAAAACCTGTTCCGCCCCTGGGGCTACCAGCCCGGCCACTTCACGGAGTGGGCCAAGCTGCTGGTGCAGCTGGAGGCGCGCGGCAAGGGCGTGCTGGACCAGGACGTCGACTGGATGCTGCCGACCGCCGAAAAACTGTTCACGGTGGCGGTGGAGAAGGGCTGGGACCCCGAGCACGGCGGCCTGTGCTACTCGCTGGCGCCGGACCTGACGATCTGCGACTGGCACAAGTATTTCTGGGTGCAGGCCGAGAGCGCCGCGGCGGCCGCCATGCTGGCCAAGCGCACCGGCAACGCCAGGTACTGGGACTGGTACGATCGCCTGTGGGCCTACAGCTGGACCCACATGGTCGACCATGAATACGGCGCCTGGTACCGCATCCTTGACCGCGAGAACCGCAAGCTGAGCGACGAGAAGAGCCCGGCCGGCAAGGTCGACTACCACACCATGGGCGCCTGCTACGACATCGTGGCCGTGCTGCAGGAGGCCGGCGATGCCTGATCCGACGAACACTGCGCCAATCATGCTGTGCGCCGGCGAGGCGCTGACCGACATGATCCACCAGGGCGGCGAACAGTGGGTGAGCCGCGTCGGCGGCTCCGTGTGGAACGTGGCGCGCGCGCTGGCGGTGCTGGGTGAGCCCACCGCCTTTGCCGGCGCCGTCAGCTGCGACCGTTTCGGCGACGCCCTGTGGAACGCCAGCGAGGAAGTCGGCCTGAACCTGGGCTTGATGCAGCGCGTGGAGCGCTCGCCGCTGCTGGCCGTGGTGGAGAGAAGCGAGCCGCCGCGCTACTTCTTCATCGGCGACGACAGCGCCGACCTGCACTTCGATCCCGAGGCGCTGCCCGCGGAATGGCTGGATTCGCTGCGCTGGGCCCACTTCGGCGGCATCAGCCTGGCGCGCGAGCCGCTGGCCTCGAAGCTGGTCGCGCTGGCGAAAAAGCTGAAGTTCCATGGCGTCAGGATCAGCTACGACCCGAATTACCGCAACGTGATGGGCAGGGAGTATGCGTGGACCCTGCAGAGCATGGCGACCCTGGCCGACGTGATCAAGGTGTCGGACGACGACCTGCGCGGCCTGCTTCCGCACTACGAACTGGACGAGGCGCTGCAGCATCTGCGCGGCTTCAATCCGGACGCGATCTGCCTGCTGACGCGCGGCGGCGAGGGCGCCAGCCTGTACCGCGGCGCGGCGCGCTGCGATGCGCGCGCGCCCAAGGTGGCGGTGGTGGACACGGTCGGTGCCGGCGACGCCAGCGTGGCCGGCCTGCTGCACAGCCTGGCCGGTCATCCCGATCGTCCGCTGCGGGCCCACCTGCATGCGGCGCTGGCGGCCGGTTCCGCCGCCTGCCTGCAGTCCGGCGCCACCCCACCGCCGCCGGCGGCCATGCAACAACTGTTCGAACAGCTCGAAGGAGAAGCCCCGTGATGAGCCCTACCCGTTTTGCCCTGTTCCAGCCGGCGCTGTGCGTCGCGCTGCTGGCCGCCTTCGCGCTGCCCATGGCCGCACAGAGCGCGTCCGCGCCGGCTGCCATCCCGGCCGCTCGGTCAGCTGGTCCTATGCCGGTCAACACCTTCATCGGCACCCAGGACGAAGGCAATACCTTCCCCGGCGCCTCGGCGCCGTTCGGCATGATCCAGGTCGGCCCGACCGCCGACCACTACGCCGGCTACCGCTACAGCGACAAGCGGATCCGCGGCTTCGGCCATTCCTACGTGTCCGGCGCCGGCTGCTGGGAGCAGGGCGGGCAGCTGCCGGTGCTGCCGGTGACCGGCACCATCGGCCCCGGCGGCGATTTCGACACCAGCAAGCCGGGCAGCTTCGACTACAAGAAGTACGGCGCCGAATACACCCACGAGGGCGAGGTCGGCCAGGCGGGCTACTACAAGGTCCAGCTCACCAGCTACGGCGGCATCACGGCCGAGGCAACCGCGCTGACCCGCGCCGCCGCCGAGCGCTACACCTTCGCGCCCGGCGCCGCCACCGGCCACGTGCTGCTCAACCTGGGCCAGGCCAACGAACGCCACAACGTGGTCGGCAGCGAAGTGAAGGTGGTGGACGACCGCAGCGTCGAGGGCAAGATCGTCACCAACAGCTTCTGCGGCGGCGCCAAGTACACCACCTGGTTCCGCATCGTGTTCGACCGCCCGGTGATCGCCCACGGCATCTGGGACGACCGCGGCGGCTGGCCGAACGCGAACGGCCCCAGCCAGGCGGGCGAAGCCAAGCCGCATGGCGTCTGGCTGAGCTTCGACCTGAAGAACGGCCGCGCGGTCACCGCGGTCAGCGCGATCTCCCACGTCGACGCCGAGGGTGCGCGCAGCAACCTGCGGGCCGAGGGTATGGCCGCCGGCAAGCCGATGAGCTTCGATGCGATGAAGGACAAGGCCCAGGCGGCCTGGCAGCGCGAGCTGGCCAGCGTGCGCATCGAGGGCGGCAGCAACGACGACCGCACCGTGTTCTACACCGCGCTCTACCACGCGCTGCTGCAGCCGATGACCGGCAACGATGCCGACGGCCGCTACCGCGGCTACGACAACAACATCCACACGGCCAGGGACTGGACCTATTACGAGTACTTCTCGCTGTGGGATACCTACCGCGCCCAGAACCAGCTGCTGGCCATGCTGCGCCCGCAGCGCGCGCGCGACATCGCGAATTCCGTGCTGAAGATCCGCGAGCAGGGCGGCTGGCTGCCGCGCTGGGGCTATGCCAACTTCGAGACCAATGTGATGACCGGCGACCCGGTCACGCCCTTCCTGGTCGACCTGTGGCGCTACGGCGCGCTGAAGGGACGCGAGCGCGAAGCCTATGAGGCGCTGCGCCAGAATGCCTTCGGCGTACCGCCGTTCAATATCCGCCCGCAGGGCCGCTCGGGCAACCCCAGCTACCTGCGCCAGGGCTTCGTGCAGTACGACCGCACCTTCATGGCCAAGGGCATGGACACCGACCCCCACCACGGCGCCTCGGCGACCCTCGAGTATGCGCTGGCCGACAGCGCGCTGGCGAAGATGGCCTGGGCCATCGGCGAGGAAGACGATTCGCTGACCCTGTCGCAGCGCGCCCTCAACTGGAAGAAGATCTGGGATGCGTCGGTGGTCGATGCCCCGACCGGCCAGCGCGGCTTCCCGCGTCCGCGCCTGAACGACGGCAGCTGGTTCGCCGACGTCGGCAGCGGCTTCGACCCGCGCGGCGACCACGGCTTCCACGAAGGCACGGCCTGGCAGTACCAGTGGCTGGTGCGCCAGGACATCCCGGGCCTGGCCGCGGCGATGGGCGGCAAGGCCGAAGCCCTGCGCCGCCTCGACCTGTTCTTCGACTACGACGCCGTGCTGGCCGACCCGAACGCCGTGCGCAAGTCCTGGGTCGTGGGACCGTACAGCTACTACAGCCAGTTCCGCTACAACCCGAACAACGAGCCCGACCTGCACGCCCCCTGGGTCTACACCCTGATGGGCCAGCCCTGGAAGACCACCACCGTCCTGCGCGCGGCCGAAACCCTGTTCGGCAACGGCCCCAGCGGCGTGACCGGCAACGACGACCTCGGCACCATGTCGGCCTGGTACCTGTTCAGCGCGCTGGGCATGTATCCGGACACGCCGGGCAGCGGCCGCTTCATCCTGCATGCGCCGCGCTTCGCCCGCGCCGAAGTCGACATGGGCAACGGCCATACCCTGCGCATCGAGGCGCCGGAAGCCAGGGCCGGCGAGCGCCGCTTCGTGCAGTCGGTGAACTGGGCCGGCAAGCCGCTGTCGCGGGTGTGGCTGGACTGGGAGCAGCTGCAGGCCGGCGGCACCCTCGGCTACCGCCTCGCGCCGCAGCCGGACACCGCGGGCTGGGGCACGCAGGCGGACGACCTGCCGTCAGCACTATAAGCACGATAAAAAATCGATAGGAGACACCGTATGGAACATATTTCGCAGCCGGCGCTGCGGCCGCAATCGGAGGCTCGCACGGGCAATACCGGGCCGCTGGTCATCATCACCATCCTGTTCTTCATGTGGGGCCTGCTGACAGCGCTGAACGACGTGCTGATCCCGCACCTGAAGGCGCTCTACACGCTGAACTACGTGCAGGCGATGCTGGTGCAGTTCTGCTTCTTCGGCGCCTACGCCATCGTCTCGTTGCCGGCCGGCATGCTGATCAAGAAGATCGGCTACCAGAACGGCGCCGTGACCGGGCTGGTGATCGCCGCCTGCGGCTGCGCGCTGTTCTATCCGGCCTCGATGAGCGGCTATGCGCTGTTCCTGCTCGGCTTCTTCGTGCTGGCGGCCGGCATCACCATCCTGCAGGTGGCGGCCAACCCCTATGTGACGGTGCTGGGCGACCCGCGCACGGCCTCGAGCCGCCTGTCGCTGACCCAGGCCTTCAACTCGCTGGGCACCACCATCGCGCCCATCCTCGGCGGCATCCTGATCCTGGCCGAAGGCGCCCAGGTCAGCGAGGCGGCCAGCGTCCAGAAGCCCTACCTGACCCTGGCCGGCGCCTTGTTGCTGCTGGCGGTGCTGTTCGCTTTTGCCCGCCTGCCGAAGATCGAACACGCGGACGACGGCGTGGTGCAGCTCGACAGCACCACCAAGGCCTCGGTGCTGGCCCATCCCCACCTGCTGATGGGGGCGATCGGCATCTTCCTCTACGTCGGCGGTGAAGTCAGCATCGGCAGCTTCCTGATCAACTTCATCGGCGAGCCGCACATCGCCGCCCTCGGCCCGGCGGACGCGGCCCACTACGTCAGCTACTACTGGGGCGGCGCCATGGTCGGCCGCTTCGTCGGCTTCGCGGTGATGCGCTATGTCAGCCCGGGCAAGACCCTGGCCTTCAACGCTGCCGTCTCGATCGCGCTGATCCTGGTCGCCATCTTCGGCCACGGCCAGGCCGCGATGTGGGCCATCCTCGCCGTCGGCCTGTGCAATTCGATCATGTTCCCGACCATCTTCAGCATGGCCCTGTACCGCCTCGGCAAATTCACCGRCCAGGCATCGGGCATCCTGTGCATGGCCATCGTCGGCGGCGCCGTGGTGCCCTTCGTGCAGGGCCTGCTGGCCGACTCGATCGGCCTGCAATGGTCCTTCGTGGTGCCGGCGGCCTGCTACGCCTTCATCCTGTACTTCGGCCTGAGGTTCGCCGGCCTGTACCGCGCCGGCGCGCAGCAATGAACAGAAGACGGCGCCTGCCGGCGCTGGCGGGAGCCAGCCTCCTGGCATTGGCCGCCCTGCCTGCCGGCGCGGCCCTGCGTCCCGCCGGCAAGGTCGTGCAGGCCCTGCCGTCCGCCGACGGCGTGGACCTGCGCCTGTCCAGCGGCGCCCGGGTCCACATCGGCTTCGCCACGCCCGACGTGGTGCGGGTGCGGATGACGCCTTCCGGCAGCTTCGCGCCGGACGTCTCCTATGCGATCGAGGGCGCGCCGCCCACCTCCAGGGCGACGCTGACGAAGCAGGGCGCGGTGACCGAATTGCGCTCCACGAGCGGCACGCGGGTGGTGATCCGCAACGCGCCCGAGCTGGCGATTTCGGTGTACGACGGCGCCGGCCGGCTGGTGCTCGCCAACGACCCGGCGCGTCCGATGACCTTCGACAGGGAGGAGGGCGCCGTCGAAACGGCGATGCGCCGCGACGACTACGAGCTGTACTACGGCTTCGGCGAAAAGACGCTGCCGCTGTCGCGGCACCAGCAAGCCACGGTGATGTGGAATTCGGATGTCGCTCCCTATGCGGTGGGCCACGATCCCTCCTACCAGGCGATTCCCTTCTTCATCGCGCTGCACGAAGGCAGGAGCTACGGCCTGTTCTTCAATAACACCTGGCGCAGCTGGTTCGACATGGGCAAGCGCGAGCCCCATCGCTACAGCTTCGGCGCGAACGGTGGCGAACTCGATTACTACGTCTTCACCGGCGGCGAAGAGCGCAGCCCGGCCGGCGTCCTGCGCGACTACACGGCCCTGACCGGACGCGGCGCCCTGCCGCCGCTGTGGGCGCTGGGCTACCAGCAATCGCGCTGGTCCTACATGAGCCAGGAAAAGGTGCTCGACATCGCGCAGGAGTTCCGCAAGCGCCGGATCCCGGCCGACGTGCTCTACCTCGACATCGACCACATGGACGGCTTCCGCGTCTTTACATGGAATCCGAAGACCTTCCCCGATCCGAAGAAGATGCTGGACCGGCTGCACGGCGAAGGCTTCCACGCCGTGACCATCGTCGACCCGGGCATCAAGCTCGATGAGAATTATCCGATCTACCGCAGCGGCAGGGAGCAGGGCGTCTACGTCCGCAAGCTTGATGGCAGCGAACTGCATGCCAAGGTCTGGCCGGGCATCTGCGCCTTTCCGGATTTCACCATGCCGGCGGCACGCGCCTGGTTCGGCAGCCTGTACGCGTCGGCGCTGGACCTCGGCGTGGACGGCTTCTGGAACGACATGAACGAGCCGGGCGTGTTCCCGGCCGACGGTTTCGACAAGCCCGAGATTTCGCTGGGGCCGCAGCGTAGCTTCCCGGTCGATGCCCGCCATGCCGGCGACGGCCGGCCCGGCAGCCATGCGCAATATCACAACGTCTACGGCATGCAGATGGCGCGCGCCAGCTTCGAGGGACTGCGCAAGCTGCGGCCGGAGCGGCGCCCGCTGGTGCTCACGCGCGCCGGTTTCGCCGGCGTGCAGCGCTACGCCGCGGTCTGGACCGGCGACAATTCGCCGACCTGGTCCCACCTGGCGCTGACGATTCCGATGCTGACCAATCTGTCGGTGTCGGGCGTGCCTTTCGTCGGCGCCGACGTCGGCGGCTTCATGGGCAGTCCGAGCGCCGAGCTGCATACCCGCTGGCTGCAGGCGGCGGCGCTGACGCCATACTTCCGCACCCATTCCAACGACGTCTCCGCCGCGCGCGAGCCCTGGGCCTTCGGCGCCGAGCTCGAAGGCATCAACCGCGCCACCATCGGGCTGCGCTACCGCCTGCTGCCCTATCTGTACACCCTGTTCGCCGATAACGAACGGACCGGCATGCCGCCGATGCGTCCGCTGTGGTTCATGTACCCCGGCGATACGCGCGCCAGCCTGGTCGACGACCAGTTCCTGCTCGGCGGCGACCTGCTGGTGGCGCCGGTGCTGCAGGAAGGGAAGACCAGCCGCGAGGTCTATTTTCCGCAGGGCGATGCCTGGATAGCCTGGTGGGACGGCAGCCGCCATGCGGGCGGCACGGTGGCGCAGGTCGCCGCGCCACTGGACCGGCTGCCGCTGTTCGTCCGCGCCGGCGCCGGCATTCCGACGGCGCCGGTGGTGCAGCACACGGGCGAGCTGAAGACGGTGCCGCTGACCCTGCTCGTCGCCGCCGGCGCCACCGGCGACAGCCACGTGTTCCAGGATGCCGGCGACGGCTACGGCTACCGCCAGGGAGGATCGCGCACCATCGGAATGCGGCAGGAGGAGGGCCAGGGCAAGCGCGGCCTGTGGCTGGACATCCCGCCCAATGCGGGCTACCAGCGCGTGGGTGCCGTCGAGTTCATCGGCATCGACGAGCCGCCGGCCGCCATCCGCATCGACGGCAAACCTGTGCGCGATGCGCAGTTCGACCCGGCGGCGCGGCGCCTGCGCATCCCGCTGCCGGACGAAAACGTGCAGCGGATCGAGCTCGAACACTGAAAGCTAATTGAAGGGGAAGCACGGTTAGAGTGGCGCCATATTCACCAGACCTATCGTTGGTATTCATGAAAAACGCTAACCGACTTCCGCTGCAAAACCCACCGGCCCAAGCCCAGACCGAGGTACAAGCGTCCGCTCCATCCAGGCCCCATCCGTTCTGGAAACTGATGGACATGCGTCTCGGCATCGTCCCGCTGCCCGTCTATCTCCTGCTGGTGGCGCTGATCGGCGGCTTCGTCGCGACCGGCAAGGTGCCGAACGATATCTGCGTCTCGATCGCCATCCTGACCGTCGGCGGCTTCTCGTGCGCGGAACTGGGCAAGCGCCTGCCGTTCTTCCGCAACATCGGCGCCGCCGCGATATTCGCCACCTTCATCCCGTCCTACCTGGCCTTCAGCCACCTGATCCCGGCGCCGGTGCTGAAGAACGTGGTCGACTTCACCAAGTCCACCAACTTCCTCTACCTGTTCATCTCGTCCATCATCGTGGGCAGCATCCTGAGCATGGACAGGTCGGTGCTCATCAAGGGCTTCATCAAGATCTTCGTCCCGCTGGCCATCGGCTCGGTGGCGGCCGGCATCGTCGGTACCGCCGTCGGCGTGGCGCTGGGCAAGGGCGCCTTCCACACCTTCTTCTACCTGGTCGCGCCGATCATGGCCGGCGGCGTCGGCGAAGGCGCGATCCCGCTGTCGATCGGCTATGCCGGCATCCTGCACGAAGCCCAGGGCGAGATCTTCGCCCAGGTGCTGCCGCCGGTGATGCTGGGCAGCCTGACGGCGATCCTGCTGGCCGGCATGCTGAATGCGATCGGCAAGAAGCGCCCGCACCTGACCGGCGAAGGCCGCCTGCAGCCGGGCGAGCAGGACGATGCGAAGCCGCTGGCCGAAGTCATTCCCCTGCATATGGACATCGGCCATATCGCGGCCGCCGGCATCACCTCGATCTCGCTCTACATGGTGGGCATGCTGGCCTTCCGCCTGTTCGAGTTCCCGGCGCCGGTGGTGATGCTGTTCGTCGCCGTCATGTTCAAGCTGTCGCGCGGCGTCTCGCCCCAGCTCCAGCAGAGCTCCTACGTCGTCTATAAATTCTTCTCGACGGCGGTCACCTATCCGCTGCTGTTCGCCATCGGCGCCTCGATGACGCCCTGGGACAAGCTGGTCGCCGCCTTCAACGTGACGAACCTGGTCATCATCGTGTCGACGGTCGTGACTCTGATGGCCACCGGCTTCGTGGTGGGCCGCAAGATGAACATGTATCCGATCGAGGCGGCGATCGTCAACGCCTGCCACAGCGGCCAGGGCGGCACCGGCGACGTCGCCATCCTGACCGCCGCCAACCGCATGCAGCTGATGCCCTTCGCGCAGATCGCCACCCGGATCGGCGGCGCGATCACCGTCACGCTGACGCTGATTGCGCTGGCCAGGCTGCACTAATCCTCCGCGTGTTTAGGAAACAGCACTAAATTGCAGCCCGATGTGAAGGGATTTGCTGAACGGCCGACGCTTCCTTTGTAATATCCGGAACGATCGCCTATCCTTCATATCGGAGTCATGCATGTTCGCTCGTCTTCGGCTGTCGCTGCTGGCCGGCGCCCTGGCCGCGTCCACAAGCTTCGCCGCCACCCCGGCACCGGGTAATCCCAACCATTCCGCGGTCTTCGGCGGCGGCCCCTTCTACAGCGGCGGCCAGGCGGTGATGGACGATCTGCGCGCATCCGGCTTCGACACGGTGATCCTGTGGAGCATCCACGTCGACGCCAAAAGCGGAAACCTCATCCTCAACGACAAGCTGCTCGTGGCCGACGGCCGCTATGTGGGCGATCCGGACTGGCCGTCCCGGCTTGCCACGCTCAAGCGGCAGCCCACCGGGGTCAGGCGCATCGAGGTGTCGATCGGTTCGGGCGGCACCAATGATTTCGCGGCCATTCGCGACCTGATCGCCGCGCAAGGCAGCGGCCCAAGCAGCATCCTGTACCGGAATTTCCAGGCTTTGAGAGCCGCGACCGGCGCCGATGCCGCCAACTTCGACGACGAAAGCAGCTACGACCTGGATTCGTCGGCCCGCTTCGGCAATATGCTGTCGGCCCTGGGCTACAAGCTCGCGCTGGTGCCTTATACGAAGCAGGCCTATTGGCGCAGCCTGAAGGATGCGCTCGGCGGCAAGGTCGACACCATCTACCTGCAGGTCTACGACGGCGGCGCGCGCAATAATCCCGCAGCCTGGTCGTCCGCGATGGGCATGAGCGTGAACCCGGGCCTTTGGTCGCTGCACGGCAAGGCTTGCCTGCAGGGCGATTCGCCGGCCGTCGTGCGGACCAGGATGAGCACGTGGAAGGCGACGGCCGGCATTACCGGCGGTTTCATGTGGCTGTACGACGATATGCAGGCCTGCGGTGCCAGGGCCGGCGCGGCGCAGTATGCGCAGGCGATCGAAGCGGCCGTTGGCACGGCAAACAGCCCATAAGCAGCCCATAAGCAGCCCATAAGCAGCCGGGTTTCCGCCTTGGCAGAACATCGCTAGCACATTCCAATTTGGAAGGCTACTGGACTTTTGCGTCTGTTTGCGCTATCATTAGTGCAATATATTTGTTCAAAAGTATCCCCGCAGCACCGTATTTCCTCTCAACGAGCGGGAAATAATTCTTGGGCCCAGCGCCCGTATCCGTAATCGTTTGACGCATTGTTCGTCAAATACCTGCGTCGTCAAAAGTCCTGAAACCCAGCCTCTTTTGACACGCCTATGACACCTTGGCACCGGCACGAACGCACGCCGGAAAAGCGTGCCTCGTCCTATTCGTCGCTTGCGCACGCCAATGTGCCGTTGCATCGCCAACGGCCCAGGGTTTCATTGCCTTTGCAAAATCGAAGGAGAACCACCACGTGGCAAAACAAATCATCATCGACCATGTCTTCAAGGTCTACGGCGACCAGCCGGAACAGGCATTGGAACTGGTCCGCCAGGGAGCCAGCAAGCAGGAAATCCTGGCCAGGACCGAATGCACGATCGGCGTGTTCGACGCCAGTTTCACCATCGAGGCGGGAGAGATCTTCGTCATCATGGGCCTGTCCGGTTCGGGCAAGTCGACCCTGGTGCGCATGCTGAACCGCCTGGTCGAGCCGACCGCCGGCCGCATCCTGATCGACGGCGAAGACATCAATACGCTGCCGGAGGCGCAGCTGCGCGCCTTGCGCCGCAAGGACATCAGCATGGTGTTCCAGTCCTTCGCGCTGCTGCCGCATGTGTCCGTGCTGGACAACACGGCCTTCGGCATGGAACTGGCCGGCATTCCCAAGGCCGAGCGCCATGCGCTGGCCCGGCAGGCGCTGGAGCAGGTGGGCCTCGCGGCCTATGACGCCAGCTATCCCGACGAATTGTCCGGCGGTATGCAGCAACGCGTGGGACTGGCGCGCGCCCTGGCTTGCGATCCCTCGATCCTGCTGATGGACGAGGCATTTTCCGCGCTCGATCCCATCATGCGCACGGAAATGCAATCGGAGCTGCTGCGCTTGCAGCAGATCAAGCGCCGCACCATCGTCTTCATTTCGCACGACCTCGATGAAGCCATGCGTATCGGCGACCGGGTCGCCATCATGAAGGACGGGCATGTGGTGCAAGTGGGCACGCCCGAGGAAATCCTGCGCAAGCCCGCCAACGATTACGTGCGCAACTTCGTGCGCGGCGTCGATGCGGCGGCCGTCTTCAAGGCCGGCGACATCGCCCGCAAGAGCCAGATCGTGGTGTCGGAATCGCCGAGCCGCGGTTCGCGTGCGGCGTTGACCATGCTGGAAGAGCAGGACCGGGCCTACGCCTATGTCGTCAATCCGCGGCGCCAGTTCCTCGGGGTGGTGTCGGCCGATTCGCTGCGCAGCGCGCTCGAAGGCCATACCGGTCCGCTGGGCCTGTCGCACGCCTACCTGCCGGAGGTGCAGACCATTAATGCGGACGAGCCCGTTGCCGGCCTGTTCGGGCAAGTGGCGCAACTGCCGTATGCGGTGCCGGTGGTGGCCAGCGACGGCGGCTTCCGCGGCGCCATCAGCAAGACCACCCTGCTGAAATTCCTCGACCGCGATACGCCCGCCATTGCCGAGCCACAAACACAGAAAGGACAAGCATGAATCCCAGTACCGCCACTGCCCAGACCAACCCTTGGCTGCCGACGCCGCCGACCGATACTTCCTGGCTCGACGCGGCGCCGGCCGTCACGCCCGACCACGCCGGCGGCTTTCAGCTGACGCAACTCTTCGATGGTTCGCTGCCGCTGGAATCCTGGATCAACCAGGGCCTGGGCTGGGTGGTCGCGCATTGCCGGCCGTTTTTCCAGGCGGTGCGCGCGCCGATCGACGCGACACTGGGCGGCATGGGCGAGCTGCTGCTGGCCGCGCCGTCGATGGTGGTGATCGCCATCATCGGCCTGCTGGCCTGGCAATTCACCAGCCGCGCGCTGGCCGCCGGCACCGTGCTGGCGCTGCTGGTCCTGTCGATGCTGGGCGTCTGGCCGGAAGCGATGATCACCCTGTCGCTGGTGCTGACCTCGCTGGCTTTCTGCCTGGCGATCGGTTTGCCCCTGGGGATATTCCTGGCCAGCAGCGAACGCGCGCAGAATGTCCTGCGCCCGCTGCTGGACGCCATGCAGACCACGCCCGCCTTCGTGTACCTGGTGCCGGTGGTCATGCTGTTTGGTATCGGCAATGCGCCCGGCGTGATCGTGACCATCATCTTCGCCCTGCCGCCGCTGGTGCGCCTGACGAACCTGGGCATTCGCCAGGTCCGTCCCGACCTGGTCGAAGCGGCGCGCGCCTATGGCGCTTCGCCCTGGCAGCTGCTGACCCGCGTGCAGTTCCCGCTGGCCATGCCGTCGATCATGGCCGGCATCAACCAGTCGCTGATGCTGTCGCTGTCGATGGTGGTGATCGCCTCGATGATCGCGGTCGGCGGCCTGGGCCAGATGGTGCTGCGCGGGATTGGCCGCCTGGACATGGGCCTGGCCACCGTGGGGGGCCTTGGCATCGTGCTGCTGGCCATCACCCTGGACCGCCTGACGCAGGCGATGGGGAAACCGCGCCGCGGCGTGCGTCACTGGTACCAGACGGGCCCGGCCGGTTTCATCCTCCGCCTGGTGCGCGGCGGACCGGCGCGCGGCGAAGCGGCCGCGCCCGCCAGGTCTCCTAATCGCACGATAAGCGCACAATAACAAGAAAGGACATCATGCAACGAATCGAACACTTCAAGGCCACATATAAAGCGCAGCGCAGGTTCCAGTGGTTCTCGGCCCTGGCGCTTGCCGCGCTTGCCCTGACCACCTCCCTGGCGATGGCGCAAACGCCCGATGCCGGGCTGCCCGGCAAGGGCATCAAGGTGCAGGCGCTGCAAAGCCCGATCGCCGAGGAAACCTTCCAGACCATGCTGGTCGAACGTGCCCTGGAAAAGCTGGGCTACGAGACGCAGGCGATCAAGGAAGTCGACTATCCGACCGCGCATATCGCGATTGCCAACGGCGACGCGACCTTCCTCGCCGTGCATTGGGATCCTCTGCACCAGGACTACTACAACAATGCCGGCGGCGACGCCAGGCTGCTGCGCGTTGGCCAATACGCCGGTCCGGCCGCGCAAGGCTACCTGATCGACAAGGCGACGGCCGACAAGTACCACATCACGAATATCGGCCAGCTGCGCGACCCGGCGCTGGCGAAACTATTCGACCATGACGGCGACGGCAAGGCCGACCTGACCGGCTGCAATCCGGGCTGGGGCTGCGAGGCGATGATCGAAAACCACATGGACGCCTACAAGCTGCGCGCCACGGTCAAGCACGTGCAGGGCAGCTATTCGGCCCTGATCGCCGATACCATCGGCCGCTACCAGCGTGGCGAACCCATTCTGTACTACACCTGGACACCCTACTGGGTGAGCGGGGTGCTGGTGCCGGGCAAGGACGTGGTCTGGCTGCAGGTGCCGTTCTCGTCGAATCCGCAGAACGCGAATACCCGTCTCGACGACGGCAGCGACTATGGATTTGCCGTGAACACGACGCGGATCGTCGTGAACCGCGCCTGGGCCGACAGGAACCCGGCGGCCGTGAAGCTGTTCGACGTCATGCGCCTGCCGATCGCCGACATCAATGCGCAAAACGAGCGCATGCGGACCGGCGAAAACACCCAGGCCGACATCGCGCGCCATACGGCAGGCTGGATCAAATACCACCAGCAGCTGTTCGATGGCTGGATCGCGCAGGCGCTGGCGGCGGCGAAGCCCTGAGTCGAGCGCCGTTTGCGGCTTCCCTCGTGGTGCGGGATGTCAATCTGACCGCGTCACGGCAAGGCGCTCGTCAACGCGATGGCCTCTTATGCACGCGGAAGCTTCGTTTGGCGGGCGGCTTCGGCACCGCGCCGACAGAGGCATGCGCGACCTGCTTATGCCGGTCTTCGATATAGACGGGGTTGGAGCGCTCCATGATGCCAATGGCCCGTACGGAATCGAGTTCGAGCGCTCCGGTAAGGGTGATGACGTGGCGTCCGGGCAGGAAGGCCGATTCGTCCATTCTCTCAGGTGCGTGGTGCCAGGGCCCGAATAGCCGCATGAGTATTTGCTTGAGTGTCCCCCGGGGGCCCGCGTCGGATAGGCGCTTGGCGTCGTCAGGCTCGGGCGGGCTGACGAGTGAGGTTCCGGAGCGCGGAAACCCCGAGCGGAGCAATTCGTCCAGTACATGCTGGGCGTCGACCGGGTTGTTGAAGACTGCTGTGAGATCGTGGCGCATGACCTGCCTCTTTTCGCTTGCTCGTTCAATCAGGCGGCAGCCTTGTTCCAGACGACTTCTGGAGCGACAGGTGCCGATGCGCTTGGTGTCAGCGGCCCATCAAGACCTTACGCGCTCCCAGCCATGGCGTACCGCCGCCTTCACTTTGTTCCAGGCCGGCGCAGCGCTGCCGGCATGTTCGGTTTCCCCAGGCACTTCCGGCGCGGCCATGCGCGTCGTTTCAGTGTCGGGCCTTGTTTCGTATGAATGGCCGGCAGGCTCCTTTGTATCCGTGTCCAGCCGGATCCTGTTCCAGCCATGGGTCACGGCATTCTTGAAATTTCCCCATGACGATAGTTGCCCCGCGTGGCGCGCGTTCCAGGCGTCCTCGACATCGGATGGGGAGCTCCGCCAATCGCGGCTGCGATAGTTCTCGCTGCGCTCTGCTTCGCTGCCTGACAGGGAGGCCGGGGCGTCGTTCTTCTCCTCGCTATCGCCGGCATCGTGCGCGTATATTGCGTTCCAGTGGGTACGGTAATAACTGTCGTCGTCGATGTCGGGTGACGCGCTGTTCCAGCCGCGGCGTATGGCGTGCCTGCTCTCGTCCCAGGCAGCAGCGCCGCTCGCGCCCGCTTCCCAGGCGCTCTTCAGGGCGGGCTCGACCTCGTCCCAGGAACGGTTGCGGTACTTGTCGCTGATACGCATCTCCTTGCCATAGCGGTAGGCCGCCATGTCATCGTCGTGTACGGTGCCGTGCGAATCCGCGAAGGTGGCCGGGGTGCGGACATGCAGTCTGTCTTCGTCAGGATGGACCCATTGGGAGTCCGCGCCCATCGTTTCCTGGAAGGTGTTGCCGGTCGGCGGTGAATCGGCACGCTGGATGCCGAAGTAGCGACTGTCTTCATGGGCGCGGCCCTGCAGGGCGCCCGGCTCGGTACCGGGCGGGTAGGCGCGAGCCATCCGGCCGGCATCTTGCCCGGCGCCGTCGCTGCCATGGTCCCACACCGCATCGTGCGTTTCGATGCCGAGCGGACCGAAGCGCTCGATGATGGCGGCGGCGCGCGCGATATCCGGCTCGGAATCGGCCGTGAGCGTCACGATGTGGCGTCCGCGCAGGAATGCATCGGCATATGCTGCGCTATGCTCGCGCTGTCCGGTGTGGAACAGCCTCGCGGCGAGTCGTTTGACCGGGCCGTTGGCTTTTGCGTCCTCGCCGTCCAATCCGACGTCGTCGTCTTGCGTAGTTGGGAGCTCGTTCGACAGGGCCGTATCGGCGGGCGAATATCCAGAGGCCAGCAATTCGTCCAGGACGTGCTGGGCATCGCTTCGGTGAGCGAAGACGGCTTTCAATGTGTGACGCATGACGTACTCCCGATGTGACCGTTGCAATCAGGGGGGCGGGCAGGTAGAGACCTCGCATGCTCCCCCGTACTACTTGCGTCGTGCCGGGAGTGGCCGTCACTAACGGCCGTGTTCCGTGCATTGCCGTTGAATTACCGCGACCAAGCAGTGTGGGTCACTTCATGCAGTACGGCGCTTGAATGATAAAAGCATACGCCTAATCGGCGTCCCGTGTGCTCTATTTCGCCTAGATGCTCAACATGGGTCCGCAATGCGTCGCACATAAGCTTTCATCAAGGGGCGCATCGACATACCATTGCACCAGGATGAATGTCGTGACAGTCACTAACACGAAGCTCACCATCTCTCGGCCGAGACTGCCGGATACCCCGTGATGCACGGCGAACATCAGGTAGTACACCGATCCGATGCCACGGATGCCCAATCAGTGCACCTACCGCCGCACCGGGAATTGGTCCTGTAATTCAACAATGAAGGTGTACCTTACCCGGACGTCTTGGCAAACTACACCGCGACCAGTTCAAGATGCTGCGCTCATCCGTGACGCGCTTCAACTCGGCCTCCAGCCGCCGCATTTCATCGGCCTGCGAATCCACAGCCTTGCGCTCCTCTTCAGGCACACCGTAGCGCTTCGTCCAGTTGTACAGGCTGTGGATACTCCCCCAGGCGCGCGGCTACGTCGCTTGCCGGTGGCCACGCTCGGCCACCTGCTTGACCGCCGCGATCTTGAATTCCTCCGTACCGCTTTCCACTCATACTTTTCCCTTGGGCTCAGAATGATGGCTCAGAAGTGTCTGCAATCGTCGTAGCGATTCATACAGGCATCATCGCTCGCCTGCATCACAGGTTCCCGCAACTCAACAAGTTGACGCTGTCACGAAACAGCCTATACTCGTTTAGTCTCTGCGCTAAAAGCCTGCGCGAAGCTAGCATCTGGGATTTGGTGCGCAGGCTTCCTTAGCTCCTCATAAATCGTGCAGGTGCCAGCGACGTCTGCCGAAATGCATCCGTTGGCGGCGTGGTCATGCGGCGCCAGCACGCTAAGCCGAGCCACGTCATTAGAATCGGTGACAACGGAGAAAACGTGGCAAATCGAGTCCTCATCATTTCCCCCATCGCGGACGACATCCGCGCCCTGAAGAATGCCTTAGGTGAGGCCTTCGATGGTCCCTTCGATGTGGAATGCGCGGCTACTTTGGCAGAAGGCATAGAGCGCATTCGCAAGGAAGGGATCGATGTAATCCTGGCGGATTTGATGCTGCCAGACGGCACGGGCTTGGCTTGCTTCGATCAACTATACGAAGTGGCGCGCCACATACCGATCCTGACGCTGTGCGACCTCGACAATGAAGACGATGCCAAGGAGGCCGTCCAGCGCGGCGCCCAAGGCTGGCTATCAAAGGGGTACTTCGACAACAGCCTAGTGCCGCAGTCCTTGCGTAACATTATCGAACGCATGAAGGTGGAGCAACGTCTGTATGTCGCCACGGCGCGTGCAGAAATTACGCTTAACTCGATCGGCGATGCCGTCATCTCTACCGACACGGCCGGCCGCGTTGATTATTTGAATACCGCGGCCGAACTGATCACCGGGTGGCTGCGGGAGGACGCGAGTGGGATGCCTGTAGCGCAAGTGCTTAACCTTATCGACGCCGTGACGGGGCGCCCGATCATCAATCCGGTTGAATACGTCCTGCAAAGCGATTACTCCTCGGGTTTGACCGGCGAAGTCGTCCTTGTCGACCGTCATGGCAAGCTTATTCCGATCGAAGATTCTGCCGCGCCAATTCACGATTGGAATGGACAGCTCGTGGGTGCCGTGATGGTGTTCCGGGACATCTCTAGCACCGTCGCACTGACATCGAAAATGCGACACCTCGCGCAGCATGATTTCCTTACCAACCTGCCCAACCGAGTCCTTTTGAATGACCGCATTACTCAGGCTATTGCTTCGGCCAAGCGCAGCAATACAAACCCGGTATTATTGTTCCTTGATCTGGACAAGTTCAAGCATATCAACGACTCGTTGGGGCACGCTGTCGGCGATCAGTTGTTGCAAGCCGTCTCGGAACGCCTGGTGCACTGCGTGCGCACTTCCGACACGGTCAGCCGCCACGGTGGCGATGAATTCGTGATCCTGCTCGCAGACGAACGGCGGCCGCACGATGCGGCGCTGGCGGCTGAAAAAATACTGCTCGCGCTGTCGACGCCTTTCCTCATCGATGGGCAGCAGTTGCATACGTCAACCAGTATTGGCATCAGCGTTTTCCCGCTCGACGGTACGGATGCCGTCGCCTTGATCAAGAATGCGGACACCGCGATGTATCATGCCAAGGAGCGCGGGCGCAACAACTATCAGTTCTTCCGCCATGACATGAATACGCGGGCCGTGGAGCGGCAGCTGATCGAAAGTAATCTACGCCAGGCGCTCGAACGCAAGGAATTCACGCTGCATTACCAGCCCAAGGTTGACCTGAAAACGAATTGCATCACCGGGGTCGAAGCCCTGCTGCGCTGGGAGCATCCAGAATGGGGACTGGTGTTGCCGGAGCGTTTCATCGTGATTGCCGAGGAATGCGGCCTCATCATTCCAATCGGGCGGTGGGTATTGAATGAAGCCTGCGAGCAGGCGGTGCGTTGGCGTAACCAAGGCATTTCCCCGGGGTCAATCGCGATCAACGTGTCGGCTCTGGAATTTCGTCATCGGGATTTTTTCGATCACGCGCTTACCGTCCTGGAGACCACTGGCGTGGACCCTGCCTGCCTGCAGCTCGAACTGACCGAGAGCGTGCTGATGCGCGATGTGGCGACCAGTGCCTGCTTACTGGCCAAATTCAAGACAATGGGCGTACAGATCGCCGTGGACGACTTTGGCACCGGTTATTCCAGCCTGAGCTACTTGAACCAATTTCCGATCGATGTGCTCAAGATCGACCAGTCGTTTGTAAAGGCAATCAATGCCGGACTTGAAAGCAATGGGGTCATCGTCAGCGCGGTCATCGGCATGGGCAAGAATCTGCACCAGCGTGTCATCGCCGAAGGCGTCGAAGATGAGGGGCAGTTTGCGTTTCTCAACGCGCACGGATGCAATGAAGGCCAGGGCTACTTCTTCAGCAAGCCGGTCGACGCGGTTCAAATGCAGGCAATGCTGAGCACGGGCATATGTGTCTGACGTGTCATGGCAAGGCATTCGTTAACGCGACGGCCCGGAGTAGCCCGGGGTCCTCTTATGCACCCGGAAGGTTTGATTGGCGGGCGGTCTTGGCGCCGCGCCAACGAGGGCGCGCTCGGCTTGCTTGTGACGATCTTCGATATAGACCGGGTTGGCGTGCTCCACGATGCCAATGGCCCGAACGGAATCCAGTTGGGCCACGCCGGTAAGTGCAATGACGTGGCGTCCGGGCAGGAAGGCCGATTCGTCCACTCTCTCAGTGGCGTGAGGCAGTGCGAGTGCTGGTAAGGCCACGTCAGCCCAGAGGCCTTCGAGCGCGCCTCAATGTGAGGTCAGGATTTGTCTAGGGAACTGGAGCGAGTCCAGGTTCAAGGACAGTGTTGTAGCTAGACATTGCGGCAAATCCCTGGGGCGCTCGGCGCGTACATGGCCGTGAGTTGCGCGAGCCGCGACGCGAACCGTGCATCGTCGCGCCGCGCCAACCATTGCGCGCACAGCATGAACCACAGATAAGCATAGCCGTCGGCAAGGAACTCAACGTCGGCCTGCGGCGGCAGGTCGCCGCTCTCCCGCGCGCGCGTAAATAGCGAACGAAGTGACTTGCGCAGGGAAGGGCCATCGTCCCGCACCTCGCCGGAATCGGCGGTCTGCTGGACGTGGCTGAAGAATAGTTCCGCCTGCGCGGCATGGGCCTGTAGCCAGGTTTGGGTCTGCTGTGCGAAATGGTCGAGGGCAGCGTGCAGCTGGCCTGGTTCCGCCTGTAGGGGCGCAACATTGATCAGCCCCGTCAGATAACTACGCGCACTGGCGGCGACCAGCGCAGCCTTGCTGCCGAAATGACTGTACACCGTGGCACGCACCACGCCGGAATCGCGCACGATGTCGTCCATGCTGACCCCTGCTACTCCGTGCTCCTCAAACAAGCGGGACGCCGCGTCGAGGATCTGTTGACGAATCTTGGCGTTTTTGCCGGGAGGCCGGGCCATTGGTATGCCTCTTTGCGACGTTGAGAAAGGGCTTGCATTGTACAATTTAATTAATTAGACTCAAGTCTAGTTAATTTCGTTTGAGGTTAAACATCATGGACATCGCGCTAGCAATTTCTTTCTGGA
This sequence comes from Massilia sp. 2TAF26, assembly GCF_052115005.1. Classification (NCBI taxonomy): domain Bacteria; kingdom Pseudomonadati; phylum Pseudomonadota; class Betaproteobacteria; order Burkholderiales; family Oxalobacteraceae; genus Massilia; species Massilia sp. 2TAF26. Next base: position 277,632 of record NZ_JBFRFV010000004.1, read on the forward strand.
GCATGAACTTTCTGTTGAGTATTACGCCCGGTCCAGCAGTCGCGAATGTGATGGGCGCAGCGTTGACATCAGGTTGGAGGCCAGCGCAGGCCAGCATCGGCGGGATTCTTCTGGGTAACTGCATTTATATCTTGATGGCCTTGCTGGGCTTGGGTGCCGTTTTTGCCGCGGCTCCAGGCAGCCTGACCGTTCTGCGCTGGGTGGGAGCCGCCTACATCGGCTGGCTTGGCATTCAGTCGCTTCGTTCGTGGCGCCATGCCGAACGCGAAGGAAATCTCGAGCCGGCGCCCCCGGCCTCTGCTGCACGGCTGTTCACCGACGCGCTGACGCTGCAGTTGGCGAACCCGAAGGCGGTGCTGTTTTTTGGCGCGATGCTGCCTCAGTTTGTGCATGAGGGCGGCTGGCCACCGATGGTGCAAATGACGCTACTGGGAGCGATTGCGGTACTGCTCGAATACCCGGTGCTTTGTGCCTACGCTTGGCTTGCGCGCCGCAACCTCGAACCCGGGAGGCGCGGTGTCCTGCAGTTGGCAGCGGGATCTCTGTTATTGCTGTGTGCTCTGCGCATTGTGCTGGCCTGATCGTTTCTTGCGGTGCTGCCGTCGCTGGCGCCGTTCCATCACCAGGAGGATCCAAATGGAAGGTATCCGGATTGGCGTCATTGGCGCCGGCATCATGGGTTTGCGCGTGCTGCAGGCACTGAGAGCGCACCCGGCATTTTCAGTGGTCGGTGTATACGATCCAGACGCAGGCGCTCAGGCACGAGTGCGCGCGTTGGACCCGGCGTTGCCGATTTTTGCCAGCGCTGCCAAGTTAAGCGTCCAGCCTGGGTTGGATGCTTTGTATGTCGCCTCGCCACCGGCTTGGCATTTGGAGCACCTGCGACTGGCGCAGGATGCCAGGGTGGCTGTGCTGTGTGAAAAGCCGCTGGCTGCGAATCTTGGCGATGTGGCGGCAATCGATCGGCTCGTCCTGCCCCGGTGCGCTGTAAATTTCCCATTCGCATGTGTACCAGCCGTGCGCCAGTTGCAGGCAATGGTGAGCAGCGGCGCCATGGGTGAGTTCTCTGGGGCAGACGTCACTTTGCGGTTCGCACACTGGCCACGCGCCTGGCAACGTGGCGCCGCCGACTGGCTGGGCATGCCGGACCAAGGAGGTTTCACTCGGGAGGTGTTATCGCATTTCCTGTTCTTGGCATTACGCTTGTTTGGTCCTCTGGAATTGTCCAATTACCGGCTCGACCGTGAGCACGGAAAAACTGAAACCGCATTGAAGGTGCAACTGCGGCATGGCTGTGGGATAGTGGGCATTGACGCCGCAGTCGACGGCACGATAGAGGACAGCAATTGTTTCGAGTGGCGTGGAACCCGTGGCAAGGCGAGACTGCATGACTGGTATCGACTGGAAGCGACCGGAGTGCCGCCAACAGCCTCCGTCGACCCTACTCCTTACACATTGGACGCATTTGCCAGAGCGTTCAGGGAGCAAGTCGATACGGGGTTGGCCACGGTGTCGGAAGCCCGGCAAGTTGCCGAACTCGTCGAGACCTTGCTTGCCTGAGCTTGCCCTACCGAAAATGGACCGGAGGCTAGCACTTCTAACGGAGTAAACGAAAACGCCACCCGAAGGTGGCGTTTTCTGAATTCTTGGTGGCCCGGGGCGGAATCGAACCACCGACACAAGGATTTTCAATCCTCTGCTCTACCAACTGAGCTACCAGGCCAAGGCGGCGCATTGTAGCACGAAGTTACGATAAATCCATAATTTCGTGCACAAGGCGCCACGTTCCGCGAACCTCAGCCGATTACCAGCCCAGATCCTTCAGCAGCGGCAGCGTCAGGTCGTACGGCGGCACCACGACGGTAGTCAGGTCGGGGTTGATGTTCGGCTCCATCAGCAGGTTCGGGAAGGCGGTCACGTCCCAGTGCGATACCGACGAGCCCGACACCAGCGGGTTCGGCGTGTACAGCAGCGGGTTGCCGTTGGCGTCCGCACCGGCGATGCGCACCGGATCGGCGGTCAGGGCGGCGGTGACGGTGCCCGGCTTGCTGCGGCTGCCGTAGGCGAGGGCGGTGTTGACGGCGGCCTTCAGCGCATCGCCGTCGGCCTGGGTGACGCCGACCGCCGGAATGACGATGCTGCCGTCGCTGCCGCCCGGGATCAGGGCGCCGGCTGCGTTGTTCGCCAGGATCACGGCGACCGCGCCGGCGTTTTGCGCGTTCCTGACCTTGTCGACGAAGGGGCAGCTGCCGCGGCTGATGATCGCCACCTTGCCCTTCACCGCAGCCGTGTTGGCGGCGTCGAAGGGGCTGCAGCCCGGACCCGCTTCGCCGGCCTGGGCAGCGATGTTGGCCAGGGTGCCCAGGTTGCCGCTGCTTGGGGGCAGCGGGCCGAAGCTGGCCGTGTTGAAGTCGATGTTCATGCTGCCGCCCGGCGCCGGCGAAGCGGTCTGGATGATCGGGATGCGCTTGAGCATGCCTGCGCCTGCCTTCACGTTCGGGCCGATCCAGGCCAGTTGCAGCGGGTTGATGGCCGAGGCCTTGCGCTCCGCGGACGTCATGTTCAGCCAGGTCTTCTTGGCCGTGTTGTCATACATGTACTGTTCCCAGATGCTGGGCAGGCCGCCGGTCGAGACATAGGCGGAGCCCGAGGCGTTCAGGCGGTTGCCGGTGCCGGTCGACACGGTCAGCACCGAGAAGCCCAGGCCGTGGCCCAGTTCGTGCAGCAGGGTCTCGACGAAGTTGACCTTGGAGCCGGCATTGCCGTCCAGGCCGAGATAGAACGGCGAACCATCCAGGCAGCCCGGGTTGCCGAGGTTGATGTTGAACTGGGTCTTGATGTCGACGTTGCCGTAGCCGCTGCCGTCGTCCGGCTGGCCGGCGCTCAGGTCGACCCCGGCCAGCTTGTTGGCCAGGGCTTGCGGATACCAGGTGCCGGCCTTGGCGTTCGGGAAGTCGCGCCAGATGTTCCACGCGCCGGCGCTGCCGAGGGTGGCCGATGTGGCGGTGCAGGTCAGGGCTTCCCAGCCCGCGCTGACGTTGATGGTGACGTTGCTCTGCAGGTTCTTTTCCCAGATGCCGGCCACGTAGCGGTAGACGTTCCAGCGCTGCTCGCCCAGGGTGGTGCCCGTGTTGCCGCCCACCGGTGCCACCGGGGTCGGGTCGTTGAAGCCCTTGCCGGCCGGGTCGCGGCTGGTGATGTTGATCGTGGCGGCCTGGGTGGCCAGGCAGGTCAGGGCGCAGGCGGCGGCGATCAGCGAACGCGAAATGACGGGGGTGAGCATGGATTACTCCGTAACTGGGGTGTTGGCGGCGGAATGGACATGGGCAGCGGCCGGTTGGCTGCCATGCGCGTCGGTGCAGACCATGTCGAGCTTGCCGTCCGCGGTGCGCACGACCGTCGAAGCGGTCAGGAACTCGTCGGTCAGGCGTACGCCGGTGGCGCCGTTGCGGTGGAATTTCTGCAGGGTCGGCTTGGGCGCTTCGCGCGCCAGATTGGCCTTGAGCGATTGCAGGGTGGCCTGCTCGGCGGCGGTGGCCGGACGCAGCTTGCCGGTGTCGGCGTCACGGGTGACGGTTTGCGAATCGGTGGATTGCACGGCTTCCTGCTGCGCCTGTTGGGCGCCGGCGGGCAGGGCGAAGGCGCACAGGGCCAGTCCGGCGACGCCGGTGCCCAGCAGGCGCTGGATGGAATTCAGTTTCGACATGAGAGTCTCCAGAAATCTTGACGGGAATGATCAGGCGCGCGAACGGCGGCGTGCCGCGCCCAGGCCCAGCAGGCCGCCGACGATCAGCGCCATGCTGGCCGGTTCCGGCAGGTCGACGAGCAGGCTGTCCACGCCGGCATAGTTGGCGTTGTCGGCGGCGCCGGTGTACTGGAAGGCGAAGCGGACGGAGCCCAGCGTGCTGGTGCCGACCGAAGCGGTGTACTTGACCCAGTCGCTGTCCGGGACCGGGCTGACCGAGGTCAGGCCCAGGCCGGTCAGGGTGCCGTTGGCATTCACGAAGCCGAAGTTGATCTGGTCGAAATACCCGTCGAGGTGGTCGGCACGCAGGTAGAAGGAGACGGTGGCGCCATGGCTGGCGTCGAAGACCGGGGTCAGCATCCAGGCATTGAGAGTGCCGCCGGCGGGCGCGCCGTTGTAATTCGCTGCCGCGTACGAGTAGGGGCTGCCCGCCTGGGCGCCGAAGATGTTCTGGTCGCCCTGGAACCAGCCCGGAGTGAGGCCGCCCGGGGTACTGTTGTTGGTGAATACCCATCCCTTGGCGGCCAGGCCTGCCACGTTCTCGAATCCCTCGCTGAGTACGACACCGGCCTGTGCCGACATCGCCGTTCCTGCAAGTGCCATTGCGGCTAACGCTTTCTTGATCATTTGTATTGCGCTCCTGTGTATGAACGATGGGTGGGCCTTGCTGCGCGCCCCCGGATTGGCGGTAGCCAACGGCGTATGTATTGCACGTTACATGCCAGGACTGTAAGCAATTGATTTCGTATAGGAAAATTTAAAAATGAGCAAAAATGTCATCAAAATGTAAGATTTTTCGACGGAAAAGTACTTTTTTGCAAGAAATCATTGTTGTTATATTGAATTAAATGAAATTGTATGCTCATAAATAACGCAAGGAAATTTCACGCAAAATTAACAATTCGCCTGTGAAGGTCGATGTCAGTACGGATGACGAGGCGGGACTTGGAAGACGCCGGAGAAAGGTTGAATCGCGTCAAAACAGGTGTAAAGATTACCGACAACGGTCGCGCCGGCGCAGCGGCGGTAAACGCAAACAGGCGCCGGGCGGCGCCTGTTTGCGGTCAGGAGGAGGGGATGCTCAGGCGCGCGCTTTGGCGCGTTCGGCGTGCTGGCGGTCGAGCGCCAGGCGTAATTCCTTGCGGCCTTTCGCTTCTTCGAAACGGCGGGCTTCGTCCGGCGTGGACGGCGCTAGCTGTGGCACCGTCACCGGTTTCTTGTCGTCGCCGACGGCCACCATGGTGAAGAAACAGCTGTTCACGTGGCGTACTTCCTGGGTGCGGATGCTCTCGGCCAGCACCTTGATGCCGATTTCCATCGAGCTGCGGCCGGTATAGTTGACGGCCGCCAGGAAGGTCACCAGCTCGCCCACGTGGATGGGCTGGCGGAAGGTGACCTGGTCGACGCTCATCGTCACCACATAGGCGCCGGCATAGCGGCTGGCGCAGGCGTAGGCCACCTGGTCGAGCAGCTTGAGGATATGGCCGCCGTGGACGTTGCCGGAAAAATTGGCGGTATCCGGGGTCATCAGCACCGTCATGCTCAGCTGATGGTTGGGAAGACTCATTCTTGCTCCTTGCGTATTTCCTGGTACTTGATACCTGACACCGCATGCTGACATGGAAACCCCGGTGAGGCAACCGCAGGCTTAGAACCCCTAAAATTTGCTACCTTACCCAAAAAGGATCATCCGATGGCTCTTCTGCTCGTCCCCGGCTTCATGGCCGACGACACCCTGTGGCGCGACCTCGAGGCACCGCTGGCGCGCTTCGCGCCGATCCACTACGCCGACCTGCGCCACGACGGCTCGATCGAGGTGATGGCGCGCCGGGCGCTCGAGACGGCGCCACCGTCCTTCCTGCTGGTCGGCTTTTCGATGGGCGGCTACGTCGCGCGCGACATCGCCCGCCTGGCGCCGGAGCGCGTGCAGGCGCTGGTGCTGATCGCCACCTCGACCCGTCCCGACAGCCCGGCCCTGAGGCAGCGCAAGGGCGCGATCGGCAAGGCGGCGCCGTCGCTTGCCTTCAGTGGCCTGAGCCGCATCGCGGTGGCGTCGTCGCTGCATCCGAAGGAGCGCGACAACGAGGCGCTGATCGAGCGGGTGAGGGCGATGGGAGTACGGCTGGGAGGCGAGGTGTTCCGGCGCCAGTCGATGCTGGAGCGCCCCGGCGACCTCGATCGCCTGCATGAGATCCGCTGCCCGACCCTGGTGGTGGCGGCCTCCCAGGACCAGCTGCGCAGCCTGGAGGAGGCGCGCGAGCTGCAGGCCGGGATCCCGGGCGCCACGCTCGAGGTGATCGAGGATAGCGGGCACATGATCCCGATCGAGGCGCCGGAGCGCCTCGCCGCGGTCATCGTGCCCTGGCTGGAGCGCCACGGCGGCTGACCGCAGTCCGTGCTCAGGCCTTGTTCGCGCGCGCCCGGATCGCCTCCGCCACGCCCTGGCCATAGGCCGGATCGGCTTTCAGGAAATGCCCGATCTGGCGGTCCTGGATCGCGGCATCGGCCTGGGCGAGGGAGCCGGCGATGTTTTCGATCAGCTTGCGCTTTTCTTCCTCGCTCAGCAGGCGGAACAGATTGCCGGCCTGGGTGAAGTGATCATCAAGGGCGCGGGTGTCGTAGCGGCCTGCCGTCCCCTCGAGCTGCCAGCCGGCGTCGCCGTGGCCGAAGCCGCCGGCCGCCGGCGTGCCGGCCACCGGATCGTAGTTGGCGCTTGCTCCGCCGTTGGCGATCCCCATCGCGCCGTCGCGCTGCTGGTTGTGGACGGGGCAGCGCGGGCGGTTCACCGGCAGGTGCTGGTGGTTGGTGCCGACGCGGTAGAGCTGGGCGTCGTGGTAGGCGAACAGGCGCGCCTGCAGCATCTTGTCCGGGCTGTAGCCCAGGCCCGGCACGATGTTCGACGGCGACAGCGCGGCCTGCTCGACGTCGGCGTGATAGTTGTCCGGATTGCGGTTCAGTTCAAGGATGCCGACCGGGATGCGCGGGAAGTCGCCCTGCGGCCACACTTTCGTCAAGTCGAACGCATCCCAGCCGGTTTTCGCTTCCCAGGCGGCGCGCTGTTCATCGTCCATCACCTGGATCTCGACGCTCCAGCGCGGATAGTCGCCTTTCGCAATCGCGTTGAACAGGTCGCGCTGGGCGTAGTCCGGGTCAAGGCCGGCCAGGCGCACCGCCTCGGCTGCCGACAGGTTCTTGATGCCCTGCAGGGTCTTGAAGTGCCACTTGACCCACACGCGCCGGCCTTCCTCGTTGATCAGGCTGTAGGTGTGGCTGCCGAAGCCGTCCATGTGGCGGTAGCCGTCCGGGGTGCCGCGGCTTGAAAACAGGATCGTCACCTGGTGCAGGCTTTCCGGCGCGCGGCTCCAGAAGTCCCAGACATGCTGGGCCGATTTCAGGTTGGTCTGCGGATCGCGCTTCTGGGTGTGGATGAAGTCCGGGAACTTGATGCCGTCCTTCAGGAAGAAGGTCGGGGTGTTGTTGCCGACCAGGTCCCAGTTGCCTTCCTCGGTATAGAAACGCAGGGCGAAACCGCGCGGATCGCGTTCGGTGTCGGCCGAGCCTTTTTCGCCGCCGACCGTCGAGAAACGCAGGAAGGTCTCGGTCTGTTTGCCGATCTCGCCGAACAGCTTCGCTTTCGTGTACTTGCTGACGTCATGGGTGACGGTGAACGTGCCGTAGGCGCCCGAGCCTTTGGCGTGGACCACGCGCTCGGGAATGCGCTCGCGGTTGAAATGCTGGAGCTTTTCGATCAGGTGGAAATCCTGCAGCAGGACCGGACCGCGCGGCCCGGCGGTGATCGAGTTCTGGTTGTCGGTGACGGGAATGCCGGAGGCGGTGGTGAGATCGGTCATGTCAGCTCGCTGTTAGGGTTAATGGCTATCGATGTATTTAATTCGATAGATATCGTTTATTAATGTTCATGGTAGAGCGCGAGCCTTATACGTGCAAACTATCTATTTCTATGTGGTCTATAGTAAAAATTAATGCTATGAGACGCGTACATTAGCAGTACCCTATTGCTCTGAATCATCAAATATTTCCACATGCTTATGTCCTCCGGCGAACTCAAATTATCGGAATTGATTGCATCGCTGAGCTATGCGCTCGACATCACCGAAGGCCAGCCGCCCGGGCATTGCGTGCGCGCCTGCTGGATTGGCATGCACATCGGCCGCCAGGCCGGCATGCCCGCCAGCCAGTTGTGGGAGCTCTACTACACGCTCCTGCTGAAGGACCTGGGCTGCAGCAGCAATGCCGCGCGCATCTGCGAGCTCTACCTGACGGACGACCTGAATTTCAAGCGCGACTACAAGACGGTCGGCGACAGCCTGCCGCAGGTGCTGGGCTTCGTGCTCAAGCACACGGGACTGAAGGCCGGGTTGGCCGAGCGCTTCCGCAGCGTGATGACGATCCTGCGCGACGGTCCGGAGATCGCGCGCGAGCTGGTTGCCACCCGCTGCCAGCGCGGCGCCGACATCGCGCGCCTGCTGCGCTTTCCGGAAGGCGTGGCCCAGGGCATCTATTCGCTGGACGAGCATTTCAACGGCAACGGCAAGCCGGCGCGGCTGGCGGGCGAGGCGATCCCCTTGTATTCGCGCCTTGCCTTGCTGGCGCAGGTGATCGACGTGTTTCACACCGAAAGCGGGCGCGAGGGCGCGCTGAAGGAAGCACGCGCGCGCGCGGGACAGTGGTTCGACCCGGGACTGGTACAGGCTTTCGAACAGGTCGCGCAGTCGGACGCCTTCTGGGCGACGCTGGCCTCGGAAACGATTGACGGCGCGGTCGCTGCCCTGCAGCCGGCCGGGGCAGGACACCAGCATGCGCTGGACGACGACTACCTGGACGACATCGCCAGCGCCTTCGGCCAGGTGGTCGATGCCAAGAGCCCATACACCAGCGGCCACAGCGCGCGCGTGGCGCTGTACACGGACATGATCGGAGAGGCGCTGGGACTGTCGATGGAACGCCGGCGTTGGCTCAAGCGCGGCGCGCTGCTGCACGACGTCGGCAAGCTCGGTGTCAGCAACAGCGTGCTGGACAAGGCGGGTGCGCTCGACCGCGTCGAGTGGGACGCCGTCAAGCTGCATGCCGAGTTCACGGAGACGATCCTGAGGAGGATAGATGCCTTCCGCGAACTGGCGGCCATCGCCGGCGCCCATCACGAGCGCCTGGACGGCAGCGGCTATCCGCGCGGACTGGCGGCGGAGGAGATCCGCATCGAGACGCGCATCATCACCACCGCCGACATCTTCGACGCGATCACGGCCTCGCGGCCTTACCGAGGCGCGATCCCGATACCGCAGGCGCTGGAGATGATGCAGAAGACCGTGGGAACGGCGCTCGATCCGGCCTGCTACGACGCCCTGGTGCGGGCGGTGGAGCGGGTGCCGTTCCCGGAAGCGGCCTGAAGCCGGACCTTATACGACGGTCAGGGTCACGTCGATATTGCCGCGGGTCGCGTTCGAGTACGGGCAGACGCCGTGGGCGGCTTCGACCAGTTCCTGTGCTTGTGCGCGGTCCATGCCCGGCAGGCTCACCGCCAGTTCCACGGCCAGGCCGAAACCGGCCGGGATCGGGCCGATCGAGACGCTGGCGTCGATGGCCGCATCGGCCGGTACCGCGATCTTCTTCTGGCCGGCGACGAATTTCATTGCGCCCATGAAGCAGGCCGAGTAGCCGGCGGCGAACAGCTGTTCCGGATTGGTGGCGTCACCCTTGCCGCCCATTTCCGTCGGCGGCGCCAGGCGCACGTCGAGCAGATTGTCGCTGGAGACGGAACGGCCTTCGCGGCCGCCGGTGGTGTGTGCTTTTGCGGTGTACAGGACTTTGTCGAGCTTGGTGGTCATCGCTTTACCCTTTCGTGGTTGAGTGGGATGAATCATAGCGCGAAATTAAATAGCGCGCTATTTAATTGTCGCTATCGAAACGATAGCCGAGAAACATGGCAGGTCTCTTACCGGCCTGCTGGTTTGCCGAACATCTGCGTCCAGTAGGTAGTGTGGTTCTCGCTGGCCGGATTGACCGCATAGGCCGCGCCCATCTCCGTCATCGCCGGATTCATGATGTTGGCGCAGTGGCCGGGGCTGTCCAGCCAGGCCGCCACCGCTTCCTCCACCGTGCGCTGGCCGGAGGCGATGTTCTCGCTGATCCTGGTCCAGCGGTAGCCGGCCCGCGTGGCGCGCGTGGCCGGGTCGCTGCCGCCCGGCTCCTTGTGGTTGAAATAGTGTTTCTCGGCCATGTCCTTGCTGTGGCCGAGGGCGGCGGTGGCCAGGGTGTCGCTCCAGGCCAGGGGCGGGGCCGCGCCGAAGCCCTGCGCGCCGCAGCTGCGCGGCCGGGCGCGCGCCTGGTTCACCAGGCTCAGCAGCTCCTGACTCAACCGGGCCGCATCGGGCAGGGCGGGGAAGACCAGGGGCCGCGCCAGCACCACCTGCCACTCCTTGCCGTGGCGCGCCGTGCCGATGGCCGAGAACTCGCCGCTCAGCAGCTTGCCGCAGTAGCGCTCGCGCAACACCGTCATGGCCGCCTCGGCGTCTTCCGGCCCCGTCACCGAGATCGCCTCGGCCTGGGCGGCGGCATAGCCCGCCTTCCTGAGCGCGGATTCGAGAAAGGTGCCGACGCCGATGCGCAACGAGGACAGCGCCGCCTCGGGCGTCAAGGGCGCGGCGGCTGCGGCGGGGCGGCCCGCGCAGGTAGCGGGTGCGGCGCGGTAGGCGTTGATCAGGCCCGCGAGTTCCTCGCCCTCGCGCGCGCCGGCGCGGGGCGTGGACAGGAGCGCCGCGCATGAGAGAAGGGCGACGGACAGGCGCGCAGCGGGCGCGGCCCTGGTGCTGGACAGGCTGGGCAATGCAGGCATGGAAAGCGATGGGAAGAAGTTCCGAGATGGGGCCGGCGGCCGCCAAATCAAGCGGAGCCGGCCACTGTATGGGCTGACATATGCATCCAATGAACCTTGGCACGAGGCAAAGTTTAAATTACGATCAAACACTTGATTCTTATGGAGACATCACAATGAAGCGTACCCTGTGCAGCGCCCTGATCGCGGGTCTGTTCGCCAGCCTTGCCCACGCCGGCACACCCGCCAAGGTCGCGGCGGCTGAACCATCGGCAGCCTCGAGCGCGGCAGCCGGCTCCCGTTCCGGTGTCGACGCCGGCGCGCTGGACGCCGCGGTACGCCCGCAGGACGATTTCTTCCGCTACTCGCAAGGCAAGTGGCTGAAGGACGTCGACATCCCCAACGACCGTTCCAGCTGGGGCGCCTTCAACATCGCCGCCGACAAGGTCGAGCAGCAGATCCGCACCCTGATCGAGCAGGCCGCCCAGGACAAGAACGCGAAAGCCGGTTCCGACACCCAGAAGATGGGCGACTTCTACACCAGCTACGTGAACCAGCAGCGCCGCAACGAACTCGGCCTGGCCCCGCTGAAGGGCGAGCTGGCGCGCGTCGCCGCGCTGAAGGACAAGAAGGCGCTGGCCGGACTGGCCGCCCACTTCGAGCGCATCGGCGCCGGTTCGCCGGTGAACATGGGCGTGCGCCAGGACAGCCGCGATTCGACCCGCTACATCGTCGGCATCTCGCAGTCGGGCCTGGGCATGCCGAACCGCGATTTCTATCTGCAGGACGAAGCCCGCCTGCTTGATACCCGCGCCAAGTACCTGGCCCACGTCGAGAAGATGCTGAGCCTGGCCGGCCACAAGGATGCCGCCGCCGAGGCGAAGGCCATCGTGGCGCTGGAAACCGAGATCGCCAAGGTGCAGTGGAGCGCCGTCGAGAACCGCGATCCGGTCAAGCGCTACAACAAGATGAAGGTCGCCGAACTGAAGACCCTGGCGCCGGGCTTCGACTGGGCCACCTACCTGAAGGATACCGGCGTCGGCAAGGCGACCGAAGTCGTGGTCAGCCAGCCGTCCTACCTGCAGGGCCTGGATAAAATCATCGCCGCGACCCCGGTCGAGACCTGGCAGTCCTACTTCAGCTTCCGCCTGATCAGCGCCTACGCGAACTACCTGTCGCAGGACTTCGAAGACGAGAGCTTCGCCTTCCGCGGCGCGGTGCTGAGCGGCACCAAGGTCAACCGTCCGCTGGAGAAGCGCGCGATCGCCCAGGTCAACCGCGACCTCGGCGAAGTGGTCGGCAAGGTCTATGTCGAGCACTACTTCCCGGCCGAGCGCAAGAAGCAGGTCGAAGAGATGGTCCACAACTTCATGCTGGCCTACAAGGAACGCATCGAGACCCTGGACTGGATGAGCGACGAGACCAAGAAGGCCGCCCAGGCCAAGCTGGCGAAGATCTCGGTGAAGGTCGGCTACCCGGACAAGTGGCGCGATTACTCCTCGCTCACCATCAAGCGTGACGACCTGGTCGGCAACGTGATGCGCACCCGCGAGTTCGAGCACAAGCGCAACGTCAGCAAGCTGGGCAAGCCGGTCGACCGCAGCGAATGGGGCATGACGCCGCAGACCGTCAACGCCTACTACAGCCCGACCATGAACGAGATCGTGTTCCCGGCGGCGCGCCTGCAGGCCCCGCTGTACGACGCGGACGCCGAGCCGGCCATCAACTACGGCGCGGTCGGCATCTCGATCGGCCACGAGATGAGCCACGCCTTCGACGACTCGGGTTCGCAGTACGACGGCGACGGCAACCTGCGCAACTGGTGGACCAAGGAAGACGGCGAGAAATTCCGCGCCAAGGCCAAGGTGCTGGTGAACCAGTACGCCGGCTATAGCCCGGTCGACGGCTACCACCTGAACGGCGAGCTGACCCTGGGCGAGAACATCGCCGACAACGCCGGCGCCATCATGGCCAGCCGCGCCTACCGGATCTCGCTGAAGGGCAAGCCGGCGCCGGTGATCGACGGCTACACCGCCGAGCAGCGCATCTTCATGGGCATGGCCCAGGCCCGCCGCGGCAAGGCACGCGACCAGGCCCTGATCGCCCAGGTCAAGTCGGACCCGCACTCGCCGGCGGAATTCCGCGTCAACGGCAGCCTGCGCAACCACCCGGGCTTCTACGAGACCTTCGACGTCAAGCCGGGCGACAAGATGTATTTGGCGCCGGAAGATCGCGTCATTTTCTGGTAATCACTGCAGTTTGATCCGTCGTCCCCGCGCAGGCGGGGATCCAAGTTTGTTAGCGTTTCGTTAGCGCAAGCAGAACTTGGGGGGAATAGTGCTGGGGCACTATTCCCGCCTTCGCGGGGACGACGTTTTTGGTAGCGAGCACGCCGTCTTTTCGGCTCGATTGTTACGTCATACGTAACGAACAATCCCCTCCATCGCTATTTTTCGCTTCGTTCCCGGCCAGTACCATTTGCCTGTCAGAAAAACGCTACAACAAGCGACTGACGTGCCACCGACGCCAGGTGGCACACCAGAACAACGCGCGGCGCCGTGGCGGCGCTGCGCACTTAGAAACGGAAACGAACATGAAAACCAAGCTGATCCTCCCCGTCCTCACCGCCATGACCCTGGCCGCCGCCAGCACCGCCGCCTTCGCCGGTGTCCAACAGGCCGACCTCCGCGGCAATGCCGCGCCGGCCCAGGCCGCGGTCGACCAGGTCATCGTCGTCACCGACGCCACCCGCCACGTCAACGTCACCGGCGGCTCGACCGTGCGCTTCGTCGTCGGCGACCGTTCCTTCAGCTGGACCTTCCAGAACGGCAGCGCCCACGTGCTGCCCTTCGACCTGGCGCTGATCGCGCCGCAGGGTCTGCTGAACCACCGTGTCATGGCCTATGTGTCGGACAACCCGCTGTACCAGGGCAACTAAGTAGACGGGTGCCGGTGCCGGAGGCCGCGCGCTGGTAAGATGGCGGGCTATGCGCAAGGATCTCGATTACGGACTGCTGCACGCGATGAACGCCTTCGTGCATGTCATGGACGGCGGCAGCTTCACCGCCGCCGCCGAACACCTGGGCATGTCCAAGGCGCAGGTCTCGCGCCTCGTGAGCCTGCTGGAAAACCGCCTGCAGACCAAGCTGCTGCACCGTAGCACGCGGCGCATCTCCGCCACCGGCGCCGGCGAGCGCTATGCCGAGCACTGCAAGGCCATCCTCGACATGGTCGCCCAGGCCGAAGGCGAGGTCGGCGGCGGCGCCCACCAGTCATCCGGCCGCCTGCGCGTGATGAGCATGACGGCCTTCGGCAACCGCTATGTGACGCCGCTGGTGTCCACCTACTGCGCGGCGAACCCGCGCGTGACCCTCGAGTACAGCTCTTCGCAGAGCCCGCCCGACCTGCTGGCCGAAGGCATCGACGTCAGCATCTACCTGGCGCAATACCTGCCCGATTCCGCCCTGGTGGCGATGAAACTGGGCCGCATGTTCTCGGTGCTGTGCGCGGCGCCGGACTACCTCAAGCAGCGCGGCACGCCCCAGCATCCCCAGGACCTGGCCCGGCACACCTGCCTGCGGCTGGTGACCTCCTCGTTCAGCTCCTGCTGGCAGCTCGACCGCGGCGACGAGCACGTGACCCTGGATCCCCAAGGCCCCCTGATCGGCAATATCGCCGAAGTGCTGCTCGACGGCGCGCTGCGCGGCCTGGGCATCGCCCTGCTGCCGGCCTACAGTGTGGTCGACGACCTGCGCAGCGGCCGGCTGGCGCAGGTCCTGCCCGGCTGGCGCTCGCCCGAGATCGCAATCTTCGCGCTGCTGCCCTCCGGTCGTTTCGTGGATGCCAAGACGCGCGCCTGGATCGACCTGCTCAAGCGGGAACTACCGCCGGCCATCGAGCGGGACATGGCCTATTTCGGCGACCTGTGACTCCGCCGCCACCTTCTGCAGCGCGGCCGCGGTGTCGGCGCCGATACCGAGTTCCTTCGCCACGTATTCGTTGGCGCCCAGCGAGCGCGGATCGCGGCCGGTGACGTTGCCGAAGATGGTCAGCGCCTCCAGGTAGTAGCCGTAGACGCTGGCGTGGTAGTCGTCCGGCGCCCACAGATTGATTCCCGTGTCCTTGCCGTCGTAGGGATTCGGGTCCGCCAGTCCGCTGGCGATCGCGCGGTTCCAGGCCTGGCCGACCGGGATCACGCCGCCGATCAGCTTCGACGCCCGGGCCGCCTTGTCGTAGCCGGCGCGCACGTCGAGCGCCATCTGGTACACCGGCTGGCCGTACCAGGCGCCGCCCGGCTTGTAGGTCTGGTCGGCGCGCGACCAGGTCGCGGCCAGGCGCACGTCGACATTCGGATTCTGCTCATGGAAGGCCTGGGCCAGCAGGCCGGAATACTTGACCAGGGTAGCCGGATCGCCCGGCCTGGCGGCATCCAGGGTGCTGTAGCTCTGCAGTACGACCTTGTCGAAGGGCCTGGCGATGGTGGCGAGCTTGTGCTCGTAATGCCAGTCGACGCCCTTGCCGGGCGAGGTTTCCAGGCTCACTTCGTAGTCCAGGCCGGCCTGCACGGTGAAGGCCTTGAACAGGGCGGGGACGCCGCCGATGTGGGTGCCGTTCAGGTCGGTGACGCTGTCCGGCCGGTAGCCCTGCACCAGCGGGGCCGCACCGGCCGGCGCGCCGAAGGTGAAGCTGTTGCCGACGAAGAGGATGGTGGTGGCTGGCGCGGCCGCGGCCTGCAGGGATGCGGTGGTCAGGAGGGCAAGGACGGCGCAGGGCAGGGCGTGGCGGATGGGCATGTCGTCTCCGGGATCTGGTTATTCGCCCGACGATTGTACAATCGGACATCCCATCGAAAGGAAAGCCCATGCGTCCAGCCGTCATCCTGCCCGTCCTGCTGCTTCTTTCCGCATCGTCTGCCCGGGCCCAGGCCCCGCTCGACGTCAGGATCGGCAGCGCGTCGCCGCTGTCCGGCACCGGCGCCCACCAGGGCAAGGACATCGAGAACGGCGCGCGCATGGCGATCGACGACTTGAACGCGAAAGCCCCGGTCATCGGCGGCAGGAAGGTCCGCTTCGTGCTGCAGGCCGAGGACGACGGCGCCGATCCGAAGATGGGCACGGCGGCGGCGCAGAAGCTGGTCGACAACGGCGTGGTGGCGGTGGTCGGCCACCTGAATTCGGGCACCACGGTGCCGGCCTCGAAGATCTACAACAGCGCCGGCATCCCGCAGATTTCTCCGGCGGCGACCACGCCGCTCTATACCCGGCAAGGCTACAAGACCGCCTTCCGCGTGGTGGCCAGCGACAGCCTGGTGGGCCACACGCTGGCGGCGTATTCGATCAAGACCCTGAAGGCGAAAAAGATCGCGGTGATCGACGACCGCACCGCCTTCGGCCAGGGCCTGGCCGACGAATTCACGAAAGGCGTGAAGGCGGTGGGCGGCGCCCAGCTGGTCAGCCGCCAGTTCACCAACGACAAGGCGACCGATTTCAACGCCATCCTGACCCAGATCCGCGCGCACAAGCCGGACGTGATCTTCTACGGCGGCATGGATGCGGTGGCCGGTCCCATGCTCAAGCAGATGAAGGCGCTCGGCATCGGCGCGACCCTCGTCTCCGGCGACGGCGTGTGCTCGGAAAAGCTGCCGCAGCTGGCCGGCGACGCCCTCGGCAACGGCAAGGTGATCTGCGTGGTGGCCGGCGGCGTCGGCAGCGCCGAAGAGGAACAGGCCGCCGCCGCCTTCGCCGAACGCTACCGCCAGCGCTACAAGATCCCGCTGCAGACCTATGCGCCTTACGCCTATGACGCCACCATGGTGTTCGCCCAGGCGATGCAGCAGGCCGGTTCGACCGACCCGGCGAAGTTCCTGCCGGCGCTGGCGAAGATCAGATACCACGGCGTCACCGGCGACATCGCCTTCGACCCCAACGGCGACCTGCACAATGCCGCGCTGACGCTCTACACCTACCGCGACGGCAAGCAGGTAAAGCTGCAGGTGGTGCGTTAATCGCTGCGCGGGGGGCCTGTGCGCTATATGGATCTCAGCTCCTGGCAGGGCGTGTTCACCACGCTGATGAGCCTTGCCATCGTCACCCTGATCGGCGTCGGCATCCGGGTGCTGATGATGCAGACCATCCAGCAGCGCCGCGAGCGCATGAACCGCCAGATCAACGAGCGCCTGCGGACCCTGATCGCGGCCTACCGGACGCTGGGCGGCTCCTTCACCGGCGAGCTGACCGTCGATCCCACCCACCTGCGCGAGCTGCGCGCGGCGCCGCCATCGGCCGATGGCGCCGCGCCGTCGGCGGCGGAGGCGGCGCGCGTGAATTCCGAGCGCGCGCGGCGCATCCGCGATGCCGTCGAGGCGGCGCTGGCCGACATCCTGCTGCTCGGTACCGAGCAGCACTGCCGGCTGGCCGGCCAGGCCGCCAGCGACATGGCGGCCGGACGTCCGATCCACACGGCGGAGCTGGTGGTCTCGCTGCGCGACTTCATCCGCGAGGCGCTGGACCTGGGACCGATGCCGGAGGACGTCGTGATCCCGCTGCAGGGACCGACCCGCACCCAGGGCAGCGGCGGCGCGCGCGGCAAGGGAGAAGGCGGCGCCGGTGGCGGTGCTAAAGGTGGCGGAGGCGGTGGAGAAGGCGGCGGCGGTGGCGGCATGGGAATGGGCATGGGCCTCGGTCTCGGCCACGCCTCCGGCGACCACGAACACAACAGCTAGCGCGTCACGTTCCTGTCACGATCCCGGTCTAGAGTAGGCGGCAACCATCTTTCGGGGGCCGCATGCCAGGGGAATGCACATCGTGAGGGATACCGGCTTCGACGCGCCCATGGCCGGCAAGAAGATCCTGCTGCTCAGCGTTCCCGCCGGCGCCGGGCACACGCGGGTAGCCGAGGCCATCCACGCCTGGGCCGGCGCGTCCGGCATGCAGGCCGACGTCAGCCACCTGGACGCGACCGCCTTCGCCACGCGGCGCCTGCGCCGGGTCTACACCGACCTCTATCTGTTCCTGGTGAGGCGCATGCCGGGGCTGTGGAGCGCCATCTACCGCTGGACCAACCGCGAGCGTGCGGACGGCTGGATCGACCGCCTGCGCCGCCGCATCGAAGCGCGCGACAGCCGACCCCTGGTCGAGGAAGTCGCCAGGCGCGATCCGGACATCGTCGTCTGCACCCACTTCCTGCCGGCCGAGATCCTGGCGCGCGAAGCCGGCAGCGGCCGCCTGCGCTGCCGGGTGTGGGTACAGGTCACGGACTTCGACCTGCACCGCATGTGGGTCCATCCCCACGTCGCCGGCTACTTTGCCGCCAGCGAGGAAGTGGCGTTCCAGCTGCGCCGCCACGGCGTGCCCGAACAGGCGATCCACGTCACCGGGATTCCCGTCATGCCAGGCTTTGCGGACCGTCCCGGCCGCATCGAATGCGCGCATGCGCTCGGCCTCGACCCCTGGGTGAGCACGGTGCTGCTGATGGGCGGCGGGGCCGGTCTCGGGGATTTGAGCGGCGTGGCCCGGCGCCTGCTGGAGGCGGACAGCGGCCTGCAGATGATCGTCCTGGCGGGGAGGAATGCGGCGCAGCTGGTCGCGCTGCGGCAACTGGCGGCCGACTTTCCCGGCCGGCTGGCGCCGCGGGGCTATACCGGCAAGGTCGAGCGCCTGATGGCCTGCGCCGACCTGGCGATCACCAAGCCGGGCGGCTCGACCACGGCCGAGTGCCTGGCGATGGGCCTGCCCATGATCGTCAATTCCGCGATCCCGGGGCAGGAGGAATGCAACGCCAACTTCCTGCTCGAGCACGGTGTGGCGCTCAAGGCCGCCGACCTGCCGGCCCTGGAATACCGCGTCCGTTCGCTGCTGGCCAGTCCGATCCGGCTGAAGGCGATGCGCGCCCGCGCCAGGGAACTGGGGCGTCCGCGCGCCGCCATGCAGGTGCTGGCGGCGGTCCTGCAGCAAGTCGAAAGCCACGATGCACACCATTGAGTTCACGCTGGCCGGCGTCCTGGTCGCCGCCTATTTCCTCGCGCGCGTCGAAGTCGAGATCGAAGGAGAAGGCGGCTGGGCCGCCAACCTGCCCACCTGGCGGATCGAGAACCATCGCCTGCTCGACCTGTTCTGGGGCGGCCGCCCGATGACGGGCTACCACGCCTGGATGTTTTCCTTCATCGGCATCATCTTCCACTTCCCGCTGTGCTTCATGGGCGAGTGGTCGCTGCGGCTGGAAGGCCGGGTGCTGGCCTGCGTGATGCTGTTCTGGGTGGCCGAGGATTTCCTCTGGTTCGTCGTCAACCCCGCCTTCGGCTGGCGCCGTTTCCGGCGCGAGCACGTGCCCTGGCACAAGCACTGGCTCTGGGGCGCGCCGGTCGACTACTGGATCTTCGGCGCCGCCTGCATCCTGCTGTTCGCGGTCAGCTATTGAGCGGACCCGGGGCCGAGGCCGAGGGCGTGCCGCACCCGCAGGCACAGCTCGGCCGAGGTGCGCGAGATCAGCTCGTGCGGAATGTCGAATTTTTCCGTCAGCCGGCCGTAGTCTTCGAAGCCGTAGGAGACCATGAAGGGATGCATGCCGCTGCCGATCGCGGCCGCGAAATCCTTGTGCTCGTCCCCGCACACATAGGCGCGCGCCGGGTTGATGCCGAACTGCTCGCGGATCGCGCGGAACTGGCTGGTCTTCTTTTCGCCGAGCGGGATGTGGACGAAGAAATCGAGCTCGCTGATGTCGATCTCGTAGCGTGCGAACAGCTGGCGCAGCGTCTCCAGCGGTTCGTTGGTGATATTGCGCGTGACCATGCCGACGGCGATGTCGGGCGCCGCGATCAGGGTCCGGACCAGTTCGGGGATGCCCTCGTAGAGCCTGGCTTCCTGCCGGTAGACCTCGGTGAGGCTGTCGACCAGCCGCGCGCGGCTGCCCTTGCGCAGATTGTTCTTGATGATCGAAGGGAACTCCTTCAATCCTCCCAGGTATTTCAGCAGGTGGCGGCGCTTGCGGAAACTGGTCTCGTCGCCGATCGCCAGTCCATGCCGCGCAAACGCCGCTTCGATGGCGGAAAACGCGTCGATGGTCGTGCCGTCCGCGTCGAGGATCAACAGCCGTTTGTCGCTTTTGTACATGAGTGCCTGGCGCCCGGTTTCCCTTGCTGCAGTTCGTTCATCATACAAGCGTGATCGTTACCGGCGTATGACGCCGCCACCCGCTTTGCTCAATCGGTGACGGTATGCCACATGTCCTTCATCTTGTCGCCGGCCTTGTCGCCCGGCTTCTTGTCCTTGACGAAGGTGTACAGCGGCTTGCCGTGATAGGCGAGCTGTTTGCTGCCGTCGTCGCGCATGACGGTGGAGTAGGGCGAGGAAAGCGTGGCGTCGCCCGCCATCACCGGCATCCAGTTTTGCGCGCAGGCGCCGGTGCAGGTGCTCTTGCCGCTGCCGGCGCTGTCCTTGTCGAAGGTGTAGACGGTCATGCCCTTCGAATCGACCAGCATGCCGTTGACCTTCTTGACCGGCAGGTCGGCCGCGTGCGCGGACAGGGAGAATACGGTAAGCAGGATTGCAGAACCAAGGCTGACTGATTTCATGTTCATGGAAGTCTCCTGTGAATGCTTCGGATCGCGAATCGGTTGTGAACTGCCGGGCCATTGTAGTCCTGTGCGGAAGCCTGCCGCGCACTTTGTGTATTAGCGTACGGACAATGGCATCCTCTCAAGGCACCATGGATCCGTACTCATCGCAAATGTAAAGGAGCACGATCATGGGCAAATATTTCCTGGCGTGGATTCTGGGCGTGCCGGCCATCGTTCTTGTGCTGATCTATCTGTTCTTCCATTAATCAGCGTGAAAAAAACGCCAACCCAACGAGGTTGGCGTTTTCCTGCCCAGCGAGGGAACTTGCTTGGCAGATCAGCCTTTCCGGCCGCGATGATCGCGGAACGGTCGCTGGACCAGTCAGAACTTTCCAGGCATTTATTCTTAATTTCCCGTTAGCTTAAGTAAGCGTGTCACGGCGCTGCCCGCATGTGGCGCTTTCGCATCGTTCCTTTGCGTTGACAGGCCTCATGGGCGAAAGTCTCGGGCAAAACTCGTACTATATTTACAGCTCAAAGTGCCAGCTCACTTTTTAACTGGGGATAAAAATGCGATCCATACGTGGAACAGGTGGACCGGGAAGCGCCTCCCGCTGGTTGTTGCCGTGCCTGCTCGCCGGCCTGGCGACGGCACAGGGTGCCGGGCCGGCCGAACCGCAGGCCGCGGCCGCGCCTACCGGCTATCGCGTGATCAACCTGGGCACCGGAGACCTCAGCGAACTACCGGTCGTCAACAGCAAAGGCCAGGTGTCGTTCTCGATGCAGTCGGGGGCCGGCTCCCGCGGATACTTCTATGACGGAACGGTAACGACCGATATCGGCACCCTGGGCGGCCCGGGCACCAATGCGGTCGACGTGAACGACGCGGGACAGGTGACCGGCCGTTCCACGCTTCCGTCCGGCCTCGAGCACGCCTTCGTGTGGCGCAGCGGCAGAGGCATGATCGATCTTGGCGTCCTCCCGGGCGCGGCGAATTCGGCGGCGTCGGCGATCAACAACCGCGGTGTCGTGGTGGGCACTTCCGAAGGTGTGCCGTCGACGCCGCCGCATGCGTTCCGCTGGAGCGCCACCGACGGAATGCAGGACCTGGGCGCGTTCACGACCGGGAACACCAGCTTTTCCAGCGCGACGTTGATCAACGATGCCGGGCTGATTGCAGGGAATTCGGATACGGCCGCCATGAGCCGCGATGGATTCGTGTGGACGCGTAAAAGCGGCATGATCGATATCTCGGCCCCTGGCAGCGGCGACGCCTATCCCTACGCGATCGGCCCCAAGGACCAGGTCGCCGGCGCTTTCATCGGACCCGCCAACGCTTATCTTTACCACGCCTTCTTCTGGACCCGCGCCAGCGGCATGCTCGATCTCGGTACGGCCGGGGGCACCGAATCGTTTGTGCTGGCAATGAACCCCAAGTTGCATGCGGCCGGCGTCATCGATTTCGGCACCGACAGGCAGCACGCGATGTCGTGGACGCGTGCCGGTGGCATGGTCGATCTCGGCACGCTCGGCGGGCTGCAATCGCGCGCCATCGGCATCAACGGCAAGGGACAGATCGTCGGTTCGGCAGACAACGCGGGCGGCGATTCACGGGCCTTCCTGTGGGCCGCGAACCAGGGCATGATCGACCTGAACATGCGTCTGCGCGATGCCCCCGCCGGTCTCAAGCTGGACGACGCCTTGGCGATCAACGACAGCGGAATGATCGTGGCGAGTTCGAACGCCGGGCTGGTGCTGCTGAAGCCGGACGATGGCAAACCGGTGGCTTGCGCGCTCGGCCCGCTCGAGGCGGCAGATGTGGTGAAGCGGGGCGCTCCGCTGGAGGCATCGGTCGGCTTCAGGGGAGAGAGCCTGGCCGGGATGCGCAGCCTCACCTGGTCATGGGGTGACGGCAGTGCAGGCCAGGCCGGCAAGTGGAGCGTGAGCGGCGCCGCCGGCAGCGCCAGCGCCAGCCACAGTTACGCCGCGCCGGGCATCTATTCGGTGCGGGCCACGATCGTCGACGCTGCCGGCCGTAGCGCCGCGGTCAGCCGCAAGCTCATCGTCTACGAGCCGTCCGGCGGCGTGGTGGCGGGCAGCGGCAGCTTCGTGTCGCCGCAAGGTGCGCTCAGGAAGGCGCCGGGCCGTTCCGCCAGGGCGTCCTTCAGCTTCCTGGCCGGCGCCGGGGCCCAACTGCAGGTCGACCTTCCCGGCATGAGCTTCCGCAGCGCCAGCCTGCGGCCGGTGGCGGTGAAGGGAGCGGGGGCGCAGTTCGAAGGCAGCGGTACGATCGATGGCTCAGGCGGTTATAAATTTATCCTGAGCACGATGACGGGCGCGGCCGCAAGCCCGGGCGAGCGGGGCCGTTTCAGCCTGAAGGTCTGGCATCTCGATCCCGTGACGCACAAGGAGGTGGTGGATTACGACAGCCAGGGCACGCGCCCCGGTGTTGCCGGCGGGGCGCTGGTAGCGGGGAGGATACTGCAGCAATAGCCGGGGCCGGCCGTGCTTCAGTTCTTGCGGACGAACTCCGACTTCAGGCTCATCGCGCCAAAACCGTCGATCTTGCAATCGATGTCGTGGTCGCCCTCGACCAGGCGGATGCTCTTGACCTTGGTGCCCTGCTTGATGACGCCGCCACCGCCCTTGAGCTTGAGGTCCTTGATGACGGTGACGGAGTCGCCATCCTGCAATACATTGCCGGCCGCGTCGCGCCATACGCGCGCCGCTTCTTCCGGGGCGGCTTCGGCCGCGATCGGCCATTCATGCGCGCATTCGGGGCAGACGTAGTTGCCGGAGCCGTCTTCATAGGTGAGCACGGAGCTGCAGGCGGGGCAGGGAGGTAAGGTCGTCATGGGCATTATCGGTGCTTGGCAAGGCGGAAAAGAAAACGCCACCCGGAGGTGGCGTTTTCTTTGAATCTTGGTGGCCCGGGGCGGAATCGAACCACCGACACAAGGATTTTCAATCCTCTGCTCTACCAACTGAGCTACCAGGCCAAGAGAGGCATGATTATAGCCAGTGACTTCCAAGGTCGCAAGTCCTGAGCGGCAATTTTTTCACGGGCCCGCGGAAGCGCCCCGCGGCAGGCGGGCGAAGCCGCCTCAGGGCAAAGGGCTATAATGCCTGCATGACTACACAGACCTCTTCCTCCGCACAATATCGTGCCGACGGCCGCCGCCAGAGCGACGTCTGCATCGTCGGCAACGGCGCGATCGCCAAGACCGCCGCCCTGGGCTTTTCCCAGGCCGGGCACAGCGTCACCCTGCTGGTGCCGCCCGCGCGTCCGGGCGCGGAAGAGACGGCCGGCGCCTCCGCGGGCGGCGAGAAGCCCTGGGACGTGCGCGTCTACGCGCTCAACCATACGGCGCAGAAGCTGCTGTCTTCGCTGAAGGTCTGGGGTGCTCTCGACATGACGCGCGTTGCGCCGGTCGACGCCATGGACATCAAGGGCGACGGCGAGCAGGGCGGCCACCTGGGCTTCGACGCCTTCGGCGCCCACACCGGCACCCTGGCCTGGATCGTCGAGGACAGCAACCTGAACACCGCGCTGGACGCCGCCCTGCGCTTCGCCCAGAACGTCGACATCGTCACCGGCCGCGCCTGCCGGCTGAGCTGCAGCCCGCTCGGCGCCAAGGTCGAACTGGAAGATGGCGCACCGATCGAAGCCCAGCTGCTGCTGGGTGCCGACGGCCGCGAATCCTGGGTGCGCGGCCAGTGCGACATCGGCATCGATTACCGCTCCTACCACCAGCACGCCATCGTCGCCAATTTTTCCTGCGAAAAGCCGCACCACAACGTCGCCCACCAGTGGTTTACTTGCAAGGACGGCATCATCGCCTTGCTGCCGCTGCCGGGCAACAAGGTCTCGCTGGTGTGGTCGGCGCCGGAAACCCTGGCCGACACCATCATGAACGAGTCGCTGGGCGAGCTGGCGATCCGCCTCGGCGAATACTCGGAAACGCAGCTCGGCCTGCTCAAGCCCCTGCAGCCGCACGAGCTCCCGCTCGCGCCAGTCAAGGCGATCCCGCTGGCCCTGGTGCGCCCGCATGCGATCACGGCGCCGCACGTGGCCCTGATCGGCGACGCCGCCCACGCCGTGCATCCGCTGGCCGGCCATGGCATGAACCTCGGCTTCGGCGACATCGTCGACCTGCTGCGCATCGTGAATGCGCGCGAAACCCATCACGGCATCGGCGACGAACGCGTGCTGGCGCGCTATGCCCGTGCACGCAAGGAAGACGTCCTCCTCATGCAGCTGGCAACCGATGGGCTCGAACGCTTGTTCGGCGCCAATCTCGAGCCAGTGCGCGTGGTGCGCAATTTGGGATTAAACTTGCTGGATAAGTTGCCCTTGGTAAAGCGCAGGCTGATCTCCCACGCCCTTGGTAAGTAAGTGGGTAAATAATCTTTAAGGAATAAGTTCATGGGTAAGACCAAACTCGCCGTCCTGCTGGCGGCCGGCCTCGTCACATCCTGCGTCGGCGCGCAGAACTCGGTCGAGGCGACCATCAAGAAGAATATCGAGCCGCGCCTGGGCGGGGCAAAAATCGAATCGATCAAGGAAACGCCCTACAGCGGCCTGTACGAACTGCGCGTCGCCGGCGACATCCTGTACACCGACAAGAAAGGTGAATACCTGATCATCGGCCACGTCTACGATGCCAAGACCACGCGCGACCTGACCCGCGAGCGCATCGACGACATCAACAAGATCAAGTTCTCGGACCTGCCGTTCAACGACGCCATCAAGCAGGTCCATGGCGACGGCAAGCGCGTGATCGCCGTGTTCGAAGACCCGAACTGCGGCTACTGCAAGCGCCTGCGCCAGACCACGCTGAAGGACCTGAACAACGTCACCATCTACACCTTCATGTACAACATCCTGTCCGACGACTCCTTCGTGAAGTCGAAGAACATCTGGTGCGCGCCGGACCGCGGCAAGGCCTGGGATGACTGGATGATCGGCGGCAAGGCGGCCGCGGCGGCCCCGGCCAGCTGCGAGACCCCGAACGACAAGATCCTGGCGCTGGGCCAGAAGCTGAAGATCCAGGGCACGCCGGCGATCTTCTTCACCGACGGCTCGCGCATTCCGGGCGCGGTCGACCTGCCGACACTCGAGAAAAAACTGGAATCGATCAAGCAGTAAGGGGATGGGGCCTCGGCCACACCTGCAGCCGCTCGCTACGGTTTTCCGGGGCCCCTGTGACGTTCGTAGATAAAAACAGCAACACCGTCCAAAACGAGGAGTAGAACTTGGTCACTCTGAACATCAACGGGCGCGACCAGCAGGTCGACGCCGATCCCTCCACGCCCATCCTCTGGGCGCTGCGCGACAACCTCAACATGACCGGCACCAAGTTCGGCTGCGGCGCTGCCCTGTGCGGCGCCTGCACCGTGCACCTGAACGGCGAGGCGATCCGCTCCTGCGTCACGCCGATCTCCGCCGCCGCCGGCCAGAAGATCACCACCATCGAAGCGATGGAGACGGACAAGGTCGGCAAGGCCGTGCAGGACGCCTGGGTCAGGCACGACGTGCCGCAGTGCGGCTACTGCCAGAGCGGCCAGGTGATGAGCGCCACCGCGCTGCTGCGCGTGAACAAGGCGCCGAGCGATGCCGACATCGACAACGCCATGAGCGGCAATATCTGCCGCTGCGGTACCTATCAACGGATCCGCGCGGCCATCAAGGATGCCGCTAAAACCATCGCCATCGCGTAAGGAGCCGACATGCGACCACAATGGTTCAACAACGCGGGCCTGCCGGGCGCCGCGCAGGGCAGCGCATTCGCCAAAACCTCGCGCCGCGGTTTCCTGAAGGCCGGAACCGTCGCTACCGGCGGACTGGTGCTGGGCTTCATGCTGCCGTCCGGCGGACGGCTGGCGCGCGCCGCCGATGCGAAACCCGTCGTCTATGCGCCGAACGCCTTCCTGCGCGTGGCGCCGGACAATACCGTTACCGTGATCGTCAACCGCCTCGAATTCGGCCAGGGCGTGCACACCTCGCTGCCGATGGTGATCGCCGACGAACTCGATGCCGACTGGGCGCAGGTGCGGGCCGAGCTGGCGCCGGCCGCCGACGTGTACAAGGACCCGGCCTTCGGCATGCAGATCACCGGCGGCTCGGGCACCATCGCCCACTCCTTCACCCAGTACCGCGAAGTCGGCGCCCGCGCCCGCGCGATGCTGATGGCGGCCGCCGCCGAGCAGTGGAAAGTCCAGCCGGCCCAGTGCCGCACCGCCAAGGGCGTGGTCTACGGCCCGGCGGGCCAGAAGGCCACCTACGGCTCCCTGGCGGACGCCGCGATGAAGCAGCCGGTGCCGGACGCCGTCACCCTCAAGCAAGCGAAGCAGTTCCGCTACATCGGCAAGCCGACCAAGCGCCTGGACGCGCGCGCCAAATCCAGCGGCCACCAGCAGTTCGGCCTCGACTTCAAGCCGGAAGGCGGCAAGCTGGCCGTCGCCGTGGTCGCCCATCCGCCGGTCTTCGGCGCCAGGGTGGCGAAGTTCGACGCTGCGAAAGCCAGGGCGATCCGCGGCGTGCTCGAAGTGGTGGAGATCCCGGTCGACCGTGGCGGACGCGGCGTCGCCGTGATCGCCGAAGGCTACTGGCCGGCCAAGCAGGGCCGCGACGCCCTCGAGATCGAATGGGATACCGGCGCCGTCGGCAAGCTCGATTCCGCCGCCCAGCTGGCCGAGTTCACCGAGCTGTCCAAGACCCAGGGCGCGGTCGCCCGCAAGGCCGATACCGCGGCCGGCAACGCCGCCAGGACCATCTCGGCGGTGTATGAATTCCCCTATCTGGCGCACGCGCCGATGGAACCGCTCAACTGCACGGTCGACCTGAAGATTGATAGCTGCACCCTGTGGGTCGGCTCGCAATTCCAGACCGGCGACCAGGCCGCGGCGGCGAAAGCCGCCGGCCTGAAACCGGAGCAGGTGACCCTGCACACGATGATGGCGGGCGGCGGCTTCGGCCGGCGCGCGGTGCCGACCTCGGACTTCGTGGTCGAGGCGGTCAACATCGCCAAGGCCTACAAGGCGGCCGGCCGCAGCGGCCCGGTGAAGATGATCTGGAGCCGCGAGGACGACATCCGCGGCGGCTACTACCGTCCGTCGCACGTGCACCGCGCCGAACTCAAGCTGGACGCCCAGGGCAGGATCGTCGCCTGGGACCACGTCATCGTCGGCCAGTCGATCGCCGCCGGCACCCCGTTCGAGAACTTCATGATCAAGAATGGCGTGGACAGCACCATGGTCGAGGGCATGGGCGAACCCTATGACGTGCCGATGAACCTGTCGGCCCACATTGCCAAAGCCAACGTGCCGGTGCTG
This sequence comes from Massilia sp. 2TAF26, assembly GCF_052115005.1. Classification (NCBI taxonomy): domain Bacteria; kingdom Pseudomonadati; phylum Pseudomonadota; class Betaproteobacteria; order Burkholderiales; family Oxalobacteraceae; genus Massilia; species Massilia sp. 2TAF26. Next base: position 305,097 of record NZ_JBFRFV010000004.1, read on the forward strand.
TGGTGGCGTTCGGTGGGCTCGACCCACACCGCCTTCGTGATGGAAACCCTGATCGACGAGGCAGCCCACGCCGCCAAGGAAGATCCGGTCGCCTACCGCAAGAAGCTGATCGACAAGAAGCACGCGCGCCACCATGCGGCGCTGGACCTGGCGGTGGCCAAGTCCGGCTATGGCAGGAAGACCCTGCCGAAAGGCCATGCCTGGGGCGTGGCGGTGCACGAATCCTTCAACACCGTGGTCGCCTACGTGGTCGAAGCGTCGATCGGCAAGGACGGCACGCCGAAGCTGCACAAGGCGGTCGCCGGCGTGCACTGCAACCTGGCGGTGAATCCGCTGTCGATCGCGGCCCAGGTCGAGGGCGCCGCCCTGATGGCGCTGGGCACCACGCTGCCGGGCGCCCGCATCACGCTGAAGGATGGCGTGGTCGAGCAGCAGAACTTCGGCGACTACACGGTGGCGCGCATGAACGACATGCCGCAAGTCGACGTGCACATCGTGCCGTCCGAGGATCCGCCGACCGGCCTGGGCGAACCGGGCCTGCCGCCGCTGGCGCCGGCCTTCGCCAACGCCCTGTTCAGGCTGACCGGCAAGCGGCTGCGCAAGCTGCCGTTCGACCTCGCATCGAGCCGAGGCTGAACCGGCCATGAGCGCGCTCCCGGTCGTCGGCATTTTGCTGGCCGCGGGCAGGGGGCGCCGCTTCGATCCGCTGGGGCAGCGTAACAAGCTGCTCCAGATCCTGCCCGGCCCCGGCGGCGAGCCGGTGGTCGTCGCCAGCGCGCGCAAGTTGCTGGCCGTCGTCTCCAGCGTGATTGCCGTGGTGCCGCCCGGCGATGGCGGCGTGGGCGCGCACCTGTCCTCGATCGGCTGCGACGTCACCGTCTGCCCCGAGGCCGATACCGGCATGGGCGCCTCGCTGGTGCACGCGATTCGTGCTTCCTTGCCAAGAGAACCCGCATCCTGGCTGGTGGCGCTGGGCGACATGCCGCATGTGGCGCCGGCCACGCTGCGCCTGCTGTCCGATGCGCTGGCTGCCGGGGCGCCGATCGCCGCCCCCGTGCTGGATGGCCGGCGCGGCAATCCGGTCGGCTTTGGCCGCCTCCACCTCGACGCATTGCTGGCGCTGCGGGGCGACCAGGGCGCGCGCCGCCTGCTGCAATCTTTTCCCGTCACCGAGATCGCGGTCGCGGATCCCGGCATCTTCCGCGATATTGACACTCCCGCCGACATCTAGATACTGTACGGTTTGAACTCCCTTCGGCCGAAGAATCCGATTACACTACGGCGGATAAGAGAGAGATTGTTCAATACCATGAAAAAAACGAGTCAGAAGAAGACGGCCGGGGTGCAGTACACCATCGTGCCGAAGGACCTCGCGGGCCACCTGTTCAACGTCACCGTCACCGTCGCCGCGCCCGACCCGCAAGGGCAGGTGTTCGTGCTCCCGGCCTGGATCCCGGGCAGCTACATGATCCGCGAATTCGCGCGCAATATCGTGCGCATCCGCGCCGAATCGGGGGGGCAGCCGGTCGACCTGGTCAAGCTCGACAAGCACACCTGGCGCGCGGCGCCGGTGGCCGGTCCGCTGACCCTGCACTACGAAGTCTATGCCTGGGACCTGTCGGTGCGCGCCGCCCACCTGGACCAGACCCACGGTTTCTTCAACGGCACCAGCGTGTTCCTGCGCGTGCAGGGGCAGGAAGCGGCGCCGCACCAGGTCGACATCCAGCGCCCAAGCGACCCGGCCGCCGCCGACTGGCGCGTGGCGACCTCGCTGCCCGAGCTGGGCGCCAGGCGCTACGGCTTCGGCACCTATATCGCCGCCGACTACGACGACCTGATCGACCATCCGGTGGAGATGGGCGATTTCGCGCTCGCCTCCTTCAAGGCCCACGGCATCCCGCACGACATCGTGGTCACCGGCCGCGTGCCCAACCTGGACATGGAGCGCCTGCAGCAGGACCTGAAAGCCATCTGCGAAACCCAGATCGCCTTCTTCGAGCCGAAGACCAGGAAGGCGCCGATGGACCGCTACGTCTTCCTGACCATGGCGGTCGGCGACGGCTACGGCGGCCTGGAACACCGCGCCTCGACGGCCCTGATCTGCTCGCGCGCCGACCTGCCGACCACCGCCGCGCCGAAGACCGCCGAGCGCAGCGAGGGCTACGTGACCTTCCTCGGCCTGTGCAGCCATGAGTACTTCCACACCTGGAACGTCAAGCGCATCAAGCCGGCCGTGTTCGCGCCCTACGACCTGCAGGTCGAGAACTACACGCCGCTGCTGTGGCTGTTCGAAGGCTTCACCAGCTATTACGACGACCTGATGCTGGTCCGCAGCGGCATCATCAGCGAGGCGACTTATTTCAAGTTGCTCGGCAAGACCGTCAGCAACGTCTGGCGCGGCAGCGGCCGCACCAAGCAGAGCATCGCGGAATCCAGCTTCGACGCCTGGACCAAGTACTACCGCCAGGACGAGAACGCGCCGAACGCCATCATCAGCTACTACACCAAGGGCTCGCTGGTCGGCCTGGCCTTCGACCTGAGCATCCGCGCCAAGACCGGCGGCGCGAAATCGCTGGACGACCTGATGCGCGCGCTGTGGGAACGCTATGGCTGCGACTTCTACGCCGGCGCACCAGGTGCCGGCCGTGGCGTCACGGAGAAGGAGGTCGAAGCGCTGTTCGACGAAGTCAGCGGCCTGCGCCTGAAATCCCTCTTCGACCGCCATGTGCGCGGCACCGAGGACATCCCGCTGACCAAGCTGTATGCGCCCTTCGGCATCAAGGTGACGGATGAGCGCAAGAGCAGCAAGCCTTCGCTGAACATCGGCGCCGGCCGCGACCCGCTGGGCACCAAGCTGAGCCAGGTACACGAAGGCGGCGCGGCCCACCAGGCCGGACTGTCGGCAGGCGACATCGTGATCGCCGTCGATGGCCTGCGCGTGAACGGCAATCCGTCGAACCTGGACCAGCTGCTGTCCCGCTACCGCGTCGGCGATACCGTCACCGTGCACGCCTTCCGCCGCGACGAGCTGATGAGCTTCGACGTGGTGCTGCAGGGCTGCGTGGCGCCGGCCATCACCATCGGGGTGGCGCCGGGTACGCGCCGGGCGACGATCGCGCGGCCCAGCGCCAGCTGAGCGGCTTGCCCTTGCCGGCGGCCGGCCCTCATCGCATCCTGATCGTCGGCCTGCCGCCGGCCCAGATGCTCGACATCACCGGCCCGCTGGATGTGTTCACGGCTGCGAATGAGCTGAGCATGGCGGCGGGCCGCCCGGCTCCCTACGAGGTCGGCCTGGCCGGCCCGGACGCCGGCATGCTCGCCACCACTTCCGGCATCGCCTTGCAGGCGGAACACAGCATCTTCGATGCGGCGCTGGCCGCCGGCACCGTGCTCGTCGCCGGCGGCCGCGGCGCCCGCGTGGCTGCCGAGGATGCGCGCGTGGTCGCGGCGCTGGCCGGGCTGTGCGAGCGCGCGCAGCGGGTCGCTTCCATCTGCACCGGCGCATTTCCGCTGGCGGCGACCGGCGTGCTGGACGGCCGCCGGGCCACCACGCACTGGGCGCATTTCGACGAGTTTTCCGCACGCTTCCCGGCGGTGGACATCGACCGCGACGCCCTGTTCGTCGGCGCAGGAAAATTCCATACCTCGGCCGGCATCACGGCCGGCATCGATTTTTCCCTGTCGCTCGTCGAGCACGACCTCGGCAGCGAGCTGGCACGCGCGGTGGCGCGCGAGCTGGTGGTCTTCATGAAGCGTCCGGGCGGGCAATCGCAGTTCAGCACCCGCCTGATGCACGCCGCGACGGGCGACCAGCGCGAACGTTTCGACGCGCTGGCGCACTGGATGGCCGAGCACGTGAGCGAGGACCTGTCGATCGAGGCCCTGGCCGCGCGCCTTGCCATGAGCCCGCGGAACTTCGTGCGCCGCTTTACCGCCGCCATGCGGGTCACGCCCGGCAAGTACGTGCAGATGCTGCGCATCGACGAGGCGCGCCGCCTGCTGACGGAAGGCGACCTGCCGGTGGCGCAGGTTGCGGCGCGCTGCGGCTTTCATTCGGCCGAGGCGATGCGTATCGGCTTCCAGCGCTACCTGCATACCTCACCGAGCGAATTCCGCGACCGCTTCCGGAGCGCCGGCAGTTTGGCATAAATCTTGGGGTGAATGTCATTGTTGCCAAACTTGCTTTCCCTTACGCTGTGGTTTGTTTGCATAGGGGAAGGAAGCAATGAACTGGACCTTGAAAGGATGGGTGGCGCACGCCGCCCTGTTGCTGGCCGGCCTGTCATTCCCGTTTGCCGGCGCGGGCGCGGCCACGGACATGCCTCGAACGGGCTATGCCGCCCAGGCGGACGCCCTGGTACAGGATTACGTGCGCAATGAGTTGTTCAGCGGCGCCGTGCTGGTCGCCAGGGACGGCAAGCCGCTGTTTCGAAAGGGCTTCGGCGCCGCCAACCGCGAATGGGGGATTGCGAACACGCCGGACACCCGGTTCCGGATCGGATCGGTGAGCAAGCAATTCACGGCCGCCGCGATCATGCGCCTCGTGGATGAGCACAAGCTGCTGCTTGACGATGCGGTCGGCAAGCATGTCCGCGATCTGCCGCCAGCCTGGCAGAAGGTGAGCATACGCCAGTTGCTCCAGCATACCTCGGGCATTCCCCGCTACACGATGCTCGACGGCTTCGACGATAGGCTCGTCCGCATCAGGCACACGCCACGCCAGCTCATCGATCTGGTGAAAGACCTGCCGCTCGAATTCGAGCCGGGAACGAAGTTCGAGTACGACAATACCGGCTACATCCTGCTGGGGTGCGTCATCGAGGCGGTCAGCGGCATGCCTTACCGGGACTACCTCGAACAGAAACTGCTGGGGCCGCTGGGCTTGAGGCATTCCGGCTATGACGACGGGCGCAGGATACTCGAGAGGATCGCCCAGCCCTATACCGATGGCCCCGACGGCATCAGTCGGGCCGGACCGGCCGACATCAGCAATGCCTACGCTGCCGGCGCCATGGTCAGCAATGTCGACGACCTGCTGGCCTGGCAGCAGATGCTGGTGAACGGCAAGGTCCTCGGTCCGGACAGTAGCGCCGCGGTGTTCACCGATGGCGGACACCATTACGGCCTGGGCTGGTACATCGAGAACCGGCTTTCGCGCACGGTCCATGAGCATGGCGGCTCCTGGAACGGCTACGAATCCCTGCTCGCGTATTATCCCTTTGAACAGCTGACCGTGATCGTGCTGGGCAATCACGGCGAGCAGGCGACGGTCGGACGGATCGCCGACGAGCTCGCGCGCCTGGCGCTGGGGCTGCCGCCGGCGCATCGCGAGGCCAGGGTCGATCCCGCTGTCTTTTCCCGCCTCGTCGGCCGCTACCGGCTGGCGCCGGACATGATGTTCAGCGTGACCAGCAAGGATGGGCAGCTGTTCGCCCAACTGTCCGGACAAAGGCAGCTGCAAATCTACCCGGAAGCTGCGAACCGCTATTTTTTCAAGGCCGTCGATGCGCAGCTGGTGTTCGACGAGCGTGACCCGGACCGTGCCGGCTATCTGGTCCTGCACCAGAACGGCGAGCAGATCAAGGCGCCGCGGATCGATTGAGTGCGTCTACAAAACAGGAGAAACCTATGCTTCAGATGCGTCCCAACTGCGAATGCTGCGACAAGGACCTGCCACCGGAATCGGCCGAGGCAAGGATCTGTTCCTTCGAGTGCACCTTCTGTACGGATTGCGCCACGAAGGTCCTGAAAAACAGCTGCCCGAACTGCGGGGGCGAGATGGTCGCACGCCCCAGAAGGCCGCTGGAAAAGCTCGCGAACAATCCTGCATCTACCGAGCGGGTAGTGAAGCAGGGCGGCTGCCCGCAGGCGGCATAAGGCCGGCCATTCAGGGCGTCTGCAGCCCGGCCAGGCTGCGCAACTGGTAGCGGTTTGCGTCCGCGAACAGGAAGGTTTCCGAGAAGGTCAGCTTGCCGCTCGCCTGCGCCAGGTGCTGCGGAGGCGGCAGCGGGGTACTGCGGCGCATCGAGTCGAGCGCGATTTGCGAGGCGTCCGGATCGCGCGAGCGCTGCACCACGATGTCGGCCAGGCGGCCGTCGCGGTCGACCGTGATTTCCAGCACCACGATGGCCGGCAGCATGGGCGGCAGCTTGCCGTTGAAGCTGCGCTCGGGATTGTGCCGCAGGACGTGCTGGGCGACCTGGGTCTTGTAGTCGTCCAGTCCCGCCGGAGAGGGTTTCGAGGGCGGGGACGAGGTAAAGGGGCGGATGACCGCGCTGGCGACATGTCCGACTGAGGAGGCGACGGCCGTCGTGGCCGTGATCACGGTCGAGCATCCGCTCAAGCCTGCGATCAAAAACATGAGTACCAGGCAAGTACGGACGATCGTCTTCATGACCGGAACCTCCCAAAACCTGCTGCCGCTCGCAACGTCCCTTCAATATTACTGCTAGTCGAATAAACGTTGCAACTCCGTGCCGGGATCGGGCGCGCGCATGAAGGCCTCGCCCACCAGGAAGGCATGCACGCTGGCGTCGCGCATGCGCTTGACGTCGGCCGGCGCCAGGATCCCGGACTCGGTCACCACCAGGCGCTCCGCCGGGATATTCGGCAGCAGGCCGATGGTGGTGTCGAGCGTGACCTCGAAGGTGCGCAGGTTGCGGTTGTTGATGCCCAGCAGCCTCGTCTTGAGGCGCAGCGCAGCGTTCAACTCGTCGCCGTCATGCACTTCGACCAGCACATCCATGCCGAGTTCCTGGGCACAGGCTTCCAGTTCCGCCATCAGGCCATGATCCAGGGCAGCCACGATCAAGAGGATAGCATCGGCGCCCATCGCGCGCGCTTCGTAGACCTGGTACAGGTCGACCATGAAATCCTTGCGGATCACCGGCAGTTCGCAGGCGGCGCGCGCCTGTTTCAGGTACTCGCTCGACCCCTGGAAGAACTGGGCGTCGGTCAGCACCGACAGGCAGGCGGCGCCGCCCCTGGCATAACTCTCGGCGATGGCGGCCGGCTGGAAGTCGGCGCGCAGCACGCCCTTCGACGGCGAGGCCTTTTTGACTTCGGCGATCACGCCGGCGCGTCCGCCTGCGATGTTGCGGCGCAGGCTGGCCTCGAAGCCGCGCAGATTGCCGCGCAGTTCGCCGTCGCCCTCGACTTCGGCGCGCAGGCTGTACAGGTCGCGGTATTTTTTGGCGGCGGCGACTTCGTCGGCTTTCACCGCCAGGATCTTGTTCAGGATGTCGGACATGATTTCTTTCTGCTCAGTTCGCGGCGCCGAGCTGGCGCGTCACGCTGACGAACTGGTCGAGCTTGGCCAGCGCGGCGCCCGAGGCGATGGCCGCGCGCGCCTTCTGCAGGCCCTCTTCGATCGAGGCGGCGACGCCGGCCGCGTACAGCGCGGTGCCGGCATTTAGCGCCACGATGTCGTGCGCCGGACCCGGTTCGCCGCGCAGGGCTTCCAGCACGCGCGTCTGCGATTCGGCGGCGTTCGCGACCTTCAGGTTGCGGCTGGAGATCATGGCCAGGCCAAAGTCTTCCGGGTGGATCTCGTATTCGCGGATTTCGCCGTTGATGAGCTCACCGACCATGGTGCCGGCGCCCAGCGAGACTTCGTCCATATTGTCGCGGCCCCACACCACCACCGCGTGTTCGGCGCCGAGGCGCTGCAGCACGCGCACCTGGATGCCGACCAGGTCGGGGTGGAACACGCCCATCAGGATGTTCGGTGCGCCGGCCGGATTGGTCAACGGCCCCAGGATGTTGAAGATGCTGCGCACGCCGAGTTCGCGGCGTACCGGCGCCACATTCTTCATCGCCGCATGGTGGTTGGGCGCGAACATGAAGCCGATGCCGGTCTGGGCGATCGATTGCGCGATCTGCTCGGGCTTGAGGTCGATCTCGGCGCCCAGGGCTTCGATCAGGTCGGCGCTGCCGCTGGACGAAGACACGCTGCGCCCGCCATGCTTGGCCACGCGCGCGCCGGCGGCTGCCGCCACGAACATCGAGGCGGTCGAGATATTGAAGGTGTGGGCGCCGTCGCCGCCGGTGCCGACGATGTCGAGCAGCCTGGTGGTGTCGGCCATCGGCACTTTGGTCGAGAACTCGCGCATGACCTGGGCCGCGGCGGTGATCTCGCCGATGGTTTCCTTCTTCACGCGCAGGCCCATGGTGATGGCCGCGACCATGGTCGGCGACATCTGGCCCGACATGATCTGCCGGAACAGGTGCAGCATCTCGTCGTGGAAGATTTCGCGGTGTTCGATGCAGCGCAGGAGCGCTTCTTGCGGGGTGATCATGTCAGCGCTCCAGGAAGTTCTTCAACATGGTGTGTCCGTGCTCGGACAGGATGGATTCGGGATGGAACTGCACGCCCTCGATGTCGAATTCCTTGTGGCGCACGCCCATGATTTCGCCGTCGTCGGTCCATGCCGTCACTTCCAGGCAGGCCGGCAGCGAGGCGCGCTCGATCGCCAGCGAGTGGTAGCGGATCACGGTGAAGGGGCTCGGCAGGCCCTTGAACACGCCGAGTCCCGTGTGGGCGATCTTCGAGGTCTTGCCGTGCATGACCTGTTTGGCGCGGATGATCTTGCCCCCAAAAGCTTCGCCGATCGCCTGGTGGCCGAGGCACACGCCCAGGATCGGCTTCCTGCCCTTGAATTCCTTCAGCACGTCGACCGAGACGCCGGCATCCTTCGGGCTCTTCGGGCCCGGCGAGATGCAGATGCGGTCCGGGTTCATGTCCGCGATCTGTTCGAGCGTGATCTCGTCGTTGCGCACCGTGCGCACATCCTCGCCCAGCTCACCGAAGTACTGCACGATGTTGTAGGTGAACGAGTCGTAGTTGTCGATCATGAGCAGCATGTCAGATCTCCCCATCCAGTCCGTCTTGCACTTGCTCGGCCGCGCGCAGCACGGCGCGTGCCTTGTTTTCCGTTTCCAGCCATTCCATCTCGGGGATGGAATCGGCCACGATGCCCGCAGCCGCCTGCACGTACAGGTTGCCGTCCTTGATCACGCCGGTGCGGATCGCGATCGCCACGTCCATCTCGCCGCCGAAGGAGAGATAACCGCAGGCGCCGCCGTAGATGCCGCGCTTGACCGGCTCGAGCTCGTCGATCACTTCCATCGCCCGTACTTTCGGCGCGCCGGTCAGGGTGCCGGCCGGGAAGGTGGCGCGCAGCACGTCCAGGTTGGACATGCCGTCCTTGAGTTCGCCTTCCACGTTGGAGACGATGTGCTGCACGTGCGAGTATTTTTCGATGACCATCTGGTCCGTCACCTTCACCGTGCCGGTCTTGGCGATGCGGCCGATGTCGTTGCGCGCCAGGTCGATCAGCATCACGTGCTCGGCGACCTCCTTCGGATCGTTCAGCAGCTCGTGGGCCAGCTCGGTGTCGCGTTCCGGCGTCGAGCCGCGCGGGCGGGTGCCGGCGATCGGACGCAGGGTCACCTTGCGGCCGCCCTCCGGCTGCTGCTCGTTGCGGACCAGGATCTCCGGCGAGGAGCCGACGATCTGCATGTCGCCGAAGTTGTAGTAGTACATGTAGGGCGAGGGGTTCAGCGAACGCAGCGCGCGGTACAGCGACAGCGGCGAGTCGACGTAAGGCTTGCGGATGCGCTGGCCGATCTGCACCTGCATCAGGTCGCCGGCCATCACGTATTCCTTGGCCACCGCCACCGCCTTCAGGTAATCCGCCTTGCTGAAGTCGCGCACCGCTTCGGTACGTACCGAGCTCGAAGTGACAGGCGCATCGACGCTACGGCGCAGCATCACGCGCAAGTCCTTCAGGCGCTGGCGCGCCCGCGCATAGGCTTCCGGCTGGGCGGGATCGGCGTAGACGATCAGGTAGAGCTTGCCCGACAGGTTGTCGATCACGGCCAGCTCTTCGGTCTGCATCAGCTGGATGTCCGGCAGTCCCAGCTCGTCCTGCGGCGCCTTGCCCGCCAGCTTCTTCTCGATGTGGCGTACGGTGTCGTAGCCGAAGTAGCCGGCCAGGCCGCCGCAGAAGCGCGGCAGTCCCGGACGCAGGGCGACCTTGAAGCGCTGCTGGTAGGCCTCGATGAAGTCGAGCGGATTGCCTTCGTGCGTTTCGATGACTTCGCCGTTCCGTTCGACCGTGGTCATGTCACCGCTGGTGCGCAGGAGGGTCTTCGCCGGCAGGCCGATGAAGGAGTAGCGCCCGAAGCGCTCGCCGCCGACCACGGACTCGAGCAGGAAGGTGTTCTTGCCGGCGTCCTGGCTCTGGGCCAGCTTCAGGTAGAGCGTGAGCGGGGTTTCGAGATCGGCGAAGGCTTCCGCGATCAGGGGGATACGGTTATAGCCTTGCGTGGCGAGCGATTTGAATTCGAGTTCGGTCATGCTTTTCTCCGGACCGGCCGCGAGGAGGGAGAGCGGCCGGCGTTTTCTTCAAAAAACCTGCCGGTTGGTTTTACACGCAGGGCGTGCACCGGCAGCAATCAACGGGGTTTAGTTAGCCCAGGATTGCCAGCGTCGCCACAGCCAGGCCTCGAGGGCGCCGGTTTGGTTGACGGTGTGTTTTTTGGTGAAAAACATGTATAGATAAGTTAGTTTGACGTACTGTTGTGAGCAGATATCAGCTTCGCTGCATCGAGCAGCGAATCAACTATACCATCGGAATTAATAGTTTGCACAGGCATTCCGTGGTTATAACCATATGGCACAGTGAGCACAAAGCAACCGGCGGCCCGCGCCGCCTCGGCGTCGTTGCTCGAATCGCCGATCGCCACCACGGCTGAAGGCAGGAGGCCGAAGTCGCGGCAGACCTGCTGCAAGGGCAGGGGATCGGGCTTCTTTTTCGGCAGCGAGTCGCCGCCGTAGACCAGCTCGAACCAGGGCGCCAGGCCTTTCCGCTCCAGCAGGGGTAAAGTGAAAGCGACAGGCTTGTTGGTCACGCAGGCCAGGCGCAGGCCTTGCGCCTTCAGGGCCTTCAGTCCCTCGATCACGTCCGGGAACAGGGTGGCGCGTTCGCCGTTGATCGCCAGGTAGTGCCGCTGGTAGGCGGCCATGGCGTCATCGAATACGGCGTCGATGCGGGCGCTGTCGTAGTCCAGGGCCAGCACGTCGCGGATCAGCTTTTCCGAGCCCTTGCCGACCATCGGTTCGATGGTGGCCTGGTCGATCGGCGCAAGGCCGAACTCCGCGCGCATGCCGTTCAGCGCCAGTTCGAAATCCGGCACCGTGTGCAGCATGGTGCCGTCGAGGTCGATGATGGCGGCCTGGATTGCCGCAGCGCCGGCCCTCATTACTTCGCCTTTACCGAAGCCAGTTCGGCGCGCATGGCGTCGATCACGGCCTTGTAGTCGGGCTTGCCGAAGATGGCGGAACCGGCCACGAAGGTGTCGGCGCCGGCGGCAGCCACGGCGGCGATGTTGTCGGCCTTGATGCCGCCGTCGACCTCCAGCATGATGTCGCGGCCGGATTCGTCGATCAGGCGGCGCGCCTGGGCGACCTTTTTCAGCGCTTCCGGAATGAAGGACTGGCCGCCGAAGCCGGGGTTCACCGACATGATCAGGATGATGTCGATCTTGTCCATCACGTGGTCGAGGTGATGCAGCGGGGTGCCCGGATTGAACACCAGGCCGGCCTTGCAGCCGTTATCGCGGATCAGCTGCAGCGTGCGGTCGACGTGCTCGGAGGCTTCCGGGTGGAAGGTGATGATGTCGGCGCCGGCTTTCGCGAAGTCGGGGATGATGCGGTCGACCGGCTTGACCATCAGGTGGACGTCGATCGGCACCTGCACGTGCGGACGGATGGCCTGGCACACCATCGGGCCGATGGTCAGGTTCGGGACATAGTGGTTGTCCATCACGTCGAAGTGGATGATGTCGGCGCCGGCGGCAACGACATTCCTGACTTCCTCGCCCAGGCGGGCAAAGTCGGCGGACAGGATGCTGGGAGCGATGCGGTAGGTGGTCATGGCGGTCTGGAAGTCTGCAATTCAGAAAGACCGCTATTGTACGACGCCGCGCTTTCCGCCACCGTTGTATGATGACGCCTTAGAAAAAAGGAAAGCCATGGCCGTCTACGATTTCGCGATCAATGTCAGGACCCAGTACCTGCCGGAACAATCCAAACCGGACCGGACACTGCATGTGTTCACCTACACGATCACGATCAAGAATACCGGCGATGTGCCGGCCCAGCTGATCTCGCGCCACTGGGTGATCACCGATGCCAGCGGCAAGACCCAGGAAGTGCGCGGCCTGGGCGTGGTCGGCCACCAGCCGCTGCTCAAGCCGGGCGAAGAATTCGAATACACCAGCGGCACCCAGCTGGAAACGGCCCAGGGCTCGATGACCGGCGAATACTTCTTCGTGGCCGAAGACGGCCACCGTTTCGAAGTCACGATCCCGGAATTCGTGCTGTCGCTGCCGCGCGCCCTGCACTGAGCCTGCGCGCCCCGGGCCTTACTTGCGCCCGGAGAACATCGTCCACCAGACGATGAAGATCAGCAGGCACAGGGCCGCTCCCGCTTCCAATACCAGTATCCACATAACGGTTCCTTATGTTTTCGACACGCCGAAGTGTACCCGCCCGCGGCCTCGCCGGGTTGGTTTCCATTGCCGCCTTGCTGGCCGCCTGTACCACGGCGCCACCGAAACCCCGGCCTGTGCCTTCGCCCCAGCCGAAGCCTCAGCCCCAGCCCCAGCCACCCATCAAGATCCCGCCGCCGGTGGCGCCGGTGCCGAACGGACCGGGACAGCAGCCGCCCGCCGCTCCCTTGTTGACCCCGGTCGGCTTCGAGGCGCTGCCGGGCTGGCAGGAGGACGACCTGCGCCAGGCCTGGCCGGCCTACCTGTCGTCCTGCCGCGCGCTGGGGAACAAGCCGGACTGGAAGACGCCCTGCGCGGCCGCCAAGCTGGTCGATACCGGCGACGGCGTGGCGATCCGCCAGTATTTCGAAACGTATTTCGTGCCCAACCTGGTGCGCGCCGCGGATGGCGCGGACACCGGCCTGATTACCGGCTACTACGAACCGATGCTGCACGGTTCGCGCAAGCGCGGCGGCGCCTACCAGACGCCGCTCTACAAGGTGCCGGACGACCTCGTCACCGTCGACCTGGCCAGCGTCTATCCGAGCCTGAAGGGCATGCGCCTTCGCGGCCGCCTGGTCGGCAAGACCGTGGTGCCCTACGGCACCCGCGCCGAGATCGAGCGCGCGCGGCTGCCGGGCAAGGAACTGGTCTGGGTCGACGATCCGGTTGAAGCTTTCTTCCTCGAAGTCCAGGGTTCGGGACGGGTGGAGCTCGACGATTCCGGCGAGACTGTGCGCATCGCCTATGCCGACCAGAACGGCCATCCCTACAAGGCGATCGGGCGCTGGCTGGTCGAACAGGGCGAACTGACGGCCGGCCAGGCCTCGGCCCAGGGCATCAAGGCCTGGATCGCCGCCCATCCGGAGCGCCGCCAGGAACTCCTCAACGTCAATCCGAGCTATATCTTCTTCCGCGAGGAGCGCCTGCCCGATCCCGGCGTCGGCCCGAAAGGCGCGCTGGGCGTGCCCTTGAGCCCGAGCCGCTCGGTGGCGATCGACCCGTCCTTCCTGCCGCTGGGCGCGCCGATCTTCCTGTCGACCACCGAACCGGCCAGCGAGGTGCCGGTGCAGCGCCTGGTGATGGGCCAGGATACCGGCGGCGCCATCCGCGGCGCCGTGCGCGCCGACTTCTTCTTCGGCTTCGGCGACCAGGCGGCCGACAATGCCGGGCGCATGAAGCAGCGCGGCCAGCTGTGGGTGCTGCTGCCCCGGCCGGCGACCGTGCAGGCTTCACGCTGACGCTACTTGCCCGGCCGTTCAGGCAGGCGCTTTCAGGCGCGAATCTTGTGCAGCCGGGTGCCGAACAGGGTGCCCAGGGTCAGCAGCAGGGCGCCGGCCGCCACCACGCCCAGGCCGGCGCGCACGCCGATCCGTTCCGCCAGCAGCCCGGCGCCGGCCGCGCCCACCGGCGCCATCGCCACCGTCATGAAGCGCATGGTCGAGGTCATCCGGCCCAGGAAGGCGTCCGGCGTCACGCGCTGGCGCAGGGCCAGGTAGGGCAGGAAGAACAGGGTGGCGCCGCAATCCAGCCAGAACACCACCAGCGCATAGGCGGCCGCGCTGGCCGTACTGCTGCCGAACAGGTCGCGTGGAATGACCGGCATCAGCACGAAGCCGATGCTTGATGCACACAGCCCGATCGCGACCGTGCCGCCGGCGCCGAAGCGCGCCGTCAGGGGCTTCAGCAGCACCGAACTGGCCAGCACGCCGACTCCGCCCAGCATCTGGGCCGAGCCCATCATCCCCGGCGACATCCCGAGCTCGCGAGTGGCGAACAGCACGTAGAGCGCCATGTAGCCGTAGAACAGCAGGTGCCAGCAGGCCGAGGTCCAGGCCAGCAGGCGCAGCACCGGCTGGCGCCAGACGAAGGCGAGGCCGTCCAGTATGTCGCGCAGAACATGCGATTCCGGCGGCACCGGCTGCGGCTCGCGCGCCTTGACGCGCCGCAGGTTCCAGATCGAGACCGTGAAGCCCGCCACATTGAAGAGGATGGCGAAGGGCGCGCCCAGCGCCTGCACCAGCACGCCGGCCAGGCCGGGACCCAGCAGGCGCGAGGCCGATTCGGTGGCAGCGAACTTCGATTGCGCATCGATCAGGCCGTCGCGCCCGACCAGGAAGGTCATGAAGATCTGCTCGGCGCCGCCGCCCACCACCAGGCCGGTCCCGAGGACGAACTCGACCGCGTACATCCAGTGGATGCTGAGCCAGCCCTGCCACCAGGCGAAGGGCACGCTGGCCAGGCTCAGCGCCACCATCGCGTCGCTGCACAGCATGACGGGCAGGCGCCGGCTGCGGTCGAGCAGGACCCCGACGGGCAGGCCGAAGACCAGGAAGGGCAGGGAGCCGAGCGCCGCCAGGGTGCCCATCTGGGCCGGGGTGGCGTGCAGCAGCAGGGCCGCGCAGATGGGCAGGGCCAGCAGCGTGATCTGGGCGCCGAAATTGCTGAGGATGCTGCTGAACCAGAAGCGGCGGAAATCGGGATTGCGCAGCTGCGGATCGCCGTTCAGTTTGCGGAGGAAAGTAATTGGAGACACCACGCAATGATAACAAAGCGCCCTTGCCATTTATGCCACCCAAGGCGCTACAATCGAAGGGTTATCTTATTAAAGGATGTCCCATGGAATATTCTGACCTGCTGATCGAGAATCACGGCAAGGTTGTCGTGATCCGCCTGAACCGTCCGAAGGCGATGAATGCGCTGAACGACAATATGATGAACGAGCTGGGCGACGCGCTGACCAAGTTCGACGCCGACCCGGCAATCAACGTCATCGTCCTGACCGGCAGCGAGAAGGTCTTCGCGGCGGGCGCCGACATCGCCGCCATGGCCGACTACACCTATGCCGACACCTATCCCGGCAACTACATCGGCCGCAACTGGGAGCACATCCTGAACGTGCGCAAGCCGGTGATCGGCGTCGTCTCCGGCTATGCGCTGGGCGGCGGCTGCGAGCTGGCGATGATGTGCGACTTCCTGATCGCCGGCGACAGCGCCAAGTTCGGCCAGCCGGAAATCAAGGTCGGCGTGACTCCGGGCGCCGGCGGCACCCAGCGCCTGCCGCGCGCCATCGGCAAGTCGAAAGCCATGGACATGCTCCTGACCTGCCGCATGATCGACGCCGCCGAAGCCGAGCGCACCGGCCTGGTGTCGCGCGTGTTCCCGGCCGATACCGTGATGGAAGAAGCGCTGGCGGTGGCGAACACCATCGCCGCGATGCCGGTGTCGGTCGCCATGCAGATCAAGGACTCGGTCAACCGCGCCTTCGAGACCACCTTGACCGAAGGCGTGCGCTACGAGCGCCGCTACTTCCACGCCGGCTTCGGTACGCCGGCGCAGAAGGAGGGCATGAAGGCCTTCCTGGAGAAACGCAAGCCGAACTTCGAAGGCCTGTGATCCTGCCTGCCTCTGGTTTACATCAGAGGCAATTCCCCGGTGCCCAGCCGCACAGGGCGCTGAGGAGATTGATCCAGCGGCCATCGGGAATCGACGCGCCCTGGACCTTGGGGTCGCGCGGGACGTAGCCGTAGGACGTCACGCCGACCACCCGGTTCGATCCATTGTTCTTGCCGCTAGCACCGCCGTCCTGCAACTGCTGGAAGTTCTGGATCCACGGTCCGCCACTGGAGCCGCCCTCGGCGTCCGAGCCGTACTCGACATTGTTCGGCTCGACGACCTGGAAGGCCGCGCTGGTGATGATCTGCATCTTCTCGCAGCCGTCGAGATTGCAGGGATAGCCGAGCTTGGAGGTGTGGTTGTCCGCCAGGCTCAGGGTCTGCCAGCCGAGCCATCCGGTCAGGTCGCCCAGGGCACGCGTGCGGCCGCCCACCGGCTGGTCGTCGAAGACGATCATCGCGTAATCCGCGGCATTCGGCACCTCGCCGCCGCCGAAGGCCCAGTCACCGGTCACGATCACGACGCTCCAGTTCCAGGTCAGCAGGGGAGCGGTGCCGTCGCGAAATGCCGGCACGAACAGCCAGTTGCTATGGAAGCCGCTCGAGGTCCCGCTGTGCACGCAATGGCCGGCCGTGGCGACGATGCGGTGCTGGATCACCGACGCCGAGCAGAGGTAGGGCTGGCCGTCGATCGAGAAGAAGAGCGTGCCCGCCGTTATATACGGATAGGCGCGGTCCGCGGAGAAGGGGGCGGACGCACCGGTGAACATGGGGAATACGCGGCTGCTGGTGTAATGCGCGCCGAAGATGCCGACGGCTCCCGGGGACACCACGCCCGTGTTGCGCTTCTGCGTGGTGTCCGGTTTGAACAGCTGTTTTATCACGGAGGGCGGCGTCTGCATGGCCGGGGCGCGGCCGTCGGCGCCCTGGACCTGCTCATCGGTGCGCGGCTCCGCCTGCCTGCGGATGACCTTGGATGAAGCCAGCGGCAGGGGAAGAGGACGGGCCGCCTTGAGGCGCGCCGGCGTCCAGTAGGCAGCGATCGCCCTGGCGTCCGGGTTGGTCAGGCTCACCATATTGTTGGCCAGCTTGCTGCCTTGCCTGTTGTCTTGCTTGTTGTCTTGCGCCTGGCTCGGTGCTGCGCCGAACAGCAAGAGCGCAAGAACGGGCACGCAGGTATGCGCGAGGAATTTCATATTGCCTCCGAATGGGTCTCGTCGATTGGCCCGGCGGCAGGCATCGATGCCGGGATGGACGCCGTCAAAAAGTGCTGCGAACCCAGCTTAAGAGCGCAATCGGGGGGAGTTCGGCGGATCTTGCTGTCTGCTGATGAGCATCAATACAGTAGAGTGGTCCGGGGCAATGTTCTCTGCTCAAGCTTTTACTTGAGGTGTGTCGCGAACGGGCTTGCGCGCCCCGGTGCCGTTTGCTATAGTGCGCGTCCTGCTTCTGCAGCGCAGGAAAAGCTGAACGAAATCAAGTAGTTGGGCTAGGTGTTTTGATAACACCGCTGGCGCTGAAGAAAAAGATGGAGTTGACGAGTTAAGCGAAACACTGCATAATCTCATTCCTCTGCTGCTGACGAACAAAACGATTCGCCGGATGCAGCAAGGCAGTACCGAATACGATCTTTAACAATCAACAGTCGATAAGTGTGGGCGTTTGATGAAGTGCCAGCATCC